>VGVM01000049.1 GCA_016874035.1 Gemmatimonadota bacterium
CATCGTCGCCACGCTGGGAACGACATGGCGCAATGACCTGCCGCTCGTTGGCCCTGATGGTTGGATCCTGATGGCCGACAGCGCGGACGTCGTGGACCTGAACCCGGTCAGCGGCAAGCGTCGGCGCACGTACGCCGGCGGTGCGAGCGATCTCTGGTCGCTCGTGCGCTGGAACGGCTTCCGGCCGCGCGCGCGTGGGCTGGACCGCCCGGTCGAGTTTGAGGCCGATTCCGCGGATACTGCCGCAGTTGCGCCGCCGGATTCCGGAGCGAGTCGCATCAATGAACCCGCGCGCGCCGCCGCAGCGCCCGTGCAAACGCCGGCCGCGCCGCCGTCACGCGCCGAGCCGCCTCCGGCTGCAGCGCCGACCGGCTGGACGCTGTCCTTCGCCGCGCTGCTCGATGAACAACGCGCCCGCGCGCAGGCCGCGACGATTCGCATTGACGGGCGACCGGCGCGCGTGGTGGGGACCCCTCGCGACGGCACGATGATCTGGCGCGTAGTCGCTGGGCCGTTCGCGACCCGTGAAGAAGCGGAACGCGCGGGCCGACGCACCGGCCTGCCCTACTGGGTGTACGAGGACACGCCGTGATCGGCTTTGGCGGATCGCGCTCGCGTGGCTCAGGACAGGCCACCAGCGGCAACGACCGCCTCGAAGCCCTCATACGCGCAACACGCGGCGTCAGCGCCGTCGTGGTCGTCGGGCGTGACATGCAACTGGCCGCGCGCCTTGCCGTCGCGCTCGCGCGCGGTGCGAACCAGGACCGCCGCGTCGCGATCGGCGACCTGGCAGGCGACCTCGAACCCATCTACGCACTCGCGGGCGGCGACGACGCGGACGGGCTCGCGGAGTGTTTCCGCGACGGACTGGGCCTGAGCGACGTCGCACGACCGGTTGGCGGGGCGTCGGGGCTCTTCGTGCTCCCGGCCGGTGCGAAGGTGGACCGGGAACCGGCCCTGCTCGACGAAGCACGCTGGGGCCGGCTGATCCGCGGCTTTGCCGACGCAGGCGGCCTGCTCATCCTGGTGGCCCGGGCCGAAGCCCCGGTCGTTCCCGTGCTCGGCGGTCACGGCGCACGGTTGATCCACACCGAAACCGGCCTGCCGACCCCCGCGGGCGTTCGCATGCTGATCGAGGCGTCGTCAGGAGATGGCGCGGAGGCCGCTACCCTCCCGGCACGAGGCACGAAGCCCGGCGCCAAAGGCGCGATACTCGCCGCGGCATCGGTCGCGATTCTCCTCGGCGGCGCCGCTGGAATCTGGTGGACCATGCTGCGCAACGCCCCGGACGGCACCGTCCAGCTGGCCGGAGCAACCGAGGCCGGCGCGGAGCCGGAGGCCCCGATACTGCGCGACTCCGCCAACGCCGCCACCAATACGCGGTTCGAACTGGTGGAACGCCTGCCGTCAAGGGACTCGTCCCGCGCCGTGGCCTATGCGATCGAACTCATGGCGGCAAACACCCAAGCCATGGCAAATTCCACGCTCGACGATGCGGCGGAGTCTCACGTGCTCCCGGCGGCGACCGTGGCGACGGTCGCAACCCGGAGCGGCACCGCACAAATCGCCGAATGGCACAAGGCAATCGTTGGTGCGTGGCTGACGCCGCTCGCGGCCGATTCCGCGCTGGATGCGTTTCGCGCGAGCGGTGCGGTCGAACGTGGTGACGGCGCAGTGGTGTGGGTGCCGTACGCGCTGCTGTTGGCCGACAGCACCGCGCCGGCACGCGCGGCGGCGGTGATCGAAGTGTGGAAGGCGAAGGGCGTGCGGGCGTATGCGCTGCGACAGGACGATGGCATGATGCGGGTGTACGCGGGCGCGTTCGCTTCACTCGCGCAGGCGATTCCGATGGCGGTGGCGGTGCAACGGATGGGCGGGACGCCAATCGTGGCGTACCGAACTGGGAGAGCGAACTAGGTGCGGCTGACCAAGCTGGAGTTGCAGGGATTCAAGTCGTTCGCGGATTCGACCGAACTCAAGTTCGAGCCGGGCGTCACGGCGATCGTCGGCCCGAACGGCTGCGGCAAGTCCAACGTGTCGGACGCCGTGCGCTGGGTCCTGGGCGAACAACGCGCCCGCCTGCTGCGCGGCGCGAAGATGGAAGAAGTGATCTTCCAGGGTTCGTCCGCCCGCCGCCCGGTGAACATCGCCGAAGTCTCGCTCTTCTTCGAGAATGACGACGGCCAGCTGCCCGTTCCCTTCCGCGAGGTCGTGATCACCCGCCGGCTCTCGCGCTCAGGCGAGAGCGAATACCTGCTGAACAACGCGCAGTGCCGGCTCCGCGACATCCACGACCTCGTGCGCGGCACGGGCCTCGGTGCTGAGAGTGGCGTGGTGATCGAGAGCAAGATGATTGACGCCCTGCTCTCGGATCGCCCGGACGACCGCCGCGAGCTCTTCGAGGAAGCCGCGGGCGTGGGCCTGTATCGCGACCGCCGCCGAAGCACGGAACGCAGCCTCGAGCAAACGGGCGCTGACCTCGCGCGCCTCGACGACCTGATCAGCGAAGTCACGACGCAGGTGCGCTCGCTTGCCCGCCAGCGCAAGAAGGCGGAGCGGCACGTCGAGATCATGGCGCGGAAGTTCGCGGTCGAAATCACGCTGGCCGCGCGCGAGATGTCCGCGTGGCACGGTGAGCTGCAACAGCTCGATGTCCAGGTGCGGGACCTGCGTGTGCGGCAACCGGAAGCCGTGGCCTCGGAGCTGCTCGCCGGATCGGCACGCGAATCGGCGCAGGGCGCTCGCGCGGCCGCGGAACAGCGGCGCACGGATTCCGCGCGTGAGGCGGCCGACCGCCGCGAGTCCATGCTCAAGCTGCAGGGCGACATCGCCGTCGCGGAGGAGCGCCATCGCAACGCGGTGGAACGACTCGCGCGCGCTGAGCAGGAGCGCACGGCCGGCATGGCGGAGGACGAGCGCGTCCAGAACGACGTGAATGCCGCCGACGCCGATGTCGCGGCAGCCACGCGCGCGGTCGAGAGCGCGGCCGCGGCCCGCGATGCCGCGGTCGCCGCCGAAGACGTCGCACGGAACGAAGTCATGGCCAGCCGTGAACGACTCGCGGCCGCTGAGCAGGCACTGCGTGGCGAGCACGACAACCTGCGGCGCCTGGAACTGGAGATCGAGGCGGCGGACCGCGAACTCGCCGAGGTCGTGCAGCGCACCGCGTCACTCGTGAGTGAGCACCAAGCGCTCGCGGGCGCGGAGCGTGAGGCCGCGACCGCCCTGGGCACCGCCGATGCAGCGCTGGCCGAGGCGGAGCGGCAATCCACGATCGCGGACGGACGGCTCGCCGAGGCGCAGCGCGCCGAAGTCGCCGCGCACGACGCCGAAGTCAACGCGCGCGCGGACGCGCGCCGGCTCGACGAGGAAGAAACCGCGCTCTCCGGGCGCGTGGACGGGCTCGAGGGTCTCGAGCGCGAGCGTGTCGGGCTCGCCCCGGCTGCTGCGCGCTTGCTCCGCGACAAGGAGCAGTTCGGGGAGGGCGCGGTCGTCGGCCCGCTCACGGACTTCATTGCCGCCGATACCGCCGCTGCGAGCCAGGTCGAGCGCTTCCTCGGCGCGACGGCCCATGCGGTCGTCGTTCGCGATTCCGCCGTGGCGGAGCGAATCCGCCGGTGGCACGCGAACGCGCACCCGGGTGCCCTGCTCCTCCTGCCGCTGGATGCGCCCGCGCTCAAACAGCTTGGCGCACCCGAAGCACTCGCCACGCTGGTGCGCGCCGAAGGTGCGGGCGGTGCGTGGGTCCGCGCGCTCCTGGGCAAGGTGCAGCCGGTGGACGATGGCGCGGCATTCGTGGATTCCCGCGGCGCCGTGTGGCTGCCGGGTACGACATCCGCGGCCGGTCCGCTCCGGCGCCGCGCGGAACTCTTCGCGCTGCGTGCTGACCTCGCCTCACTCGCCGGGCGCAAGAGCGCCGCGGCGGAAACCATCGCGGCCGCGCAGGCCGCACTTGCCGCGGCCACCGAGGCCGTGGTCATGGCGCGTGAAGCGGCGACGCTCGCGCACGGCGAACGCGAGTTGGCGGCGCGGCACCGTTCAGAAGCCGAGCGTGCGCGCCAGGTGGCTGGCCGCGCACTGGCCGATGCCGTCGCGCTGTCGGCGCAGCTGACGGGGCGGAAGGACGCTCTCACCACTCGCGTGGGCGAAGGCTCCGACGCCATGGCCAACGCACGGCAGCGTATCGCCGCCGCGACCCAAGTGGTTGAAGCCGGCCGCACCGCAGCCGCGGACGCCGAGCGTGGGCAGGACAGTGCGCGTGAAGCGCGGTCTGCCGCGCAGGTCAACCACGCGCAGGTGGAAGCCAAGCGGGCGGTCGCCGTCGAGCGACGCGAACGGCTGGCTCGAGAGCATGAGACTGCGCGCTCGCGCCTGGCCTCGTTGCAACTCGAACTCGATGTGATCGCCACGGACGACGCCGCACTTGGGCATCAGGTGGACGAATGGCGTGTGGAGCTCGACGCGCGGCAGGCAGCGGCGACCGCCGCCGAAACTGCGCTGCACCAGTCGGAGGATGCCCTGGGCGCCGCCGACGTGTCGCTCCGCACGGCAGACGCCGCGTTCGAGGCGGCCCGCGCGGCGGCGGCGACGCTCGCGAACGACCTGCACCACGCCGAACTCCGTCAAACCGAACTCGGCGGCCGGCGTGCCGCGATCCGGGAGCGACTCGAGACCGAGTGGCGCCGTCCGCTCGACGAAATGCTGGCGACGCACGAGCCGCTCGACACGGACGACGATTCGCTGCGCACCGAGGCCGAAGCGCTGCGCGCGCAGGTCGAGCAGCTGGGGCCGGTGAACCCGCTCGCGATCGAGGAGCACACCGAGGAACAGAAGCGGCTCGAACTGCTCGAGACGCAGCGCACGGACGTCGCGCAGGCCCGCGAGTCGCTGCAGCAGGCGATCCGCGAGATTGACACGACGGCGCGCGAGATGTTCCTCAAGACCTTCGACGAAGTGCGCGCCCACTTCCGGCACATCTTCCTGACGTTGTTCGGCGGCGGCGAGTGCGACCTCCGGCTCGAGAATCCTGATGCGCCGCTCGACTGCGACATCGAGATCCACGCCTCGCCGAAGGGCAAGAAGACGCAGCGCATCCACCTGCTCTCCAGCGGCGAGCGGGCGCTCGTGGCGCTCTCCCTGCTCTTCGGCATCTTCCTCACGAAGCCGAGCCCGTTCTGCCTGCTCGACGAAGTGGACGCCCCGCTCGACGACCAGAACATCGGGCGGTTCGTGCGCATGCTGAACGAGTTCAAGAAGAACACGCAGTTCATCGTGATCACGCACAACCCGCGCACCACCACCGAGGCCTCCGACGCCGTGTACGGCGTGACGATGCAGGAGCCGGGCGTATCGTCGCTGGTCAGCGTGCGGATGCGCGGGCAGGCGGTGGACCTCGACGGAGACGCGACGAGCGGGCCGGCGGGCTCGGCGGCAGGCGCAGCCGCGTGATGCGCCGCGCCGCGCAGGCGCTTGCGGTGGTCGGCGCAGTCCTCATTGCGATTCCCAGCGTCGGCGGCGCGCAGACGCCCACGGTGACGGTGGTCGGGCCGACGGGCAACCCGCTTCGCGAAGCGACGCCCCGCTTCACGATCACGACGAGCGGCTTCTCGGCATTGGCGCCGCCGGCCGATATCCGGCTGCAAGTGTCGTTCACGCCCGATTTCAGCGGCCCGATGTTCGCGGACACCGTCGTGCCCGGCGCGGCGGCGACGATCACGATCCCCCGGCTGCTGCCGCAGCAGGCGTCCATCTGGTGGCGCGCGGTAGTGCGGACGACGCAGAACACGCCGGTGATCTCCAACGCCGAAGGCCCGCGCCGCACGCCGGCCTGGTTGTCGCTGATCTTCCCCAACAACCTGAACGGCAACACGGTCACGACGGCCCGGCCGACGTTCCAGTGGTCGGCCGCCGGGCTGTACCCGCCGGTCGGCCCTTGGCGGTTCACGATCGTGATCTCGCACTCGAGCGATGGTCGCGCGGTGCTGACGGGCTCCCTGAGCGACTCAGCCTACATGCCGCCGACTGACCTGGAGTCGAACACTTCGTACCGTTGGTCGGTCAGCGCCGTGTCGCAGGCCGGCGATTCGGTGCGCCTGATCAACGCATCGAGTTTCGTCATCCTCAGCGCAAGCGCGCCGCTCGCGACGGTGCTCTACCAGAACTTCCCGAACCCGTTCCCGAACGAGCGCCTCACGAGCACCTGCCTCTGGTTCGACCTCAAGCGCCAGTCGGATGTGCGGCTCGAGATCCTCGACATGCGCGGCAACCGGGTGACGACGCTGATTCCCGGGCGCGGGCTCGACGTTTCGGGCACCGTGCCGGCCGGCCGCTACGGCCGCGCGGCGCCGGGCAGCGACACCGGCTGTGACCCGCGACTGAGCTGGGATGGCACCGACCAGCGGGGACGGATCGTCCCCGCTGGCCTATACCTGGTGCGTTTTCGTGCGGACGGAGTTGAGACGGTCCGCAAGATCCTCTTCAAGGGTCGCTGAACGCTACATCGCCGGGCCAAGCAGCTTCGTCAGGGAAAGCTGGATGTCGGCGAGTTGCTTCTTCAGCACCACCAGCCGGTCCGCCGCGTCCTTCGGCACCCGCTGGTCCGCCTGCCCCGTCATGGAATACAGGTAGGTGATGTGCGTCTGCAGTTCCGGCTTGCTGTAGCGAATCGGTGGCGTGATGAGCTTCGCCGCCAGTTCGTTCACCTGCCGGAGTGTGTCCGCCGCCGCGCCGGTTGCGCCGCGCAGGCGCTGTTGCGTGGCGCGCACGCGCGCGACGGTCCGATTCACTTCGCTGACCAGGTCCCGCGCACTCATGTTGTGCGTGAACAGCGCGCGCAGGTCCGCCGCGCTGACGCCATCGCGGGTCACGCGCGGGTCGGGCGCAACGGTGAGCGGCTGTACCTGCGTTGCGTCGCCGACCTTGAGTCGCACCTGGTAGCGTCCCGGCGGCGCGAGCGGGCCGTTGCCGCCGTCGGGCCGGTTCGCTGCGGCCCATGCGCCGGGGTAGCGGAAGTCCCACATGAAGCGATTGTGGCCCGCGTTCTTGGTGAGCCGCGCGGGCGCGCCGCCGCCGCGACCGCCACCGCCGCCACCGTCTTCATCCGGGGCGGCCTCAACCACCTGCTGCACGGGCGCGGCACCACCGGCGCTGGTGAACGACTTGATCACGCGCCCGGCGGAGTCGAGCACGTCGAGGCTGATGTCACCCGCCGGCGCCGCCGCGAGGTTGTAGTCAATCATCGCGCCCGCCGGGAGGTACTGCGCCGCGCGGCCGCCGCGACCGCCCATGCCGCGGATCGCCGTGCGCGGCTTGTACAGCGTCGCGGCCGCGCTGGCGGCGCGATCCGACAACTGGTGCAGCGGCGTGAGGTTGTCGAGCACGTAGAACCCGCGCCCCATGGTCGAGAGCACCATGTCGCCATCACCGGCGAACTTGATGTCGGTCACCGGCGTGTTGGGCAGGTTCAACTGGAAGCTTTGCCAGTTGGCGCCGTCGTCGAACGAGACGTACATGCCGAACTCGGTGCCCGCGTACAGCAGCTTCGGCCGCTTGGGATCCTCGCGCACCACGCGCGTCGGTTCATCCGCGGCGATGCCGTTCGTGCCCGTGGTGAGCAGCGTCCACGACTTGCCGAAATCGTCGGTGCGATAGATGTACGGCTTGAAGTCGCCGAGCAGGAACCGGTACACCGCGTAGTACGCGGTGCCCGCGCGGTGCGGGCTCGGGTCAATGTTCTGCACGCGGCCGCCGGGCGGCAGGTCCTTCGGCGTGACGTTCGTCCACGTCACGCCGTTGTCGCGCGACACGTAGAAGGGCCCGTCGTTCGAACCCGTCCAGATCACGCCGCGCTGCACCGGTGACTCGCGGATCGAGTAGAGCGTGCTGTACATCTCCTCGCCGGTCACGTCGAGCGTGATCGGCCAGCCGCTCGCCAGCTGCGGCTCGCCCGGCGGGAACGCCGTGAGGTCCGGGCTGATCTTCTGCCACGTGATGCCTTCATCCGTGGAGCGATGCACGTGCTGCGAGCCGTAGTAGAGCACCCGCGAGTTGAACGGCGAGATCTCCATCGGCGACACGCGCTGGAAGCGGTAGATCAGGGTCGCACCACCGTTGCCGTAGAGCGACTCACCACCCACCCAGCTCTGCCACTCTTGCCCTGAGCGCATGCTCTTCCGGCTGAACTGTCCTTTGCAGGACCCGTACACCGTGTCCGGGTTGGTCGGGTGCGGAAGCACCGGGCCCGTTTCGCATCCCGGGCCGGCGCGCCATTCATCGTTGTAGCCGGCACCCGTTGGATTCGTCGGCACGATCAACGTCGAGTTGTCCTGCTGCGCGCCGTACAGCCGCGCGGGGTACTGGTTGTCCACGTACACCTGGTACAACTCCGCGGTCGGCTGGTTCGACTGCGTACTCCAGGTGCGACCGCCGTCGAGCGACACGTTGGCGCCGCCATCGTTGGCCTGGATCATGATGTCCGAGTTATTCGGGTTGATCCAGACTTCGTGGTTATCGCCGTGCGGGACGGGCGAACTCCGGAACGTCTTCCCGCCGTCCGTGCTCTTGTACCACCCCTCGGCGCCAACCCAAACGACATCCGCGTTGTTCGGGTCCACGCCGAGCGTGGTGTAGTAGAACGGTCGGGTCCAGAGATTCGCCGTGCCGTTGACGAAGTACCACGATGCACCGGCGTCATCGGAGCGATACAGGCCGCCGCCGGGCTTGGCCTCGATCAGTGCGTACAGCCGGTTCGGCGCCGCCTTGGAGACGCCGACATTCGAGCGCCCGAACAACCCGGTGGGCAGGCCGCCACCGAGCTTGCTCCACGTTTCGCCACCGTCGGTGGACTTGTAGATCCCACCCTCGTTCGCGCCGCTCACGATCGTCCAGGGCTTGCGCTGGCCGCGCCACATTGACGCGTACACGACGTTCGGATTCCCGGGCGCCAGCTCCACATCGGCCGCCCCCGTGCTGTCCGTGACGTACAGCGTGCGCTTCCACGACTTGCCGCCGTCCACGGTCTTGTAGATCCCGCGCTCGGTGGATGGCGCAAACGGGTTACCCAGCGCCGCGACCCAGACGATATCGGGGTTCTGCGGGTGCACGCGCACGGTCGCGATCTGGCCGACGTCGCGCAGGCCACTGAATGCCCAGGTGCGACCCGCATCGGTTGACTTGTACATCCCCCGCCCGATCGAGACGTTCGAGCGGATCTTGGACGACCCGGTGCCGACGTACACGATGTTCGGGTTGGTGAGTGCGACTTCGATCGCGCCCATGGAGCCGAGCGGGATCTGGCCGTCCGAGATCGGCGTCCACGTGGCGCCGGCGTCCAGCGTCTTCCACACGCCGCCGCCGGTCGAGCCCATGTAGAACGTCCGGGGCTCGTTCACCACCCCGGCGATCGCGGTCACGCGGCCGCCGCGGTTGGGGCCCACGGAGCGGTAGCGCATCGCGCTGTACAGCGACTTGTCGTACGACGCGCGTTGCTGCAGCCATGCCGAGATCGGCGTGGCGGCGGCGCCGAGCAGGATGGCGGCGCCGAGGAGAATGAGTGGGGAACGTCGGGTCATGGTCGGGGTCATAAGGGTCCCTAAGAGTATATTCCGGGGCCTTTTCGGGAGCATGTGGGATGCTGGTAGTGATGGCCCAAGGGGCCACGGACAAGGAAATCGAACGGGTCTGCGAGACGATCCGCAGCATGGGATATACGCCTTTACCCATGCCGGGCGCTCAGCGCACGACCGTCGGGCTGATCGGCAACGACCGCCGCGTGGATTCCACGCGGGTCGAGGAGCTGCCCGGCGTCGCCCAGGTCATTCACGTCTCGAATCCCTATAAACAGGTCTCCCGCGAATGGCGTCCTGACCCGACGGTGGTTACGATCGCCCCCGGTGTGAGCTTCGGCGGCGACGAAGTGCCGGTTATCGCCGGCCCGTGTTCGGTGGAATCCGAGGAACAGATCGTCGAGGCGGCCCGGGCGGTGAAGGCCGCCGGCGCTGTGGCCCTGCGAGGCGGCGCCTTCAAGCCACGGAGCTCGCCGTATTCGTTCCAGGGCCTCGGCCGGAAGGGCCTCGAAATGCTGGCGCTCGCCAAGCGCGAGACGGGCCTGGCGATCGTCACCGAAGCCATGGACGACGAGGGCGCGAACCTCGTGGCTGAGCACGCCGATTGCATCCAGATCGGCGCGCGCAACATGCAGAACTACTCGCTGCTCAAGACCGTCGGCCGGCTCAAGAAGCCGGTGCTGCTCAAGCGCGGCATGGCGGCGACGATCGAGGACCTCCTGCTCTCGGCGGAATACGTGCTGAGCGAAGGCAACCCGCACGTGATCCTCTGCGAGCGCGGGCTGCGCAGCTTCGACACGAACTCACGCAACCTGTTCGACCTGACGGCGATCCCGGTCGTGCACGGGATGTCACACCTGCCGATCGTCGCCGACCCGAGCCACGGCACCGGCCGCCGCGACAAGGTGATTCCCATGGCGCGTGCGGCGGTCGCCGCCGGCGCGGACGGCATCATCGTCGAGGTGCACCCGCACCCCGAGCAGGCGATGAGCGACGGCGCGCAGTCGCTGACGCCCGAGCTGTTCGGCGACCTGATGCGTCAGCTCCGCCGCGTGGCCGACGCCGTGGACCGGCAGATCGCCGGAGTCGGCGCCGGTGTGGCCTAGCCGGCGCCGCGCGTTCGCGGCGGCCGTCCTGGTTGGCCTGGCGGGCACTTCGCTGCCCGCCCAGGCGCCGTTGTCCGCGGCTTCCGATACGCTGCTCAGTCGCGCCGCCGAACACGTCGCGCAGGCACGCACCATGCGCGCGCGCTTCGAGCAGACGCTGACCAACCCCGATATCAAGCAGACCCGCACGTCGCGCGGCGAGTTCATGCAGCAGGGCGCGGCCAAGTTCGCTTTCCGGTTCACGGATCCGTCGGGTGACGCGATCGTGGCCGATGGCGCCGCCGTCTGGGTGTACCTGCCGAGCAGCGCGCGCGGGCAGGCGCTGAAGCTCCCGCTCACCGAAGGCGCGCAACTCGACCTTGTATCGCAGTTCCTGACGAAGCCGAAGGAGACCTACCGGATCACCGAGGGCAAGGCGTCAGAGATCGGCGGACGCCCGGTCGTGTCGCTGTCGCTCGTGCCGAAGCTGCAGACCGCGCCGTTTTCCCGCGCGCAAGTCTGGCTCGACCGCGAAGAGGCGCTCGTGCGCCAGATGGAAGTCACGGAAGCCAGCGGCCTCGTGCGCCGCATCCGGTTCAGCGACATTCGCACCGGTGTCGAGCTGCCGGCCGGCGCGCTGGCGTTCTCGCCGCCCGCCAATACCAAGATCGTGGATGCGACCGCCCTGATGGGCGGCCGATTGGGCCGGCCCTGAGGCCCGAGCGCGCTAGATCCCGCTGGCGGTAGGTCGCGGCCTGGAGCGCCCGGCGTTGGCGCGCTCGAACAACGCGTCGGCGGTTTCCACACCCTCGAGCAGTTCCACCGCCAGGGACACAACCGGGTCGGTCAGCGTCGCGCGCTGCTGTGCGCCCGGGATGCCGAACGCCACCACGGCGAGCTCCTGCCCCAGCACGAGGTCAATGGTCGCACGCGCGTCGTCGAAGACCCCGCGCTGCACAGTGAGGCCGCGCGCGCGCATTTCATTGTAGAGCGCGTCGCGCATCGCCTGCGTCACCGTGAACAGCGGGCCGTCGCGACGCGCGGCCGCCGCATTCCGCTGCGCGGATGCCGTCAGCGCGCGCCGGAAATCGCTGACCCGATCGCCCACGGCGCGGACCCAGGCACGCTCCGCCGCGGACAACACGCTGTCGCCCGCGACGATGTCGGGCTGCACGCCGCCTCCACCCATCAGGACGCGGCCGCGGCGGGTCTTCACCGCATGGCGCGCCGAGTCCTCCGCGGCCCCGACCTCATCCTCCGCGGTCGTCGTATGCTCCAGCGACCGACCCAGCGGCGTGTACCACCGCGCGCCCGTGAGCTTGATTGCCCCGCCGTCCTCGAGCCGCAGGACGTGCTGCGCACTGCCCTTCCCGTATGTCCGGAGGCCGACGATCAGCGCGCGATCATTGTCCTGCAGTGCGCCCGCCACGATCTCGGCGGAGCTGGCCGTGTTGGCGTTGACGAGGACCACCAGCGGGCGACCCGCCCAGCGTTCGGCCGTCCGGTCAACGAACTCGGCGTTCGCTTCCGGCAACCGGCCCTTGGTGGACGCGATCCGCTGCCCGGCGCCGAGGAAGAGATCGGCGACGTCAACGCCCTGGTTGAGCACGCCGCCGGGATTACCGCGCAGGTCCATCACGAAGCGGCGCGCGCCGACGCTCGTCAACGAGTCCACGGTCCGGGCCACATCGGCCGCGGTGGAATCGTTGAACGCGCTGAGCAGGAAGTAGCCGACACCCGTGCCCAGCAACCGTGCGCGCGTCACGGACGTGACATGGATTTCATCGCGCTCGAGCTGTAGCGGGATTCGCGCGGTCGTCGCGTTGCGTTCGATCGTCAGCGAGACGCGCGTGCCCGCGGGCCCGCGGATCGCGCCAAGCGCCTCGCCCACCGTCCAGCCGCGCATGGACTTGCCATCCACCTCCAGCAGCCGGTCGCCGATCGCGATGCCCGCACGCTCGGCAGGCGTCCCGACACGCACGTGTGTCACGACGACGATGCCCGCGCGGGACGACAGCGACATGCCGACGCCCGAGTAGGTCCCGGTGGCCGACTCCTGGAGACGCGCGACGCGCTGCGGCGTGAGGTACTCGGTCCCGGCATCACCGAGCTCGGCGATCAGGCCCATGGCTGCGCGACGGTACATCTCGTCTTCGGAGATCGTGTCCACCCACGAGCGCGTAATCCGGGCACGTACGGCGTCGAAGAGATGTCGGCCCGCCGCCGCGGAGATCTCGCGCGGACGATCTTCGCCACGGATGCCGCGCACCATGAGGATGGCGCCGGCCCCAAGGCCCGCGCCCATGGCGATCCCCGCGACCAGCGGCTTCCAGTGGCGTGTCATGTGACCGTTCGTACGAGCGAGTCGTGGCCGGGGATTCGCTCGGCGATCACCCGGTGTACGCGCGCGGCGACCGCATCGGCGGTCCCGTTCCCGTCCACTGCGATGATCGGACCGCACTCCGGGTGCTCGCGCTGCCACTCCGGCGTGGCAAACCGCGCGAAGGCTTCCTCGACCTTCTGGTGAAACACCGCGCCGGTGGATTCGATCCGATCCGATGGCCCACGGCGACGCGCCCGCTCGAGCCCTTCGGTGGACGACAGCGTGAGCAGGATGGTCAGTGTCGGGACGAGTCCACGGGTGGCCACGCGGTTGGCCGCCAACACGTCGGCCTCGGCGAGTCCGCGGCCCCCGACCTGGTAGGCGTAGGTCGAGAGGAAGAACCGGTCAAGCAGGACGGTCTTCCCGGCCGCCAAAGCGGGCCGGATCTCCTGCGCAACCAGCTCGGCGCGCGATGCCATGAACAGCAGTGCCTCGGTCATCGCATCCATGCTGTTCGCCGGGTCGAGCAACACGCGGCGGATCTCATTGCCCACCGGGGTGCCGCCCGGCTCGCGGAACGACTCCACGACGCGACCGGCCGCTTCGAGCGACGCGCGAACCCGGGCGAGTTGCGTGGACTTCCCCGCCCCCTCGACGCCTTCGAACACGATGAGCGCCATCGAGACTCGCCCGTCCTACGCGCGGAGAAGGTGCATGGCGCGACCGCCGTCTAGCCGAGGGTGATGATGCTGCTGGTGGCGCCCTTCCGGATGCCATCCATGATCCACTGGTTCACCTGGACCATGACCTTGTCGAAGTTCTCGTTCGCCACGAGCATGCGCTGGTATGCCGGGCTGACCTGGACCTTGGACAGGAGTTGGTCGAGTTCCTGCTCCATCTCGTCCGTGGGCTGTTCGCCACGCGCGATGGCGCGCTGCGCCTCCTGCCGGAGGCGTTCCATGCGCGTCAGGAGCGCCGTGGCCTCGGCGTCTTCCTTGAGCGCGTCGGTCGCGCGCTTCACGGCCTGGTATTCGTTCGACTGGCCGATCAGCCGACCGAGTTCAACCGCACGTTCGCTCAACATGTCACCCGCTCCGTGATCGGCGCGCAACGAGGAAGCGTTGGCGCCCAGTAAGGTCGTTGTGCAACTGGGAATCCACCCATCGTGCATCGGCGGACGCCAGCGCCAGCGCAGCCGCTGCGCGACGGGAATCCGTCTCGAGGATCATGACGCCGCCGGCCTCGAGCACCTCCGGTACGTCTGCAATGAGGCGCTGGATCGCCGCTATGCCGTCCGGCCCGGAGAAGAGCGCCAGATGCGGTTCCCAATCGAACACGCCACGAGGCAACTCGCCGGCTTCGCCATCGGCAATATAGGGCGGATTCGCCACGACCAAGCCGAATCGCTCGCCTGAGAGCGGCGCACAGAGGTCGCCCCGGCGGAACTCCACGGTGGCCTGTCGCGTCGGATCCAGCGTGCCGAGGTTGTCGGCGGCGACGGCGAGCGCCTCCGCCGATACGTCCGTGGCAACCACCCGCGTGTATGCCCCTTCCGACGCCAGCGCCAACGCGATCGCGCCGGAGCCCGTGCACACATCGGCGACCGTCCCCTGGCGGTTCGTAAGGGCGAGGGCGAGGTCCACCAGCACCTCGGTCTCCGGCCGCGGGATCAGCACGCGGCGGTCCACTCGCAGGGTAAGGCCGCGGAACGCCGCGGTGCCGACCGCGTACGCGAAGGGCGCCCCTGAGCGGATCGCGGCTGCAGCGTCGCGTGCGCGCTCCACCTGGACGCCGTCCAGCTCGGCATCGCGGTTGGCCGTGGGCCAGAATCGAGGCTGAGAAACGACGGCCGCGATGATGTCGCGTGCGGTACCCCGGTCCGGTGGGAGGCCTGGGCCCCCGAGCGTGGCCGCCAGTTCGTCGAGCAGCTCGCCTATGCGCACGGCGGCCACGGCGGTCACTCGTGCTCGCCGCGCAGCTTTTCCTCTGTATCGGCCAGCTTCAGCGCCTCGATCAACGGCGCGATTTCGCCGTTCATCACGGCCGTGAGGTTGTGCGTCGTGAAGCCGATCCGGTGGTCGGTCACGCGGCTCTGCGGGAAGTTGTACGTGCGAATCTTTGCGGAGCGATCGCCCGTGCTGACCTGTGAGCGCCGCATCCGCGACCGCTCGGCCTCCTGCTCGGCCAGCTTGGCATCGAGCAGGCGGGCGCGCAGCACTTCCATCGCCTTGAGTTTGTTCTGCAGCTGGCTCTTCTGGTCCTGCTGCGACACAACCACGCCCGTCGGGAGGTGGGTGATGCGCACGGCGCTATCCGTGGTGTTGACGCTCTGGCCGCCCGGCCCGCTCGACCGGAACACGTCAATCCGGAGGTCCTTGTCCTCGATCTTGAGGTCGATTTCCTCGGCCTCGGGGAGGACCGCCACCGTCGCCGCCGACGTGTGAATCCGCCCGGCCGCCTCGGTGGCCGGTACGCGCTGCACGCGGTGGACGCCGCTCTCCCAGCGCATTTCGCCGAAGGCCGAGCTGCCGACCACCTTGAACACGACTTCCTTGACGCCGCCCAGCGTGCCGTCGGACAGCGACATGATTTCGACCTTCCAGCCCAGGCGCTCGATGTAGCGCGTGTACATGCGCCAGAGGTCGGCGGCGAACAGGGCGGCTTCATCGCCGCCGGTGCCGGCGCGGATTTCGACGATGCAGTTGCGTTCGTCGAGCGGGTCGCGGGGGATGAGGAGCGGCTTCAGGCCCTCCTCGAGCTCCGCGATCGTAACGGTCAGCCGCGAGACCTCTGCAGCCGCCTCGGCCGCCATTTCCGGGTCATCGGACGCGGCGAGTTCGCGGGCGGCGACGCATTCGTCGTCCAGCTTGTGCAGAGCGGCTGCCCGCTCGACAACGAGGGACAGCCGCTGGTGTTCGCGGCCGAGCGACGCCATGAGGCGCGCGTCGCGGACCGTCTTCGGATCGACGCGCTCCCGTTCGACGGCCGCCGCGCGGTTCAGCGCATCGGCGAGGAGGTCGCGGAGCCCCAAGAGCTACGCAGTCGTCTTCTGCGGCTTGGCGTACTTCTGGCGGAAGCGCTCGACGCGACCAGCGGTGTCAACGAGCTTCTGCTTACCCGTGTAGTACGGGTGGCAGGCCGCGCAGATGTCGGTGTGAATCTCCGCCTGCGTGGACCGCGTCTGGAACCGGTTTCCGCACGCGCAAACGACTGTCGCGGTGGCGTACACGGGGTGGATATCGGCCTTCATGGAGCCCTCTGGACGGCTGAATACAAGGTAGCCGTTAATTATAGGCTATCGCTTGACCGGGAACCAGTAGGTCGCCTTGATGGCGAAGAAGTTGTCGCCGGCCGCCCGGGTGGTGTGCAGGAGGTCCCCGAGGGTGACCCCCTCGCCCAGGACCTCGGACGCCCGTCGGTTCTGCTGCCAGACCAGGAACAGGGTGCTCCCCGGGTTCCACTCCCAACGGAGGACGGTGTTGGAGCGGAACGACAGCACCTGAAAATCGCGGTTGGACAGGGTGAAGGTGTTGCCCCGGGCCGTGAACGTGTAGTTCCCGGACCCGTCACGGGTCGCGGTGGTGCCCGCGTCCTTGCCATAGGTGGTCAGCGCGTTCCCCCGGGCGGCCTGCAGCTCGCCGATGCCGTGGTACCGACCGCTGGCGGCGAATGGCTCCATGTACCCCTCGAGCGTCAGGCGCGGCGAGAACGTGTAGTTCAACCGCGTCCGCATCGAGATCGTGGTGCGGTCCACGAAGCCGAACAAGTAGCGCCGGCCATATGTCGCGGTGGCCGTGGCGTCGTCCGAACTCGTGATGTACTGCCGCGCATCGCGGCTCCGCTGGAAGTTCGGCTCGAGCGAAGTTGACCAGCGAGGCGCCGGACGCATCGTGACGCTGCCGCCGACTGAGTTTCGCCAGCCACCCAGGTTGTCGCGGCCCCAGTTGAAGTTCGTCCGGTAGCTCGTCCGCCCGCCGAAGGGACTGTTCACCCGGAACTCACCGCCCCAGCCGTGGCCGGTCTTCATCATCGGACCGCCGCGGGTCTGCACGTCGTCCATCGTCGGCAGGTCCAAGCGCCAGTTGATGTTGATGTTCCAGAAGTTCTTGAGCGTGAGTGTGGTGTTCTGGTTCCACTCCTCGTTCATGCGGTCGCCATCGTAGTTGAAACCGCCGCGCGTAACGAAGCCGAGTCGCCAGTTCTGGAGGTACTTGCCGGGAATCGTCTCGCGAATCTGGATGTCGGCGTTGTACTCGATGTCGTCAGCCGATTGGAGCCGACCGACATCGTTCACCTCGTATTCGGGCGACTCCGTGTTGATCTGCGCGCCCCAGAGGATCCGGCGACCGGCGTCCTTGTCGGCCCTGAGCTGCGCGGTCATGCCCCCCATGTGGCGGCGGGCCGTGTTGTAGTCGAGATACGGGGCATCTGGGCGCTGGAAATAGTGCGCGCTCGAACGCTGGATCCTCGCGATCGCCGCCGAATCGCCGGCGACGTAGCCGAACCCGGTCCAGCCGCTCACGGCGTACATGCCCTGCTTCCACCGGATCCGCCAGTCCACGCCGCCCGAGAACGCCTCGCGCGACATCAGCGCCGCCAGCGCGGGATCCTGGAACTGGCGCTGCAAGCCGGTGACCATGAACCCGACGGTGGACGCCTGGCGCCCGATTTCCTGCTGCAGGCGCAGGACACCGTATTCGGTGCGCGGTTCGACCGCGACGCGCGTGGTCACGCCGTTATCGGTTTCGAACGACCGCGCGGTCTCGGCGTCGGTCACGGCCAGCAGCGCGCCCACC
>VGVM01000050.1 GCA_016874035.1 Gemmatimonadota bacterium
CGCGGGCGCCAGTGCCGATCGTCCCTCGCCCTCATACGTGCGCACCATCGTGTACACGACCAGTCGTTCGTTCGGGCGAAGCAATGAGTCGAGCTGCGACCGCTGTGTCGATGGTGAGACTCGCGCGGTGCGAATCGCTCCGATACCGGCGCGCAATGCCGTCGTGAACTCGCGTCCGGCGAGGAGGTCGGATTCGACGCCGTAAGTGATCGCGAGCGTAAGCTGTCCGGGACGCAGCGGGATCAACGCATCGCGATCACGGAGCAGGGTGACCGCGCGCTTGCCGATTTCGGCGGCGATGCCGCGATGCTCCGCCGATCCGACAATCATTCGCAGCGAGTCGAGTGGCACGACCGGACGCGCGACCGCTCCGGTCTGCACCTTGAGGACCAGTTGCCGTCGGACTGCGGCCGAAATGGCCGCCCGCGGGATGACACCCTGCTCGACGGCGCGCACGACGGCTCCGATCGCGCGTGGAACGTCGCTTGGCATCAACATGATGTCGGATCCCGCCTTCACCGACAGGACCGCGCTCTGTTCGACATCGTAGCCTTGGCCGATCCCCTGCATCGTCAGTGCATCGGTCAGCGTCAGTCCGCGAAATCCGAGCGTGTCGCGCAGGAGTCCCGTCATGATCGCGGGCGCGAGCGTTGCCGGGATCGAGTCCCGCGCGATCGCCGGGAGCGCCACGTGCGCGCTCATGACGCCGGCGATGCCGGCGTTGATCGTTGCGCGAAATGGTGCCAGCTCAACGGCATCGAGCCGCGCGCGGTCGCTGCGTACGACGGGCAGCGCCAGGTGCGAATCGGTCTCGGTGTCCCCATGGCCGGGGAAGTGCTTCGCCGTCGCCGCGATGCCCGCCGACTGCATGCCGCGCACAAAGGCGACGGACAGCCGCGACACCTCGGCGGCATCCTCGCCGAAGCTCCGCGTGTTGATCACCGGGTTCGCCGGGTTGTTGTTGACGTCCACCACGGGCGCGAACACGAGGTGAATCCCGACCGCGCGCGCCTCGGCCCCCGTCACGCGGCCCGCGGCCTCGGCGAGCGTCGCGTCACCCGTGGCGCCGATCGCCATGGCATTCGGGAGGATCGTGGCGCTCCCACCGGTGTATTGCGTCGGGGCGAAAGTCCCGCCTTCGAGGCGGCCGAGGCCCGGTTCGAGGTCGCTCGAGATCAGGAGCGGAATGCGGGCGGATCGCTGCAACTCGTTGACCTTCGCGGCAACTTCTATTGGTGACCCCAGTGACATCACGATCCCGCCGATGCGCTCCTCGGCGACCAGCCGCCGCGCGTTGGCGAAGTCCGCGTCCGTCGTGCTCGCGTAGTCGCCGAGCACCCAGACCATGACCATCTGCGCAACCTGGTCCCGAAGCGTGAGCCCGGCGAGCGTGCGATCAACCCAGGCGTTCGCCGCCCGGGAGAGGGGTGCGCCGGCCGCCGTTGGGAGAGCCCCGCTCGGCGCAGGCGCGTTCGCGCGTCCGCGGGTACCGCTGCACGCGAGACCGGCTGAGAGAGCGACGCCGAATGCGAGGATGAGCGGATGCCGCGAATGAATCTGCTTCATCGGTTCGTGGTCCTGGTCAGTGTCACTGGCGTGGCGTGGGCGCAGGGCGGCGAGCCGCGGGAACCCGTCCGTGCCGGTCTCGCCGTCCTCCGCACCGAACAAATCTCGCGTGTCGCGCGCCGCCGGGTAGTGCTCGTGACCCCGGCCGGGTCGCTTGGCGACGCCACGGTGCGCACGTTCCGGACGGCCGCCGAGTTTCGCGCGGCCCGGACGGTGGTCGAGGCCGAGTGGCGTGTACCGGCGGCGTCGCAGCAGCTTGACCGAGCTCTGTTTGCGCGCGACACCGCACACGTGCGCCGGTTCGAGGGAGCGATCGAGCAGGTACTTGGGTCGGCGAACCTGATCGTGGTGGACCTGCCGGTGCCGTTGTTCCGCGGAGCGCAGGAGCTTGAAGCGATTTCCGCAGTGCTGCGGCTGGCCGGCCGACGGGGAATAGCAGTCCTCGTCCTCGACCGACCAAACCCGCTCGGAGGCGACCGCGTGGACGGGCCGGCCTGGGACGACCCGGGTGGTGCGGTTGACGTCCTGCACGGGCTGCCGTCGCGCCACGGCATGACCACCGGCGAACTGGCCGACTGGCTGAATGTCCGCGAAGCGAGCGGCGCCAGCCTTTCCGTGCTCCCCGTGCGCGGGTGGCGCCGCAGCGACATGCTCTCGGGACGCCAGGCCGATGACCTCTTGCCTGCCGGGCTCAGCGCCGAGCAGGCCGCATTGCTCACCGGGTTCAGCGCCCTCCTGCACGGCGGCCTGGATCTCTCCGTCCCCGACGATCCGCGCGCGCTCGTCATTCGGGCCGATTGGCTCGACGCACGGCAGGTCGCGAGCGCATGCGAGGAGCGGCTGATCCCGGGTGTCCGCTTTCAGGCGGGGCGCGGCGACCGGCCCCGCGAGGTCCGGGTGGTCGTGACCGATCCGCGAACTGCTCGCCCGCTTCGGGTTGCTCTTGCCCTGTTCGACGAGATCCGAAAGCTCCACCCGGATGCGCTGAGCGGGCCGTCGGCCGACACCAAGCCCGCCGGCGCTGGGCCGCTCGGAGTGTGGCTGCCGCCAGGTGCCGATGCGGATTCGCTCGCCGATCGTGCGCTGGTCGCAGCACTCCGTTTCCGGCAGTCAGTTCGCGACGTGCTGTTGTATCGCTGAACGCCGCGCGTGGCGTGGGGGTGTCCGGACGACTAACTTTCGTTCCATCGCGCAGCGTACCTCGCGGCGTGGTATGCACTTAGCCGCGACGACCCTGCCTCCATACACCCACTCGATGTTGGCATTCTGGGAGCAGGTCAAGCGCGGGTACCTCAAGGTCATTGATCCGTTGGCCGACGCGCTCGCGCGGCGCGGCGTGCACCCGAACACGATCACGACCTTCGGGACCGCGTTGACGGTCGCATCCGGCGCGGTCTTCGCTACGGGTCACATCAGCCTGGGCGGCTGGATCCTCGCGCTGGCGGCGACATTCGACCTCATTGACGGGCAGGTCGCCCGACGCACCGGGACCGAGTCCACTTTCGGCGCCTTCTACGACTCGACGCTCGACCGGATCGCAGACGGCGCAGTCCTCGGCGGGCTGACGATCTTCTGGGCGTCAGACACGGCGCGCTACAGCCTGCCCATGGTGGTGGTCTGCCTGTTCGGCGTCGTGGGAGCCCACGTGGTGTCGTACACCCGGGCCCGAGCCGAGGGCTTGGGCCTCGACGCAAAGGTCGGGATGATGCAGCGGGCCGAGCGGATGGTCCTGCTTTGCGCGCCACAGGCCCTTTTCGGGCTGGCATACGATGGGCTTGTACTGAAGGGCATCGTTATCTTGCTGGCCGTCACTTCATGGATCACCGTCGGGCAGCGCATGCTCTATGTGCGCCGGGTGAGTTCGCAAACCAAATCATGACTCCAACTTCGAAAACCCCCGCTTCGATCAAGCCGGCCACCGGAAAGCTCGGCATCCTCACCCCCGGCCTTGGCGCAGTCGCCACGACCTTCATCGCGGGTTCGGAGAGCATCCGCCGCGGCCTCAGCAAGCCGATCGGCTCGCTCACCCAGATGGCGACCGTCCGCCTCGGCAAGCGCACCGAGAACCGCTCGCCGCTGATCAAGGACTTCGTCCCGCTTGCCTCGCTCGACGACCTTGCATTCGGCGCGTGGGACCCGATTCCCGACGACGCGCTGACCGCGGCGCGGAAGGCCGGGGTACTCGAGGCCCGTGACCTCGATCCGATCGCCGACTTCCTTGCCGGGATCAAGCCGATGCCGGCGGTATTCGACAACAAGTACGTCACCCGGATCAACGGTTCGAACGTCAAGAAGGGCGCGACCAAGCGCGACCTCGCGGAACAGCTGCGCCAGGACATGCGTGACTTCAAGGCCAAGCATGGCTGCTCACGGCTCGCGGTCGTGTGGTGTGCGTCCACCGAAGTGTTCATCAAGCACGGGCCGACCCACGCCACGCTCGAGGCGTTCGAGAAGGCGATGCTGGCGAATGACGAGTCCATCGCCCCGTCCATGCTCTACGCATGGGCCGCGCTGATGGAGGACGTGCCGTTCGCGAACGGGGCGCCCAACCTGACGGTGGACATCCCGGCGCTGCTGCAACTCGCCAACGATCGCGGCGTCCCGATATCCGGGAAGGACTTCAAGACCGGCCAGACCTGGATGAAGACGGTCATCGCGCCGGGACTCAAGGCGCGCATGCTCGGGCTCGCCGGCTGGTACTCGACCAACATCCTCGGGAACCGCGACGGCGAAGTGCTCGACGACCCTGCTTCGTTCAAGACGAAGGAAGAATCGAAGTTGTCCGTGCTCCACACGATCCTGCAGCCGGACAAGTATCCCGAGCTGTACAAGGATTTCTCGCACGTGGTGCGGATCAACTACTACCCGCCGCGCGGCGACAACAAGGAAGGGTGGGACAACATCGATATCGTCGGGTGGATGAACTACCCGATGCAGATCAAGGTGAACTTCCTGTGTCGTGACTCGATCCTTGCGGCCCCGATCGTGCTCGACCTCGCCCTCTTCAGCGACTTCGCGCATCGCGCCGGCATGAAGGGGATTCAGGAATGGTTAAGCTTTTATTACAAGTCGCCGATGGCGGCTGCCGGCCTCCAGCCCGAGCATGATCTTTTCATCCAGCAGACGAAGCTGAAGAACACGCTTCGTCACCTGATGGGCGAAGAACAGATCACGCACCTCGGCCTGGAGTACTATGCCACATGACCACGCAATGGAGTCGTGAACGGCGGGTTCGGCAGGGCATCGCGATCACTGTGCTGGCGGCGCTGACCGCCGTGGCATGCGGCCCGAGTTCTTCGGTGCCCCGGCGGCTGACCGACCAACGGCTCTGGACGGACGATTTTGAGTTACGTGTCACGTCCGACCCGCTGCCGCCGCGCGCGCAGGAAGCGACGATGTACACGGTTTATGTGCTCGACAAGCGGACGAAGCAGCCGGTCCTGAACGGGGAGGGTCGGATCTTCGCCACGAATTCCGATCGCCATTCGACGTGGAACGGCTTCACGTACGGCCCCGAAGTGGGCACGTATCACGCGCGGATGAAGTTCATCACCGCGGGTGAGTGGGCCATGGGCATCCAGTTCCGTCGCGACTCCACGCAGGCGCTGCAGCAGACGCTCGACTGGCGTCAGTTGATCCGACCCGCCACTCCACTCGGGGCCGACTCGGCCGTCACCAAATCATGAAGCACTTCCATCGCACTTCGGTCGGCGCGGACACCGTGCTCGAGCATGCCGACGACTTCTTCCGCGGGCTCGGGCTGGCGGAGACGGCGCGGTCGGCGCGCGCACGCACGTGGAACGGCGTCGTCGGTTCGCCGGAACAGCCCGCCACCGTCTCGCTGACCGTCCGCATGGAAGGCGGTCACTACACGTTCGTCGAAGTCCACACGACGGCGCAGGGTGAAAGCCGCGTGGACCGCAACGTGAAGAAGTTCTTCGTCCGGATTCACCGCCTCGCGGACGCGCGCCACGCGTCCGCGGCTGCGTACTGACCGGGCTTCCGGTGCGGGAGCAGGAGGATGGCGTGTCGCCCGCGCCCGATCAGGCTGATGCCGCGGCCGCCGCGGCGGGCGAAATCGCCCCCACGTCACGGCGGGTCGCGATCGGGTGCGTCATGGCGTTCCTCGGGATGGTGAGTGGCGGGATGATCGGCGTACTCGTGGCGAAGGGCGTCGCGTTCCTGACGCGGGCGCCGTCATGCCCCGGAATTCCGACGTGTGATTGGTACATTTACTGGGGCGCCGCGGCCGCATTCGGCGCCGTGTCGCTCCCTTGGCTGGTCGTGCGGGCCATGTCGCGCCCGCGGAAACCCTGATTTCGGACGGATACGGATCTGTGGCACGCATAGACGTCCTGATGCCCCAAATGGGCGAATCGATCGCGGAAGGCACCGTGTCGCGCTGGCTGAAGAAGGTCGGCGACCGCGTGCGGCGCGACGAGCCCATCTTCGAGATTTCAACCGATAAGGTGGACGCCGAAATTCCGTCGCCGTCGGACGGCGTACTTGCCGAGATCATTGTCGGCGAGGGAACAACGGTTGCCGTTCAGGCGATCGTCGCGCGCCTCGAATCGGACGTCTCCGCCGTCATCGCGCCCGCGGCAGCGGCGCCGGCACCAGCCGCTCCAGCGCCTGCTGCACCCGTACCCGTCGCACCGGCGCCAGCGGCGGCCTCCGCGTCTGCGGCTCCCCCTGCGGCTCCCCCTGCGGCTCCCCCTGCGGCTCCACCTGCGGCGGCACCGCCGGTCGCCGCGGCACCCGCGGTCCGCTCCGGCGCGCCTGCGGCACCGGCGGTGGCGGAATCGTCGCTCGAGGGCCGCCTCCGCACGAAGAGTTCGCCGTTGGTCCGGCGTATGGCGGCTGAGCATGGCGTTGAGATCTCCCAACTCACCGGAACGGGAATCGCGGGGCGCGTGACCAAGCGCGACCTCGTTGGCTTCATTGAGTCGGGCGGTGCAACTGCGTCCGCCCCGGCGACCCCGGCAGGCGCACAGCGCGGACATGGGGCCTCGCACGTCGGCGTCGTTGCCGTCCCTGCGGGCGAACCGCATGTCGCTGCGGCGCAGGCCTGGCCGGGCGATGTCGTCGAGCCGATGAGCAAGCTCCGCAAGCTCACCTTCGACCACATGGCGGTGGCCAAGCGCGTTGCGGCCCATGTCACGACGGTCTGGGAACTCGATCTCACCCGCGTGTCCCGCGTGCGCGCGAGCCTTCGCGCGGAGTTCGAGGCGGCGAACGGGCAGAAGCTGACGTACATGCCCTTCATCATTCACGCCGTTGTCTCCACGCTGAAGCGGCATCCGTCGCTCAACGCGGCGACGACCGGAACCGACGTCATCTACCGCAAGCGCTACAACATCGGGCTTGCGGTCGCGATGGAACCGACGGGACTCATCGTCCCGGTCATCAAGCACGCTGAAGACTTGTCGCTGTTTGGGTTGGCCAAGGCGGCCAACGACCTCGCCGGGCGGGCCCGCGCGAGGAAGCTCGGGCCGGCGGACACCGCCGATGCGACCTTCACGATCACGAACTTCGGCACGTTCGGATCCATCATGGGCACGCCCATCATCCCGGTGGGGACCACGGCGATCCTCGGACTTGGCGCCATCGAGAAGCGGGCGAAGGTGGTGCGCGGCGCGGACGACGAGGATGTGATCGCGGTGCGCACCTGCGCTTACTTCTCGCTGTCGTTCGATCATCGGCTCGTGGATGGCGCCGACGCGGATCGGTTCATGGCCGACCTCAAGCGCACGCTTGAGCAGGTCCCGGACCGGGGCTTCTAGGATCCGATGCCGCGGGCGCTGACATACCACCGATTCGAAGTCGCGGAGCCGGAGCGCGCGGCGGTGCTCGGCGCGGCACGCGAGCGCGGACGGCTCCTTCGCTCATCCGGCTGCAACCACTGGTTGTTCGAGGCGGCCAACGCGCGCGGCGAGTTTCTCGAGTTCACCGAGGCCGCGTCGGCTGAACGCCTGGCGGCCGCGCAGTCGGACGCCGCCATGCCCGGGCGCCCGCACTCGAAATCCGGATCGCCCCTTTTTCTCGAAGTCTCACTGGACTGACCATGCCGACGCGGAAACTTGTCATTGATGGAGATTCCTGGGAGGTTCGGCCGACCGGATTCGTCACGCAGTACGACGCGGACGAGTGCGGTATCGCGTTCGTGCGGCGCAGCGGCACCAGCTACGAGATGCGGGTGACCCGGTTTTGCCCGGATCGCCGCGGCACCGACGCGGCCATCGCGGCCTGTGACGACGCCGCACTGCGCGAACTCTTCGCCCGCACCCAGCCGACCGACACGGCGCCCGAGGGCGGCTATCAGCTCTGATCGGCGTCGGCGGCCTCGCGCCGTCCCATGATGACATCCGCTGAGTCGGCGCCCCGCGCCGACGTGGATCTCCATGCGCACACCACGGCGTCGGATGGCACGGCGACGCCTGAGCAGTTTGTCGCGGCCGCGTTGGCGGCGGGACTCTCGGCCGTAGCGGTCACCGACCACGACACCGTTGACGGCGTCGGTCCCGTGACTGAGGCCGCCGCAGGGACGGGACTGCGCATCGTGCCGGGCGTGGAACTCTCCGCTCACGATGCCGATGGCCGGGAAGTGCACTTGCTCGGACTGCACCTCAGCGCGCCGCATGTGATCGCGGGTTCACTCGCGCGCGCACGCGAAGACCGCGAGATGCGGGCCACGCAGATGGTGGCGCGCCTGAACAGCGAAGGCATTGCGATCACGGCCGACGATGTCCGCGAAGCTGCGGCGGGCGCGGCGATCGGGCGCCCCCACATTGCCCGGGTGCTCGTCGCCCGGGGCATCGTGAAGACCATGCAGGAGGCCTTCGACCGCTGGTTGGGTGCCGGCAAGCCGGCTTATGTGGAAAAGCCGCGACTCCCCGTGGACGATGCGATTGCGATGGTGCATGCGGCCGGCGGATTGGCCGTGTATGCGCATCCGGGCGAGGCCGGGACGCGCGAGCGTGTCGGCGCGTTCGCGGCGGCAGGCCTCGACGGCCTTGAAGTGCGCCACCCGAGCCACAGTGCCGCCGAGATCAAGCGCCTGCGCGGCCTCGCACGCGACCTTGGCCTGGTGCCGAGCGGCGGGTCGGACTGGCACGGCGCGGCCGCGGGTCCGCGCGCACTGGGCTCGATGCGCGTGACCGCGGACTGGCTCGCGCTTCACGACCAGGCGGTGGCCAATCGAGCCGCCGGTCGCGCAGGCCCGCCACTGGCCTGAACGCGGGCCGTGACCGCGCCGGGCGTTTCGCCGCCCGTCGCGACTGGCGAGATTTCTACCTACGGCGCGCCACTGGGGTCGCGCCGGAACCTTGGCCGAGACGGCACGCGTGGCACGACTCAAATATGACGTTGTAATCGTTGGCGCAGGGCCCGCTGGACTCTGCGCCGGCATGTATGCCGGCCGTTCGATGCTGAAGGGCACGGTGCTTGAGCAGGGGCTCCCCGGCGGCGAGTTGCTCAACACCGAGGTCATTGAGGACTACATCGGTTTCGAGCACGTGCTCGGGTACGACCTCGCGGAGAAGTTCAACGCGCACGCGGCGAAGTTTGGCGCCGAGGTCCGGACCTACCATCGCGTGGAGAAGGTCAGGCGCGTGGCGGACGGCACGTTCGAGACATCGATGGAAAACGGCGACGTCTTCGCCTCACCGGCCGTGATCATTACGGCCGGCGGAACCCCGATCAAGCTGAACGTCCCCGGCGAGATCGAGTACGCCGGGAAAGGGGTGTCGTACTGCGCGATTTGCGACGGTGCGTTCTTCCGTGACCACACCATCATGGTGGTCGGCGGCGGCGACGCGGCGTGCGAAGAAGCGGACTTCCTCACCCGTTACGCGGCCAAGGTCTATCTCGTGCACCGGCGCGGGGAGTTTCGCGCGTCGAAGATCGTCCAGCAGCGCGTCGCCAAGAACCCGAAGATCGAGGTGATCTGGCACCACGTGGTGGACGAGATCGCCGGTGCGGACGGTCTCATGACGCACGCGCGCATTCGCGACGTGCGCTCAAACGCGTCGCGCGAGCTGGTGGCCACGGGCATCTTCATCTTCATCGGGTTCAAGCCGAACACCGGGGTGATCGAGGGGCACGTTGAGCACGATGCAGGCGGGTACCTGATCACCGACGCCAACATGGAAACCTCGATCCGCGGCCTCTTCGCCGCCGGCGATGTCCGGGCGCAGCTGACGCGCCAGGTCACGACGGCCGTCGGCGATGCAACGACCGCCGCGATTGCCGTGGAGAAGTACCTGACTGCCCGGAAGAACGGGAACCCGGCGCCATCGCCGCAGCCCACGCTGCTGTCCGCGCCCCGCTGAGCCTGCGACCCGCATGCAGCGGCTGCTGATCGATCACGTCACCGTCGGGCCCTTCGCCGAAAACGCGTACCTGCTCGTTGATCGGGAAGCTGGCGTCGGCGTGTTGGTGGACCCGGGCGACGAACCCGACGCCATCGTCGCGATGGCGGCCCGGCACCGCGTCGCACCAAGCGCGATCTGGCTGACTCACGCACATCTCGACCATATCGGGGCAGTCCAGGCAATCCGCCGGAACTGGCCGGGGATTCCGGTCCACATGCACCCGGCGGACGCCCCCGTGTTTGAGCGCGGTGCGATGGCCGCGGCCGCGTACGGAATCCCTTTCGAACAGCCCGACCCGCCCGATCTGCCGTTGGCAGAGGGACAGCGCATTGCCGTGGGATCCCATGAGTTCACGGTGTGGCATGTTCCCGGGCACGCCCCGGGGCACGTGGTGTTCATCGCCGAGGCCCTGATGATCGGCGGCGACTGCCTGTTCGCCGGATCGGTGGGAAGGACCGACTTCCCGGGATGCGACAAGGAGGCCTTCAATCGCACCCTGACTCGCCTGATGACCCTCGAGGATCGCTGCGTCGTGCTTCCCGGGCACGGCCCGCCGACCACGATCGGCGCCGAACGGGCGAGCAATCCGTTCCTTCCGCCCGCCGTCCGACGCGGATCGCCAATCGAGGCGTAACGTTTGCCCATCTTTCGGGGTAATTCTCTCGCCGGCGCCCAGCGCCTCCGGCCGAACGCAGTTCGGCACCGGTCGAATCCTTCCTTCCGCTGACACCATGATCCGCAATCATCGAGTCCTGCTCACCGCAGTTGCTGCTGTCACCCTCGTTTCGGCCTGCGACACGGTCACCAGCAGCGGCGGCGGGAGCCCGATCGGGGTCGGCGGGATCGCAGCGCGCGCGAAGGGCACCGGCTTCACGACAGCGCCGCAGATCGCTTTCTACCGTGTGTCCAGCGCGAACTTCGTCTCGGCCGCAGGCGTGCGTGATACCTGCTTCGACGCGGCGTACTCGGCGAGCGCCACGACCGGCAGCATCACGGCGGCCGCGCTGAGTGCCGGGTCGGCGGTGCTCCTCACGATCGGCAATCGCACGGACACGCTCGTGCGTATCGCCGGTGGGCTCGATCCCACCTATCGGTCGAGCCTGACCGCGGGCATCCCGTACACGCCCGGTGACTCGATGGTCATCACGATTCCGGGGGACCGAAACGGATTCCCGGCCTCCACGTTCCGCGGAAAGACCGCCGAGGCGTTCACCATTGCCGATATCCAGCCCCCGGCGTCCGGGCAGCCGATCAACGCGACGTGGACCCCGTCGAGCGACGCCAACTCGGCCATGTTCATTACGCTGCGGTACGTCGCGGGCACGACGGCCACAACGTTCAACCGCCAGGTCGCCTGTTCGTTTGTGGACGATGGCAGCGGCCTGATCTCCGCATCGGTCGCATCGGCGTGGTCGGCAGCGACCACCAGGGACTTCACGGCCCAGCGAGTGCGGACGATCCTGGCACAGGTCGAAGTCCCGTTGTCGTATCTCAACGTCGTGTCCACGTTCGATCGGCCCACGCCCGTATCGCCGTGAGCCACCCCGGCTCCGGCCGGCGGGGTTGTCTGGCCGTCCGTGCAGGGTGACTATTCGATATGCGGATCACCACGTGGGCCGAGTACGGCGTGATATGTGCGCTCCATCTGGCGAAGCGAGCCGCTGAGCCTGCGGTGAACGGGCGCGACCTCGCGGCCCGCGAACAGCTCCCGCCGGACTACGTCGAGCAGATCCTCCTCCGGCTGCGCCGCGCCGGCCTGGTGACCAGTACGCGTGGCGCGCGCGGCGGGTATTCGCTCGCGCGCCCGGCCGCCGAGATCACCGTGCGCGAGATCATTGCGGCGGCGGAACTCGTGACGTTCGACCTGCACTGCGAGAGCCACCCGGTTGATGAAGTGCGCTGTTCGACCTCGCACGATTGCAGCATCCGCCCCGTGTGGATGATGCTGCAGCGCCGGATTGACGAGGTGCTGCAGTCGGTGTCGCTGGCCGACCTGCTCCAAACCGAACCGACGGTGCGTCAGCGTGTTGGACTGCCCGTGCTGACCGCACAGGGGTCCTGACGGTCCCATGTCGCTCCGCATCCCACTGACCCCCGAGTGGCGAAGTGCGCGCGATGCAGCACGGCACGCGGAGGCCTTCGCGCGGGCGGCATTGGAGGATCCGGCTGAGGATGACGTCCTGTGGTTGAGCGGCGCGGCGGCAGCCGGTGACACCGATCATGCCCGCTGGGAGCTGCGCTACGCCCGCCTGGCCCTCGCGATCCTGGTCGCGGAGCGGGGCAGCCTGAGCGACCAGGTTGGGTCCGATGCGGCGCGCGCGATCCGCGCCGCGCTGGTCAGCGACGACTCGGTCGCACCCGAGATGCGGCCGCTGGCCGAGCAGCAGCTGGACGAACGGCTCACCGCGTATCGCGGCGCCATCGACGCCCGGGGATCGGCAATCCCGGCCTCCGAGATGCTCGGGCGGGTCCTGCTGTCGTTTGCCTCGGACGGCGTGCGGAGCGCGGGCACCCCCCTCGCGCGCGCCACGACCATCCTTGCCGGCTACGTGGACGACGCAAACCGTCACCTGCGCGACGCGTTCGGGCAGGCAACGCTGCCCGAAGATCTGCCGCCGTCCGCCATGCCGGGGCGCTGAGCAGCACCCCAGGCACTCCGCGCGCAGGACGCGCGCAACCTCACAATGTCCGCCAGTGCCGAAGGGGGGACTCGAACCCCCACGGGCTTGCACCCACTGGCTCCTGAAGCCAGCGCGTCTACCAGTTCCACCACTTCGGCGGGACGCGGAAGGTAATCCCTGCGCGCGCGATACCCAAGGGCGCGCCGGGTCGTCTGTTGTCGAGCCATGCTGTCATCCGTAACTTCGACCAGTTCGTTCGCACGCGCCGTCCGTACCGCTGTCGGTGCGCCCACGCGCGTCGTGCCGACGTTTCGCCTCCGCATGACCAGAACCTCCGCATCCCGGCCCGCCGATTCGCCCGTCCAGGTGATCGCGCGAAACAAGCGCGCGCGATTCGAGTATGACATCACCGAACAATGGGAAGCGGGCATCATGCTCCTGGGCACCGAGGTGAAGTCATTGCGAGCGGGCCGCGCCACGATCACCGACGCCTTCGGCCTGGTGAAGGACGGCGAGATCTGGTTGCTGAACATGCACGTGCCTCCCTATGAGCAAGGCAACCAGTTCAATCACGACCCGGCGCGGACGCGCAAGCTCCTGTTGCACACGCGCGAGATCCGGCGGTTGATCGGGGCGGTGGAGCGCCAGGGCGCGACCCTTGTCCCTCTCGAACTGTATTTCCGGGGCGCGCACGCGAAGATCCGTCTCGGACTCGGTAAGGGGAAGAAGCTGCACGACAAGCGCGAGACGATCCGCGCGCGCGACAATGCGCGCGACATCGCGCGGGCGCTGAGGTCGCGATGAGCGCGTTTCGGCGTCGTGCAGGGGGTGGCGCTCGCATAGCTGTCCGCGCAGCGGCCTGTGCGGTCGTGCGTGTGCGCCCGGGCGCCGTCAGCGCCGCGGTTGCACTCCTGCTCGTCAGCGTATCCGCCGTGGGCTCCGCACAGGCGACAGCCAAGCCGGGAGTCGCTACACGTGCGGCTGCGGCCGCGCCGCGCCAACGCCTCGTCGTCATCGATGCGGGTCATGGGGGGACCGATCCCGGCACGTCCGGCCTTACCACCGACCGCCGGCGGATCTACGAGAAGCACATCACGTTGCAGGTCGCGCGGCGATTGGCGGCGCGTCTGGAGGGCCAGGGCGTGAAAACGCTGATGACCCGCGATCGCGACACGCTGATCGCGCTGGCCGACCGCGGCCGGATCGCGAACCGGGCAAACGCTGACGTATTCATCTCGATCCATGTCAACGCCCCAGGGAGCGCTTGGAAGAACAAGGGAAGCGCCCGCGGGTTCGAGACGTACTTCCTCGCCGAGGCGAAGACGGAAGACGAACGCCGCGTGGCCGCGATGGAAAACGACGCCGTCCGGTTCGAGGCGGACCTTCCGACCGCCGCCGAGGACGACGCGCTCAGCTTCATGCTGAACGACATGGCCCAGAACGAACACCTGCGGGAATCGAGCGACCTGGCCGCGACGATCCAGGCCGGGATGCGGCGAACCCACCCCGGCCCCAGTCGTGGCGTCAAGCAGGCAGGCTTTCGCGTGCTGGTGACCTCATTCCGGCCGGCGGTGCTCGTCGAGATCGGCTTCGGGTCGAACGTGGATGAGGCCACGTACATGGCGAGCGCGGCGGGCCAGGACCAGATCGCCGCGTCTATCGCGGTGGCCACCGTCGATTACCTGGCCCGCTACGAACGCCGCGTGTCCGGAAGCGTCTCGGGCGGTTCGCGATGACAGCTCCCGCGGCGCTGCAGACGTCAGCCGCGGGCCTCGAGTTCCAGAATCCGATCCTGCTTGCCGCAGGTACGGCCGCGTACGGCCGCGAGCTCGCATCCGTGGTATCGCTCAACGCACTCGGTGGCCTGATCACCAAGGCCGTTAGCGTCGAACCGCGAGCCGGAGCGCCCGCCCCACGCGTGGCCGACTTCGGTGACGGAATGATCAATGCGGTCGGGCTGGCGAACCCCGGCGTCGAGTCCGTGCGCGCGAACGACCTGCCTTGGCTGGCCGCCACCGTTGCGGGCCCACGCGTTTTGGTAAACGTCGTCGGCCGGGTCATAGAAGACTACGCTGAGGTGGTCGGCGCCCTCGATACCGCCGGCGGGCTCGACGGATTCGAGCTGAACGTCAGCTGCCCCAACACCCGCGCAGGCGGGCTTGAATTTGGTGCGGACCCGGCGGCCCTTGCGAAGGTGATCAGCGGCGCGCGCGCCCGCACGAGGCGCCCGCTCTTCGTCAAGCTGTCCCCGACACTACCGAATGTTGGAGACGCCGCGCGATGCGCAGCGGACGCCGGCGCTGACGGGATTTCGGTGGTGAACACGATGCCCGGGCTCGTCATCGACGTTGCGCGTCGTGCCCCGGTGCTCGGCTTCGGCTCCGGCGGGGTCAGCGGGCCAGGGCTGCGGCCGGTGGGCGTGCTCGCGACGTGGAAAGTGAGCCGCGCGGTGCGACTGCCGATTATCGGGGTCGGCGGCGTGGCGACGGCGGAACACGCGCTTCAGTACATCGTCGCCGGAGCCTCGCTCGTGGCGATCGGGACGGCGGCGCTGGCCAACCCGCGAGTTCCCGAGCGTGTGGTCGCCGAACTGACCGATTGGTGCGCCTCGAACGGCGTCCGCCGGATTTCCGACCTGGTTGGGACCCTGACCTGGCCGAACCCATGACAACCGCGAACGGCCCCGTTCCGATCGTGGCCCTCGATGTCCCGACCCTCGCTGCGGCGAAGGAGCTGGTCGGGCGACTCGGGCCGGGCGCGGACTTCGTGAAGGTCGGCCTGCAGCTGTTTGTGCGCGAAGGCCCGGGCGCCGTCGAGTGGCTGCGCGCTGACGGCCGGCGGGTGTTCCTCGACCTCAAGCTGCATGACATCCCGAACACCGTCGAGCGCGCCGCCGCCTCGGCGGCGGCGCTGGGTGTCGAGTTGCTCACGGTACACGCGAGCGGTGGCGCCGACATGATGCGTGCGGCGGTCGCCGGCGCGTCCGGCGCGTCCGGCGCGTCCGGCGCGATCGGTGCCGCGGGCGCGGTCCGGACGGGCGTGATTGGCGTGACTGTGCTCACGTCGTTCAGTGAAACGGCGTATGCCGAATCGCTTGGCATCCCGGGGGTCTCGATCGCGGCCCGCGCGATGCACTTTGCCGCGGCGGCGAAGGCCAGCGGCTTGCGCGGCGTCGTGTGCAGCGGCCAGGAGGTGCGCGAGATCCGATCGGCCTGCGGCCCCGGATTCGGGACGCTGGTGCCCGGGATCCGCCTCGTCGGGGCGGAATCGCACGACCAGGCGCGGGTTGCCACGCCGTCGGAGATGCGGGACGCCGGTGCGACCTGGGTGGTGCTCGGGCGCGCGGTGACGGCTGCCGAGGATCCCGCGGCTGCCCTCGCGCTGGTTCGCGCGGCGCTTCGCGGCGCCTAGCCCGTCACCCGGCGGCAGCGGTTCCAGAACGGCCGGCGTAGTCGTTCGGTCCGATGCGCTTGCGGCATCCGGGCCGTCGTCGGCAGGATTCCGGGAACCCCAAACTCGCTGAGCCGATTCGATGCGAACTTCAATTTCCGCCGCCGTGTTGGCCGGCCTAGCGTCCATGGCGTGTGCTTCGGCCACGCAGAAGACGACGACGGACGTCGCCGAAATGCCGATGAGCCAGCAGATCACGCTCGGGACCCAGCAGTCCATCCGGTTCAACACGACGGCCACGACCGCCGCGGTCGGCGAGGACATCGGGGTCGGCGTGGATTCGGCGTACACGCTGATGACCAAGGCGTACGCGGAAATCGGGATCCCGATCGCGCAGATGGACCCGCGGTCCCGGTCGGTGGTCAATCCGACGCTCAAGCTCCGCCGGCGGCTCGGCGGCGTGTCCATGGTCAAGTATTTGGACTGCGGCAACAAGGACAACGTGCCCAACGCCGAGACGTACGACCTGGTGCTCAGCATCGCGAGCGCGGCGACCGTGGCGGAGGGAGGGCGGTCGCGGATCTCCACGCGACTCAGCGGGGTTGCGAGCCACCCGGTGTTCGGCTCGGCCAACCAGACCGTGTGCACGACGACGGGCGAGCTGGAGAAGCGGATCGCGCAGGTCGCGAAGCAGAAAGCCGGCCTTCCCTGAGCGTCCGGGCAG
>VGVM01000051.1 GCA_016874035.1 Gemmatimonadota bacterium
CTACCGCGCCTGGAGCGCCGCGGTCGCCGCCGGCTGCGCCGCGCGCGCCCACTCGGTGTACTGCGCGCCCGAGGGGTGCAGCCCGTCCGACGCGGCCCAGCCGTCGCGCATCGCGCGCGAAATCGGCGTGATGTCCACCCACGCCGCCCGGGCGCGAACGACTTCGTCCCGGGCGGTGGTGTTGAACTGGTCGATCTCGCGCGCGATTCTCGCCCGATCGCGGCCTTCGGCGAAGGGCATCACGCCCCAATCGGGGATCGAGAGCACGATCACGCGGGCCGCGCGGCTGCCCGCGAATCCGATCGCCTGGTCGAGCAGGCCGCGGAACTGGTCCCGATACTCGGCCACCGGGCGCCCGCGATACTGGTTGTTCACGCCGATCAACAACGAGACCAGCGAGAACACCCCGCCGACGTTCTGCTCGGCGATCGCGTTCGCGAGTTCATCGGTGGTCCACCCCGTGCGGGCGACGATGCGGGGATCGTCCACCACGGCGCCCGCGGCGCGCAGCGCGCGCGCCAGCTGCACGGGCCACCGTTCGGCGGGCTCGACCTTCTCGCCGATCGTATAGCTGTCGCCAAGCGCGAGGAAGCTCACTTCACGACCTGCACGTTCGTGGCCGTCGCCAGCCGTGTGATCGTCGAGTCCTGCTTGGCGACCACGATCGTGAGTGAGTCAATGGTGTTGCGCATGACATCCATGTTGATCCGGATGTCGTTGACCGCATCGGCGGCCTGCGTGAGCTGTTCGTGGATGTCGGCGAGCGCCTGCGGGTTCATGCAGCCGCTGGCCGCGGCGGTGACCCCGCCAAGGACGGCGATGCGCGCCGCGCGGGCCAGGTGAGTGCCGGAGAGCGGGAGATTCGGGATCGGCATGGGGGGCTCCGCGAAATCGTGTTGCACGAAAAGGGTGGGTCTCGCGCGGATCGGGTCCGGCAATCCCGCGCGCGTGAACGTACATCCGTGTGCATGCACACGCGACACACGCCGGCGCCCGGCGCCGCGGGCTATGTCCTGGTCGAGTTGGCGCTCACGCTGGCGCTGATGGGCATCCTGGCGGCAATCGCCGTACCGAACTTCGCAACCATGCACGATCGCTGGCAGGTGCGCGCCGCACAGCGCGACATCCTGATCGGCATCTGGGCGACCCGCAGCGCGGCCGGCCTGCGCGGCGACCTCGCGAGCTTCATTGTGGACGCCGCCGCCGGTCGCATTCGCGTGATGGCCGGCGCCGATACCGTATTCCAACGTGACCTGCGGGCGTCCCGCGGCGTGTCGGTCAGCGTGACGCGCGATTCGATCACCTTCCTGCCGACCGGCGTCGGCTACGGCGCGGCGAACACGCGCATCGTGGTCTCCCGCGGGAAGCGCGCCGATACGGTGACCACGGCGCGACTCGGGCGCGTCACCTGGTCGCGCGGGCCGTAGACGCGGCCGCGCGCCTACGTGCCGAAGTCGAACCCCGCGACGCTGATGCGGGGAATCTCCTTGCCGATCACCCGCTCGATCGTGCGCACCATCGCGATCTCGTCCGCGCACATGAACGTGAACGCATCGCCGGTGCGGGCGGCACGGCCGGTCCGCCCGATCCGGTGGACGTAATCCTCAGCCTGCTGCGGCACGTCGTAGTTGATCACGTGCGTGATGTGCGAGATGTCGAGCCCGCGCTGGGCGATGTCGGTCGCGACCAGCACCTTCGTCTTGCCATCCTTGAAACTGGCCAGCACCTGCGCCCGCTGCCCCTGCGTCTTGTCCGCATGCAGCGCGTCGGCCTCGATCCCGCCGCGCTCGAGCGCGCGCACGACGCGGTCGGCGCCGGCCTTCGTCCGCGTGAAGACGAGCACCGAGTCCATCGGATGGTCGGTCATCAACTTCACGAGCAGGTCCGCCTTCTTTTCCTTCGGGCACGGGTACACGAAGTGCTGCACCGTCGTGGCCGCGGCGGAGCGGCGGCCCACCTGCACCACGGCGGGTTTCCTGAGGTATTTCCGGGCAAGCGCCTCCACTTCCGGCGGCATGGTCGCGCTGAAGAGCAGCGTCTGCCGGAACTGGTCCAGGCGCGCGACGATCTTCGAGATCTGCGGCGCGAAACCCATGTCGAGCATGCGATCGGCTTCGTCAAGCACCAGCACTTCGAGCTCGCGGAAATCCGCATTGCCGCGCTCGATGTGGTCAATCAGGCGGCCCGGCGTCGCGACCACCACGTCCACCCCGCCGCGCAGCGCCTTCGTCTGCGGATCGTAGCCCACGCCGCCGTACACGCTGATCACCGCGAGCTTGCTGTGGCGTCCGTACTTCCTGAAGCTCTCTTCCACCTGCTGGCACAGCTCGCGCGTCGGCGTGAGGATCAACGCGCGCGTGCGCTTGGGCCCGCCCGTGAGCCGCTCGATGATCGGGATCGTGAATGCGGCGGTCTTGCCCGTGCCCGTCATCGCCAGCCCCATCAGGTCGCGGCCCTTCAGGGCAAGCGGCACGGCCTGCGCCTGGATCGGCGTGGGTCGGGTGTAGCCGGCATCGGTGAGCGCGCGCAGCATGGCCGCACTCAACCCGAGCTCGCTGAAGGTGACGTCGCTTGTGGCGGCTTCCGCCGCGGCCAGTCCGCCGGATGGCGTCGGCGATTCCTGCTCGTTCGAATTCACGTTGCCGAAAGCTAACCCCTCGGGCTGCCGAGAAACTCGATGACACGGCTGTTGATCCGCTCCGGGATCTCCTCCATCAGCACGTGCCCGCCACCCTCCACCCATTCCAGCTGGCCGTCCGGCAGCTCGGCGGCGAGTTGCGCGGCCTGCAGCGGCTTCACCGTCTGGTCGCCGGTGCCGAAGATCACCAGCGTCGGCACGCCAATCGCGTACAGTTCGTCCGGCGTCAGGGGTTGCCACGAAAACTCGCGGAGCATCTGGAGTTGCGCCCGCACCACGTCCGCGAACTGCGTCGGAGCCCAGTACTCGTCCACATCGCGATCGGTGAACCAGCCGAGTTTCCCGTGTACGCGGCGTTGCACGAGCTCCACCATCGGGCGGGTCACGAGGGCGACGGCGATCTCGCCCAGGGCCGGCGGGATGAAGGGCGCGTACGCCGTCGCGGGTGACACATGCCCGAAGCCGACCGGCCCGAACAACAGCAGCCGGGAGGCCCGCTTCCGGATGGCGAGTTCAACGCCGATCCGCCCGCCCATGGACTGCGCGAGGATCGGGGCACGCGCGACACCTAACGAATCAAGCAGGGCGGCGCAACGATCCGTGAACTTGACGAGCGTGTATTCGCCGCGTTCGGTCGGCGCGTCCGAAAGCCCGTGGCCGGGGAGGTCGATCGCCACCGCGCGCCAACCGGCGGCGGCCAGCGCTCCGATCGTATGGCGCCAGAGGTAGGCCGACACCGCCCAGCCGTGGAGCAGCAGGACCGGCGGCGCCGACTCCGGCCCTGACTCGACCACGCGGACCTTCGTGCCATCCGCGAGCACGATGTGCCGCGCCGAGACGCCCGGCCATCCGGCGGGATACCACTCCGCAGGCGCGAGCCGCGTACTCGCCATCAACTCAACCCGCGGTCGTCAGATCAGGTTGATCGGTCGGCCGGACAGCCGGGCGATCAGCCCAACCCGGAACGTGACGTCGGTCCAGCGCACGTCGCCGGCGTGCGACGGCTCGAGCGGATACGCGGCCCAGCACCACGGGTTCGAACTCCGCGGCATGGACATGCCCTTGTGCGGATGCCACACGCCGTCCTTGCCGCAGTCGTCCATGAAGCGCTCGTGCATCTTCATCCAGTTTTCGTTCCGGCGCAGGAAGCCGAGTCTCGCCATCAGCTCCAGCCACCCCAGCGCCGCGGGCACATCGTCTTCCACCGCATTGCGATGCGGCAGCCGGTCGCCAAGGACGTACGCCGGCACCTCCACCATCTTCCCGCCGACGAGCTGCACCTGCTCCTGTCGCGGGAGCGGGCGCGTCAGCCACTTGTAGAGCGCTTCCACGGCTTCGTAGTGCTCGGTGCGGAAGAGCGGCATGTGCGCGAGCATCTGGAGGGCGTAGATGGACGGCGGTGACGCCTGCGGGGCCAGCACCTGCTGGTTGCCCACGCGGATCCACGGCTTGTCCGCGAGCGGCGAGCGCAGGAACGTATGCAGCCGTTCGATGATACGGTTGGCCGCGCCACGCAGGCGCGGGTCCGCCTCGAATCCGGCCTGCGCGAGTGTTGCCGCCGCGGCCTCACGCAACTGCAGGCGGGCGCGCGCAACGCCTTCGGGACTCAGCTTCTTGGTCGCCGGGGGCGTGAACTCGAACAGCAACGACGGGTCGTTGTCCTCGGCGAGAAGCCGGAACAGGATCCGCCGCGCCTGGTACACCGGCGGCGAGTCCTTGTCCCAGCCGTATTCCACGAGCCGACGCACCGCATGCATCGTGCCGACGTGATCGAAGTCGTCGCTCCGCGCCGGCGGCAGCGACAACATGCTCTGGTTCCACGTTCCGTCGGCGGCTTGAAGGAGCGCCAGACGGATCGCGCCCGGGAACCCGTACGCGATGTTGCCAAGCGAAATCACGAACTCGTGCTCGAGCCGCGCGACATCAACAGCGGATCGGTACTGGATCGGGCCCGCAGCGTGGTCGAGGAGCCACCCGAGCGGAAAATCGAGCGCGGCAAGCGGCGGCGGTGGCGGTGGAAACACGGGCACCGTGGCCGCGGGCGGAGTGGGGACCGGATACTCTTCTGTCATATAACTCGTTTATTGACAACGACTTACGAACCGATGATAAGTACGATCCAAATGAGCGGTGAAGCATACAGCTTTTCCTGATTTCCGCTAGGTGCTGATTGCTTGAAAGACCGATCACTGCTTGGGCGGGGAAACAGCGGAAACGGCGGATCAAGGCGGAGACAGCAACTACAACTCATGGGTGAACTGCAACTGCGCTCGATCCCCAGCGTTCCGCGCGCAGTTCCCCCAAGAAGTGCCGTTGAAGTACCCGCAGTTATCCGCCGTTTCCGCCGTTTCCCTGCTCAAGCAGTGTCCATGACTCATTTTTCCGGCCATGCGCGGCGAGTTCGTGGATATCAGGGGCACCCGCGTGTACTACTACGCTGCCGGAACCCGCGGTGGCGGCGACCCGATCGTCCTGCTGCACGGGTTTCCGGGTTCCTCGCACTCGTGGCGGCTGCTGGCGCCGCTGCTCCCGGAAGGCCGGCGCCTGGTCATCCCCGACCTGCTCGGCTGCGGACGAAGCGATCCGCCGCCGGTGGCCGTTCACGCCGAGGCCATGGTCGCCGCCCAGGTGGCCACGCTCATCGGCGTGCTCGATGAGCTGAACGTCGGTCGTGCCGCGATGATCGGGCACGGACTGGGGGGCGCGCTGGCACTGCGGATCGCCTGTACCGACCCCGATCGCGTGTCCGCGCTGGCCACATTCGCCACCGGGCCGAACGGCAGCCGCCCGCGGAACATCGCTCGCCTGGCCGGCGCGGCCGCCCCGTTGGCACATCTCGTCGGAGCCCCGCTCATCTCCAGCTTCCTGCACGGATCTGCCGTCCGTGGCTTCGCCGTTCGCGAGGTTGGGCTGCGGTCGCTCGACGTGACGCTGCGAAGCTACGGAAGCGCCGGCACCGCGCTCGGTGTTGTCTCGCTCCGGCACCATCTCACGATCCTGCGATACGCATGCTGCACGCCGGACGCGGCGGCCTTGTCCCGACTCCGAATCCCCACCACGGTGCTCGGGAGTGCGCTCGACCCGTTTGTCGCGCCCGCCGAAATCGCCCGTCTCCGCGCCGAAATCCCGGGCGCCACCGGAGTGTCGATCTCGGATGCGGGTCACTTCGCGGTGGAAGACTCACCGGAGCGGTGTGCGGCTGCGGTGGCCGCCGTGCTCTCCGTCGGCTGAGCGATCGGTGCGACCGGCGCGCTAGATCCGCCGCGCTTCCTGCGCCGCGTCCACGACGCGCTCGATATCGGTCGCGATGGCCCGCGCTTCCTGCGTCGCCATCGTGGAATCCGCGATGTGCGATTCCATGCCGCTCGACCGCAGCTTGAGCATGTCGAGCTTGATCGTCTGGAGGAGGATGCCCGAATGGTCGAGCTGCTCCGCCACGGTTGCGCGCCGCTCAGCGAGATCCTTCAGCGTCGTGCGCTGCCGCTCGAGCAACTCCAGCCGGCGATCGTTCTCCGGGTTGGTGGTCGCGGCGCGGGCGGTCGCGATCCGCTCGTCCAGCTGGCGCACGGCCTCCGGCGACGCATCGCGATCGAGTTGCATCAACGCCTGCGCCAACGCGCGCACCCGGTCGTTCAGCGACTGCGCCGTCGCAACGACGTCGGGAAGATTGACGCGCTCGATTTCACTCAGGCGCTTGTACACATCCTCGATAACCGCCCTCGTCTCGGCCGACTCGCGCACGATGCGCCCGTGCGTACTTCCCAACAGCTCGGCGGGAACCCCGCGCAGATCGGCGGTCGGCGCCGCCGCGGCGGCACGCCCCAGGGCGCGGCCACCCTCCGGCGCGTCTGCCGAGCCACCGCCTGCGTGACGTGGGAGCGCGCGCCACGCGGACTCACCGGCACCCAGCTCGGGCGCGGGCGCGTCCTCGTCAATCGGCTGTCGCTTGAAGAGCCGTCGCAGGGGAATCCCGTCAACCCAGAGCCCGCCGACCCGCGAGGCCAAGCCGAGCCCCATCCCGATCGCCGGGAAGATGAACCACGGGAACTGCGGTGACGTGAACATGTTGATCATCGCCAGGAACGGCACCGTGACCGCGTAGCTCAGCGCGAAGCGCTGCACCGCGCGGATCCGCTGCTCCGGCGTGCGCGTGGGCAACCGTCCCTCGCGGCGCAGGCGGCGCTCCTCCTGCCGCTGCTCACGCCGCGACAGGGGCTCCGCCCCGAGCGGGGCCGGCTGGTCGGGCGCCTGGCGCCGTCGCCACTCGTCGCGCTGCGCGCGCCACTCCGCGATCGCGTTCGCCCCTTCCTCGCTGTCCTTTGCCTCGCGCATGGGGTTGTAACGCCACGGTTTCGCCGGCGGAGCCGGCGCTGCGTACCCTGGCGGGCGCTCGCGCGTTGACTCGGATGATCGGGGCGCTCCTGTGCCGCTTTCTCCCGGGCGCTCGAAATGCAGTTTCGGCGGGCGGCCCATGCTCGCGAGCGCCGAAGGCGTTGCCGCAAATACCGGTGCCGGTGCATCGTCGCCCAAGGCCGTGCGGAATGCCTTGGCATCCGGCCAGCGATCGTCCGGCCCCTTGGCCATCGCGCGCTCGATCGCGTACACCAGGTTCGCCGGGAGGTCCGCGCGCAACTCGTGGAGCGCGCGCGGCGGCTCGCTGATGTGCTTCATCAGCATGCCCGGCGTGTTCTCCGACTTGAACGGCAACTCACCCGCCAGCATCTGCCAGCCGACCACGCCAAGCGCATAGATGTCCGCGCGACCATCCACGTCCTTGTCGCCCATCGCCTGCTCCGGGCTCATGTACGCGGGGGTGCCGACCACGACTCCCGTGGCGGTGAGCCGGAGGTCGCCCTCAGCCGCGCGCGCGATCCCGAAGTCCGTCACCAGCGCGCGTCCGCTCGCGCGGTCAATCAGGATGTTGTCGGGTTTGACGTCCCGGTGCACCACGCCGCGCGCGTGGGCGTAGGCGAGTCCGTCGGCGACTTCGCGCAGCACGCTCCGCACGAACGCGAGCTCGGGTCGCGGCGTCTGGTGCAGCAACTTCGCCAGGGGATCGCCATCCACGAGCCCCATCGCGAACCACACGATACCGCCGGTCTCGTCAACGGCGTAGATCGGCACGATGTGCGCGTGCGACAGCTGCGCGGCCAGCTGCGCCTCGCGAACGAAGCGCGACTTGACGTCGGCACGGAATGCGAGGTCGGGAGGCAGGACCTTGAGCGCGACCTTGCGCCGAAGGCGCAAGTCCACGGCGCGGTACACGACCGCCATGCCGCCACGCCCGATCTCATCCTCGATCTGGAAGCTGGCGCCAACGGCTGACTCGACCCGCCGACGGAGTTCGCCGACGCCGGCGTCGTCGGTCACGGCGTCCGGGACGACCGCGCGCCGGTGCCGCTGCCCCGCCCGATTGCACGGAGCTGGTCGGCAACGTACACCGCGCTGTCCACCTCACGCGCCACCGCCATGGCCTGCTCGGCGATGGAGGTGACGTGCTGCCACGACTCGTCGCCGGTTTTGAGCCGGAGCACATCGAACTTCATGTTCTGGAGCAGCAGCGCGCAGTGCTCGATCTTCTGGCCCAGCTCCCCGCGCTTCCGTTCGACCTCCGTGATGCCGCGGCGCTGTCGCCGCAGCAGCGCGAGGCGCCGCACGCGCTCCTCGCTGCCGGTTCGGTCCATCGGGTTCGCCTGCGCCTCGAGCACCTTGATCTCGGTGTCAATCGCCGTGACCGAGCCGCCGCCGGCGCGCGCCAGGTCCGCGAGCCGCGACGCGATGCCGACCACCGATTCCGCCAGCTTCTGCGCGGTCGCCGGGACCTCGGCGACGCGACTCTTCTGGCTCTTCGGCAACGACTCCACCAGCCGCAGCACCTCGTCGCGGTCAACCATCGCCTGCCGGGCCAACGCCGCGTGCGGACCTGACCCCAGCGCCGCGGCGTCCGCGGCGCCGATGCGCGCGGGCACCGATCCGCCGCGCGTGATCGCCTGACCGCCGCTCTTCACCTCTATGCGGCGCCGTTCGCGCGCCGCGGCCCGCGCTTCGGAGTTCCAGATGGACTTGATGTTGTGCAGGTACCACTCGTGCACGGTGTCCCAGAACAGCCGCTCGCGCGGCACGCGGAACACGTCGTGCCAGTCGTACCCGTCGCTCCACAGCTTCGCGTAGTTGTACGCGATGCCGATGCCCCAGAACGCGCTGATGAAGAGCAGGTTGGTGTTCGCGATGATCGTCATCAGCATGAAGAACGCCGTGACATAGAGCCACGGCATGACGCTCTTCCGGAACTTCTCGACGCGCGGGTCGTTCCAGCGCGCGAGTTCTTCGCCCGTCGGTTGCAGCACATCGTACGAGTCGGCGAGCACACCCCCGCCGGTTCGACCGCCGCCCAGGCCGAAGTCACCCAGTCCCATGTCGCCCAAGCCAAGGTCGCCCGCCGAGCCCGCGCCCGCGCCGACACCGAAGGCCTGTTCCATGGCCGTCGGCTTGTTCGGCTTTCGCGGTACCGGAAGGTTCGGCACGTTCCCGGTCTCGAGTGCCTGCACGAGCGCCCGCGCGGTCGGGAACCGGTCCTCGGGACGCTTCTCCAGGCACAACATCACGGCGCGCGCGAGGTCGGACGGCACGTTCCCGGACCGCCGTTCGATCGGCACCGGCGCCTCGGAGAGATGCTTCACCAGCAGGGCCGGCGTGTTGTTCGCCGAGAATGGCAGGTCGCCGCAGAGCATCTGGTACGCCACGACACCCAGCGAATAGAGATCGCTGCGGCCGTCCAGTTGGCGGTCGCCCGCCGATTGCTCCGGACTCATGAACGCCGGCGTCCCGATCGCGATACCGGTGGCGGTGAGGCGCGCGTCGCCGCTGTCGCTCACGGCGCGCGCGATCCCGAAGTCGGTCACCATCGGCCGCCCGGTCTCCTGGTCCAGGAGGATGTTGTCCGGCTTGATGTCGCGGTGGACGACGCCGCGCTCGTGCGCGTAGCTCAGGGCGTCGGCGACCTCGCGCAGGATCTTCCGGGTCTCCTCCGGCGCGATCGGGCCCGTGTTGTGGATTCGCTGGGCAAGATTGTCCCCGTCCACGAAGCCCATCACGAAATAGACCAGCCCTTGGCGCTCATCAACGCTATAGATGGGGACGATGCTTGGATGGGACAGTTGGGCCGCCATCTCGGCTTCCTTCAGGAATCGGGACCGGATCTCCGAACGGAAGGCAAGCTCTGGGGGCAGCAGCTTGATGGCGACGCGTCGCTTGAGGCGCGAGTCGCGCGCCAGGAACACGATCCCCATGCCGCCACGCCCGATCTCCCTGTCGAGCTCGTACGTCGGGGCGAGCACACGCGCGACGTGCGAGCGGAGCTCGGCGTCGGACTGCGTTATTTGGGGTTGATCCACGTGCGCGGGAAAGGGGGACCGAGTGGCAAGCATAGCAGGGTCTCCCGTCACTGGCGAGTCTTTCGACACCATGCGGGGGTAGAAACAGCGTATCTGTCAGACACTACGCCACCACGGCGGTGCAAAGTTGCAAACCCCGCCGAAGTGTCGTAACTCAGGTTGGAACGGCCTTTGCGTAAAACAATTCCATGACCACTCGACTGACCCTTCCGGTGCTCCCGCTTCGGGGCACCGTCATCTTCCCCGGCCTTGCGGCGCCCATTGCGGCTGGCCGCCCGGGGACCCTTCGCGCGATCGAATCCGCACTGAAAGGCGACCGGCTCGTGTTTGCCGTCGCCCAGCACGACAATGCCGAGGAGCCGACGCCCGAGATCCTGTACTCGATGGGCGTGATTGCGCGGATTGGCCAGGTGAACCGGGGTCTGGGTGGCGTCCAACTCCTGCTCCAGGGCGAAGAGCGCGCGACGGCATTGCAGTACACCCAGGCCGATGGATTCCTCTCCGCGGTGATCCTGAAAACGGGCGACATGCTGCCGCTGGACGAAAAGGACCCGGCCTTCGAGGCGCTCCACAAGGAAACGCGTGAGCGCGCTGCGGAACTCGGCGAGAAGCGCGGGCTTCCCGAGGAAGTCGTGCATCAGGTGCTGGATTCCGTCACCGAACCGGGCCGGTTCGCCGACCTGGTTGCCGGCTACCTGAATCTCGAGGTTCCGGAAAAGCAGGGATTGCTCGAGACGCTGTCGGTCGAGGAGCGCCTTCGGAAGGTCCTCGTGCAGGTGCAGCGGCAGGTATCGCTGCTCGAAGCGCAGGAGGAGATCAAGTCGCAGGTGCAGGAGGAGCTCGGCGAGCGTCAGCGCGAGATGTTCCTCCGCGAGCAAATGAAGGCGATCCAGAAGGAGCTCGGCGACGACGACCAGGCCAAGGAGATCGAGGCGCTGCGCGAGAAGCTGGGCAAGCTGCAGTTGCCCAAGGAGGCTCGCACGGAGGTCGAGCGCGAACTCGGCCGGCTCGAGCGTTCCGGCCGCGAATCCATGGAAGCGCAGGTGATCCGCACGTACCTGGAGTGGATCGCCGAACTGCCGTGGAACTGGCGCTCGGACGACAAGCTCGACCTGCCGCAGGCGATCCGCATCCTCGACGAAGACCACTACGGGCTCAAGGACGTGAAGGACCGCGTGCTCGAGTTCCTCGCCGTGCGGCAGCTCCGCGCGCACCAGCTGAGCGAGGAGATCAAGGCGACGGGCGAGTTCCCGGCCGCGAAGTTGAAGGACAAGAAGGAAGACGCGACGCCGGCACTCAAGAAGGGCGAGGAACCGGCCGAGCGTACCATCACGGACGAGAAGGAAGCCAAGGCGCGCGCCATGGCGAAGGGCCCGATCCTTCTCTTCACCGGCCCGCCGGGCGTGGGCAAGACCAGTATCGCGAAGTCCATCGCGCGGGCCCTTGGCCGCGAATACGTACGCGTCGCACTCGGTGGCGCCCGCGACGAGGCGGACATCCGCGGGCATCGGCGCACCTACGTCGGCGCCATGCCGGGGCGGATCGTGCAGGGCATGAAGCAGGCCGGGACCAAGAACCCGGTCTTCCTGCTGGACGAAATCGACAAGTTGGGTGTGTCGTTCCAGGGTGACCCGTCGAGTGCGCTGCTGGAAGTGCTCGACCCGGCCCAGAACGACACCTTCACCGACCATTATCTCGGCGTGCCGTTCGATCTCTCCGAGGTGCTGTTCATCGCAACCGCGAACTTCGTGCAGAACATTCCCGGGCCGTTGCTCGACCGCATGGAAGTCGTCGAGTTCGCGGGCTACACCGAGCGCGAGAAGTCCGAGATCGCCAAGAAGTACCTGATCCCGCGCCAGCTCGAGGAAAACGGGCTCGGCGGCAAGAAAGTGTCGTTCGCCGATGACGCCGTCGCCGCGCTCGTGTCGAAGTACACACGTGAGAGCGGCGTGCGTCAGCTGGAGCGCGAGATCGGCAAGGTGGCCCGCAAGGTGGCGCGCCGGATCGCGGCGGGCGAGGAAAGGATCGTGGTGGACGACGGCATCGTGACGGCCGACGAAGTCCGCGACCTGCTGGGACGCCCCAAGGTGCGCCCCGAGAAGGCGAACGAGACGCACGAGGTCGGCGTGGCCACCGGCATGTACTACACGCCGATGGGCGGCGACATCATGTTCGTCGAAGCGTCCACGCGCTCGCTGCAGCAGCAGCCCGTTGGCGAGAACGGCGGTTCTGCGCCGGTCGCACTGGTGCTGACCGGCCAGCTCGGCGACGTGATGAAGGAATCGGCCCGCGCGGCATTCACCTACGTGACCAAGAACGCCGAGAAGCTCGGCATCCCGAAGGCGCGGCTCGGCGCGGTGGAGACACACATCCACGTGCCGGCCGGAGCGATCCCGAAGGACGGGCCATCGGCCGGCGTGGCGATCGCGACAGCGCTCGCGAGCGAGCTGTCAGGCCGCCCGGTTCGCCGCGACCTGGCAATGACCGGCGAGATCACGCTACGCGGACGCGTGCTGCCGATCGGCGGCGTGAAGGAGAAGGTGCTCGGGGCGCTGCGCGCCGGCATGACCACGATCGTGATCCCGAAGGACAACGAGGCCGACCTCGAGGACGTGCCGGACGAGGCGAAGGCGAAGCTCGAGTTCCACTCGGTCGAGACGCTCGAGGAAGTGCTGAAGCTCGCGCTCGTCGCGGACGACGCGACGGCGAGCAAACTGCACGTGGTGTAGCCGGGCGGCCGCTACGGACGCTTGATCGGCGTCACCTTACCCGCCGAGTCTATCTTGAACGAGGGGCCGTATGCGCTGTCGCGCAGCGGCCTTTCGGCTGCCTGTCCGGTCGAACCGGCCGCTCCGGCCTTCGACGTCGTGTCGGCCATGCGTTCCTTCATGGAGTCCGGCATCATGGCGTCTTGCGGCATCGGCGCCGCGGTCGCGTCGCCGGCTGCCGCCGGCTTGTCACCGCCGCACGCCGCGGCCCCAATCACTCCTGCCAGGACGAATCGGCGCATGGCTATCTCCGGACGGTACGGGTGACGCGGCCGATGGCATCGATGGTGCCGATGGGCGCGGTGGGCAACTCACGAAGCTCGAACTTGCCGAGCCCCTGCGATTCGCGAATCAAGGCGAGCGAGTTCGCGAGCGTGCTCGGGTAGCTGTACGAGTCCGCCGGGAGCAGGTTCACGGTGTAGCCAATGTCAGCGAGCGAGGCGATGGTGATCCGGCTGAGCGGATTCGCGACTCCGGCGGGCTCGACGAATCCCGTCATGAGTTCCTGGTTCAGGCCGATGCCCGTTGCGGTCGTGTTTTCGCGCCAGTGCACGTCGCGAGTACCGGAACCGCCTGTCGTCTCGAGCGGAACGATGGCAGGAGTGCCGCCGCACTGGTTCGTACCGGTCCCGCCATGGAACAGGCATGCCTGGACGGCCTGAAGCCCAATGAAGCCCGAGTTCGGGGTCGTCGCTCCGCTGACCTGACCCTTGCTGGCCCAGAGCGGACCAACGCCGACCACATGGAGCATCTCGTGAAGGATGACGTCGGCGATGCGGCCGCTCGCCTGGAGGTTCGTCAAGTCGGCGACGTCGAAGCCCATGAAGCCGATGATCGTCAGCCCACCCGTGGTGCGGACGAAGCAAGGACCGGCACTGCCGAGTACACCGCCGGCGCCGTCAATCGGGCCCACGGCTGCGAAGATGATGACGTCGTCCACCTGGTCCGAGATCGCGGGAATGCCGGAGGGCTGGATGGCGGCCGGGCAGACATTGACGTCCAGGGCCGTGAGCGTCACGGGCGGGATGTCGCCGGTGATCATGCCCTGGATGCGAGAGGCAGCATCGAAGAACACGGTCTGCAGCGCGGGGTCGATCGTCGGCCCGTAGAATCGGACATCCGCGAAGAACGCCGATTGCACCGTCGCCGTCGCGGTGCCGGTGAACGCACCCGCGGTCGCACGCAGCTGTTGTGGGGCGGTGGACTTCCCAATCGTCCAGATCGGCGCCGCGGCAACGCCGTTGGCGTCGGTATTCACCGCTCCGGCACTCGGAATCGTGCCGCCGCCGGCCGCCACGCTGAAGCTCACGGGGATGTTTGGGACGCCGTTATTGAAACGGTCGCCGACCTTGAAGCTGATGGGAGTCGCCGGGTTGCCGCCGGCCAGCACGCTCTGGGCGTTCCCGGCCGCGACGGTGACCTGCGACGGCACATCAGGGTTGCCCGTCGCATTGATCACGAGCGGCGCGCTCAACCCGGTGACCGTCACGGTTACCGTATTGACGCCCGACGTCGTGCCCAGCGTCCAGATGCCGATCGAGGTCGCCCCGTTCGATGACTTCGTGGGCGCGCCCGAGAGCGACCCGCCGCCGGCGGTCACGGCGACAGTCACGGCGACATCGCCGATCGCCTTGCCCCCTGCATCCGTGACGGTGAACGTCGGCGCCGCCGCGAGCACCGAACCAACCGTGCCGGTGATTGCCGTGCTCGAACCGAGCGTAACCGCCGCGGGTTTCGCAGGGCCGGTCGAATCGCCGCTGCATGCCGCGACCACGATCGCCAGCACGGGCGAGTAGCGAGTGAAGACAGTCCGCATCGCTTTCAGTTGGTTTGGAGTGGAGCAGCGCCTAGAACACGATCGGTCCGCTCCGGAAGATATTGCGCGCCTGAATTCGGAGCGCGCCCGGTTCGGTTCCGGGAACAAAGTACTCCACGTAGCGGCGGTCCACTGGCGTCAGCGATGTCGCCGGCCGTCCCGTGATACGGTCGAGTGTGACGCTCGTCACGCTCGCCGGAACCTGCGACCATGCATCGCTCGGTCGCGCGTACCCGCTCCGTTCGATCATCCGCCCGAACACGGGTGCGGCGAGCAGCCCGCCCGCCACGCCGCGTTCCGCTATCGGCTTCGGCGTGTCGAAGCCGAGCCACACGCCGGCCACGAGGTCGGGTGTCATCCCGACGAACCACACGTCCGTATTGTCGTCCGTCGTGCCGGTCTTGCCGGCCACCGGCACGCCCGCCGGGATGAAGCGGCGAATGGAACTCGCCGTGCCGCGTTCGACGACCTCACGCATCATGTCGCGGAGCACGAATGCGACGTTCTCCGGAAGCGCGGGCGCAAGCGACTGGACCGGCGCATCGAATACGACGCGGCGCGTGGCGTCCTCGATCCGCGTCACGAGCCGCGGCTCCACCGGCGTCCCGGATGTCGCGATACCGCTGTACGCGGCCACGAAGTCCAGCGGCCGCACGACGGATGCGCCGATGGCGCTCGACGGGTACGGGGCGATGCTCGTGGCGATCCCGAATCGCTCGGCGAGCGCGATCACGGAGTCCGCGCCGGCGCGCTGCCAGAGTTGCACCGCGACGGGATTCCGCGATTTCGCGATCGCTTCGCGCAACGTGATGTCGCCGAGGAATTCACCGTCGGAGTTCTTCGGCCGGTACGACTGGCGGTCGTACGCAATCTCGATCGCCGTATCGGGAATCACCGCGTTTGGCGGCACGGAGTCGAGCAGCGCGCGTGCGTACACGAACGGCTTGAAGCTCGAGCCCGGCTGCCGGAACCCGTTCGTGGCGCGGTTGAACGGCGCCTCGACGTAGTTGCGTCCGCCCACGAGCGCGCGCACGTCGCCGGTCGTCGGATCGAGCGCCACGACCGCACCCTGCAGGTACGCGGTGTTCCCGCGTGGGTGGTTTGCGAGCGTCGGGTGGCGCCAGCCGGGCCGCGATTCGATGGCCGCGGTTTCATCGGCCAATGCCGACACGGCCGCACGCTGCAGCGCGGGATCGAGCCCCGTGAACACGCGAAAGCCACCCTGCGCCACGGGAATCCCGGCGCGCTCGGCGGCGGTGCGCACGGCGTCAACGAAATACTGCGCCTGGATCGTGTTCGTCGTGCCGGCAATGGTGCGGACCGGCTCGCGCTTGGCCGCATCCGCATCGGCGCGCGAAACCATCTTCTGCTGGACCATCAGGTCGAGTATCGAGTTCCG
>VGVM01000052.1 GCA_016874035.1 Gemmatimonadota bacterium
CACCGCCCGGCGCGGCGGCCGCCGCCTGCTGCGCCGCCGCCGCACGCTGCTGCATCGTCGCGCGCATCGCCGCTTTCGGTCCGCCCATGTCGGCCAGCAGCTCGCCCTTCCAGTCGGGCGTGTAGCGGGCGAAGCCTCCCGAATGCGTGTCGCCGCCGTTCGGCGTCGGGATGTATTTCTTGACCTCGTACTTGTTCAGGTCCAGCACGATGGTTTCCCAGCCGTTCATGTTGCTGATCCAGAGCTCGTTGACGGCCGGATCGGGATGCAGGATCCCGTGGTCGATGCTGGAGGCCGAGCCGCCGAGATAGATCGGCATGTTGTGGCGGAAGTTGCGCGGGGTCGTGAACGTCCGCGCGTCCACGATTCCCACCACCGAGCCGTTGTTGTGGCTCCCCTCGCCCTTGCCGATCGGATACAGATAGTGCTCGTCCCAGTCCAGGACGAGGCCGTACGGGCCGACGACGCCGGCGCTCGTGTCGTCCACGACCTCGTTGGTCGTGTTGTCGATCCGGTAGACGAAGCTGCTGTGCGCGTCGTTGACGTAGGTATACCGGCCGTCGGAGGTGTGCGCCATCCCGATCGGGTTGTCGCCGACGAAGGGGATGATGCGGACGGCGCCCGTCTCCAGATTGAGCTTCGCGATGCCGCCGGTGTTGTGCAGCTCGCCCTGCCACGGCGGGTTGTGGATGCCGATGTAGAGGAAGCGGCCGGTCGGGTCGACGGTCGGATAGGGATGGCCGATCCGGTAGCCGACGTCCTCGATCGAAATCGTCCGGACGACGCGATTGTCGTCGTTCGGGTCGAGGAGGTAGAGGGGGCCGCCGCCGGCGTTGCGGCCGAACGCCGCGAGCACCCGGTCGCGCCCCTGCCAGTCCTTGAACGCCGTGTTGTGATGGAACCAGTCGGCGCGCGGGCCCTCCAGGACTTTGTGCAGCTTGAGCGTCCTGGCGTTGATGATCAGCAGGACGCTCCGCACCTGTCGCGTGGCGGCGACGCGGTGCATCTGCCCGATGTAGAGCCACCGCCCGTCGGGCGAGATGCCGACGCCGTGGGGGTTCTCCACGACCTCCTCGCCGAGGTCGAAGAGCGCCGACGCGATGACTCTCTTCTCGGACGCGTCGATGACCTGCACGCCCGACCTGAGCGGCGGCTTCTCGACACCCTCGCTGGTGAAGTAGACCAGCGGATGCGCGCGCACGTCCCAGGCATCGGGCCCGCTCGAGTCGTAGCTGGCGAACAGCCGGATGCGGCCGCGGATCGACTCCTCGGTGTCCCAGCCTGCCGGCTGAGGCGTCGCAGGCGGAGGGGCCAGCTGGCCCGCCTGCACGACCTGCGTTGGGGCCATCGAGGCGAGCTGCTGCTGCAGCGCGGTGTTGGCCGCGCGCAACGTGTCGGCATCGGATGGGGCCGCGCCCTGAGCGGAGCAGCCGGCTGTTACGATACCGGCGACTCCCGTCAGGAGCGCGGCCGCGATCCACGGTCTGTGTGCTGAGGGGGTCATAGAACCTTCCTGTTCATGCGCGTCGATTCTAACGAATTCGAGCGTAGGATGCCGGGATGACTCGACACACGATGCGGCGCATCGTGACGGCGGCGGTGCTTCTGGCGGCCGGCGGACCAGCTTTCGCGCAATCAACGGCGCCGCCACCGGCCACGCAGTCGTCCACGACGTGGTCCGCTCGGAACTGGACGCGGCTTGAACTGTGGAGTTTCTTCGAGCCCTCCATCGGCGGCGGCGACCACGAGTACGCGTATCCGGCCAATCGGCTCCAGCTTGGAGTCCGCCGGGTGGCGCGACGGTACGAGCTTGCCGCCGCGATGCAGTACGTGCAGTTCGGCAACCTGCCCGACAACGCAGTTGGCCCCGGTCCTCTGGGCCTTGGCGCGGTGTACTTCGCGCACGCGGGCCGGTCCGACAGCCGTCAGGTCTACCTGCGTTATCTGAACGCCCGGATCAACGACGTGCTGCCGGGTGTTGCCGTTCAAGTGGGCCGGATGCCGTACTCGTCCGGCGGCGAGGCCGCGTCTGCGGATCCGAAGATCCAGGCGGTGAAGCTGCAGCGCGTCGAGGCGCGGCTCGTCGGCGAGTTCGACTGGTCGTTGTATCAGCGCGGATTCGACGGCATCCGGGTGAACGTCACGCGGCCGGCTTGGAGCGTGACCGCGGCCGGCCTGATGCCCACGCAGGGGGGATTCGAGGATGCGGCCGGTCTGATGATGCCTGGCGTCCGGGTGCTGGCGGCGAACGTCTCGTTCCGCCCTGGTCGCGTCATTCCCCGGACCGAATGGCAGCTCTTCGCGCTCCACTATGACGACGACCGCGACGTGAGCGCCCGTCCCGACAACAGCGGCCGCGCCGCGTCGCGGGCGGACGTCGCGATCACGACGCTCGGAACGGCGGCCGTGGCTGCGTCGGCGCCCCGCGACGGGCGACAGTGGGACGGGTTGCTCTGGATCGCCGCGCAGGCCGGCTCCTGGTATGACGAGCCGCACCGGGCGCTCAGCGTGGCGATCGAGGGTGGCCATCAATGGATGGACGCGCCGGGACGGCCGTGGCTCCGTGGAGGGTACCTGCACGCCTCCGGCGACGGCGATCCCGGCGACGCCCGTCACGGCACGTTCTTTCAGATGCTGCCGACGGTGCGGCGCTACGCACAAACCGCCAGCTACAGCCAGATGAACCACACGGATCTGTTCGTGCAGGCGATCGCGAGGGCAACGGCCTCGCTGGGCGTGCGTGTCGACGTGCACCGGGTGGGGCTCGCGTCGGCGCGCGACGCGTGGTACTCCGGCAGCGGCGCCACGCAGGCGCGCGGGGCGACGTTCGGCTTCTCGACGCGACCGTCGCATGGCGCCCGCCATCTTGGGACGACGCTCGAAGGTTCCGTTGACTACGCGCTCACGCCTCGCTGGTCCGTGAATGCCTTCCTCGGCATGGTGCGCGGCGGCCCCGTCGTCCGCCCCGCGTTCCCAGGCCGAACGCTGACGTTCGGCTACCTCGAGAACGTGGTGCAGTTCTGACTGTGCGACGCACGTCACTCAGCGCGGCGCGGCCGGAGCCGCCCCTGGCACGTTCGGCGTCAGCGCCACTTTCCAGGTCAGCGGCAGCGAGACCGGGTTGTAGCAGATCGTGTCGTCGCAGGCCTGGTATTCCAGCATCCCCGTTATGACCAGCTCGCCCTGGCCGGCGAGCGCCTTTCGCGCCTCCGCTGTCGCTTCGGGCACGACCTCCATCATCAGCGTGAACGGTTTCTGGTACACGGGCACACGCTCGTTCAGCGGAACGAAGTGATAGATCTCCGATGCGGGGTAGCGCATCGGCATGGTCCGCACGTGCGGCGGCGCCGCGACGTTCAACGTGACCACCCGGTAGTTGTTCGCACCGGGCGCGTAGACGTGCATGTTCCGCTTCGGCGTGATGTCCACGATCAGCGAGAAGCGCGTGCCGAGGGCGGCCGACCCGTCGCTGGGATACGCGCGCAGGTCGAGATGCTGGGTCGAGGCCTGCGTCGCCTGCACCTGCGCGCCGCCGGCGCCGAGCCGCAGCATGATGTTGGAGACGGTGTTGCGCTCCCAGTAGTAGTCCTCGAAGAACCGCGACGTGACGCGGCCCTGGCGATCGAGCATGAACGTCCCGGGGAACGCCATGCCGCGGAAGCGCTCGGCCGCCTGCGTCACGGTCACGTACCGCGCAAGATCCGCCAGCACGGCCGGATCCTTGCCGTTCGGACCGAGCGCCTCCTCGATGACGGTGTTCAGAATGCCGTAGCGCCTGATTGTCGCGGACCCCTGGTCCGAGAGCAGGGGATACGTGATGCGCTGCCGCTTGGCGAAATCAGCGAGGATCTCGCGCGAGTCGTAGCTGATGACCGCGAGTCCGAGACCGCGCGTCTGCAGCTCGGCGACCTGTCCTTGCAGCTCCACGAGCTGCGTGCGGCAGAACGGTCACCAGTCGGCCGAGCGGACGAAGACGAGCATCGCGCCGCGCGGACCCATGATGGACTGGAGGTTCCTCGGCCGGCCCGTCTGGTCAGTGAGGTTGAAGTCGGGTACCCGCCCGCCGACCTGCGGCCCCAGCTTCGATACATCGACCTGCTCACGGGCCCGCTCCTGCGCCATCGGCTGGAGCATACCGAACAGGACGACAATGCACCACAGCGCGAAATGTCGCATCAGTGAGTTCCTCCCCACCCCGCCACATAGTATGGCACCAGCGCGGCGATCATCGGTCTGCGGATCTTCGGCGAATCAGCAAGCCGATGAAATAGTCCGCCGAGATCGGCCCCGGTCCGCGCGTCAGCAGGAAGACGAGGATCGACCCCCAGAGCAGGTGATCCGTCCAGGCATTCGGGTACACGAACAGCTGGATGACGGTAATCATCCCGAGCAGGGGCAGCGTCGCCAGGCGCGTGGCCAGCCCGAGGAAGAGAAAGATCGGGATCGTCAGCTCGTTGATCGTGGCCAGCCGAGCCGCCACCTCCGGCGCGAGGATCGGCACCTGGTACTCGTCGCGGAAGAGCAGCACCGTGAACTCGGGCGAGTTGTATTTCAGCAGGCCTGCGCGGAAGAACACCGCGCCCACGCCGATGCGCATCGCCAGATGGAGGATCGCCGGAGGAAAGCGGGAGAGCCAGTCACGCGTCCGTTCGAGGCGGACGACGATCGGCTCCCGCATTGACATGACAGCCGCAGTCCTCATGCTTCACCGTCCTTCCCGGGAGCGCGCGCCGCGGTGAGCAGACCGTCGGCGATGAGCGACGACAGCGCGCCTCCGGCGTCGAACGCGGAGTCGGCCTCGCACGCGGCCATCGCGGCGTCCGCGAGCGCCTGACCGCGCTGCACGCCCTCGCGAAACACGAACACGGCGCGCTCGAGCCGCGTGATCTGCAGCCCGCCCCGCGCGCCGCGCAGCTCGAGCCGGACGTCTTCGTCGCGCAGAACGAACCGGTCGGGCGCGCGGTCGCTGAGGTAGATGCGCATCAGCTCGTCAAGGTTCCACGGGGCGTGCACGTAGGCGACGTCGGGCTGGAGCGCCAGCGACAGGTCGGCCAGCCGCGACGGCTCGATCGACTGCAGATCGGCCAGCGTGAGCGCGGGTGCGGTGACAGCCAGCGAGAGGCGACCGATCTGCCATTCGAGATCCGCGAAGGCCCGGAGATACGGCAGTCCGGCCGCGTCCACGCGGGCCGCGAGGAACGCGGGAAACTCCTCGCCGTACTCCGCCAGGCACGGGCGCGAGGGCGGATGGGCGACGACGAACGCCTGCGCGGCATCGCTCACGAGCGCCGACCCGGCGAGCCAGCCCGTCGCCGGAAACCGCTCGATCACGGCGGTAGCCAGGCTGGTGTGATAGTGGCGCCGATGGATGCCGAGGCGCGTCCGTCCGTCGCCTCCGCCGACGAGCAGCGGAGCGATGGCGCGATCGTCGGCCGCGACCACGGCCTGGCGCACGCGGTGCTGGAGCTCAGCGAGCGGCAGCATGGTGGCTCTCCAGCGCCTGGTCGCGCACCGCGCCGGCACGCGAGGCCTCCTGCAGCAGCGTGGCGAGCGGCGGAAGGTCGTTGTCCCACTCGACGATCGTCGGCACCGCGCCGAATCGCCGCAGCGCGTGCGCATACAGCTGCCACACAGGCTCCGCAATTGGGGTGGCATGCGTATCCACGAGCAGCTCTGCCCCAGGCGACGCATCGTCGTCTTCGGGTGTAAACCCGCCAAGGTGCAGCTCGCCGATCGCGCCGGGCGGCAGACGGTCCAGGAACTCGTACGGGTCGTAGCCCATGTTGTGGCCGCTGAGATGCACGTTGCTGACGTCGCACAGGATCCGGCAGCCTGTTCTGGCGGCCAGCTCGCTGAGGAACTCGGCCTCGCCCATCGTGGACGTGCTGAATCCGACGTACGTGGATGGGTTCTCGATCAGGTACTCGCGGCCGAGCGCATCCTGCACCTGGCGCACGTGATCGGTCGCCACGCGCAGCGCTTCCGCCGTGTACGGCAGCGGCAGCAGATCGTTGAGATACGCGCCGCCGTGCGTGGACCACGCGAGGTGTCCGGACACCAGCACCGGATCGACGGCGTCGACGAGCCTGCGAAGACGATTGACGTGTTCGAGGTCGATCTCCTCGGCGCTGCCAATCGAGATGCCGACGGTGTGCACGGAAACCGGATATCGCCGGCTCACCTCGAGCAGCAGTTCGGTCGCGTGCGGGTTCGCGAGAAAGTTCTCGGGATGGATCTCGACCCACTCGACCGGCGGACACGTGGCCGCTATCTCCATCAGGTGCGGGAGCCTCAGACCGATGCCGGCCACGTGTCCTCCTTCCTTACGCCTTGGGCTTCAGGCTGCCGCCGACGATGCGCTCGCAGTAGCCGGCCGGCACGTAGATCCACGCACGAGGATCGGCGTTCAGCTTGGAGCTGCCGCCGCACGAGTTGTTGCCGGTCGACGCGCAATCGTTCTGGCCGGCCTTCGCGAGGCCGTAGCACTTCTCGGCCTTGAAGTTGCTCGGCGCTGGCACCGGCTTCTGTGCCGAGAGCAAGGTGGGAGCGGCGAAGGCGGTGGCCAGCGCTGAGGCGATGACGAAACGCTTGTTCATACGAATACCTCCAGTGTGTCGGTGACAGGTCGAGCGCTGGAGGGAAGTTCGGTGGAGAGAGCCGAAAGGTTACGATGGGCGTGGCGATGGGCGAGCGGACACCGGATGACGTGCGGCTCGGTGGGCTCATGCGGGCGTCCCAGGCAGGCGACAGCGACGCCTATCGGGCGCTGCTGCAGGAGCTTGCACCGCGCGTGCGCGCAGTCGTCAGCCGGCGCCGCGGCGCCTCGGCCGACGTCGAGGACCTCGTCCAGGACGTGCTGCTGTCGGTACACGTGGCGCGCGCGACGTACGACCCGGCCCGACCGTTCATCCCCTGGCTGCTCGCGATCGTGCGACATCGCCTGGCTGACGGGGCACGGCGGTTCGCGCGCCGGGACGCGTACGAAGTGCAGGTGGAGGACCTGGACGTAACCTTTGGGGCGCTCCGGACGAACTCAGATACGAGTGGCTCCGACGACGCGGAGGCGCTGCGCGCCGCCGTCCGGGCGTTGCCGCGGTCGCAGCGCGAGGCCATCGAGCTGCTCAAGCTCCGTGAGTACTCGCTGAAGGAGGCTGCGGCGGAGACGGGCATGACCGTTGGGGCGCTGAAAGTGGCCACGCACCGGGCAATGGCCGCCCTGAAGCGCGTGCTGGCCGCGCGGGAGACTCATGGACACTGACCGCTTGATTCACGCGCTGTCGAACGAGCTGACCCCGGTGACGCCCTTGGCGCACCCGTGGCGGCGGACGCTGGCGTGGACCGCGGGCGCGGCCGCGTATCTCGCGCTGATGGTGTTCGTCACGACACCGCGCGAGGACGTCGGCGCGCGCCTGCGCGATCCCCTGTTCATGCTCGAGCAGGTCGCGGCGCTCGTGACCGGCCTCACCGCAGCGTGGACCGCGCTGGCGTCGGCTGTGCCGGGCCGGAGGCCTCCGGTAGCGCTGCCGTTCGCGGCAGCAGCCGTCTGGCTTGCGCTCGTGGTCGCCGGGGCCGTTCGTGACGCGCGGCTCGCGGCAGATGGCACGGCTCTCTTTCAGGCGGACTGGGGCTGCGTCGGAACGGTCGTCGCCGGCACCATCGGGCCGGCGGCTGTCATGACGGTGATGCTGCGGCGTGCCGCAGCGCTTACGCCACGCCTCACGGCAGCGCTCGGCGGCCTCGGCGCCGCGGGCCTCGGCAACCTGGGCAGCTGTCTGTCCCATCCCGACGCATCCAACGTGATCGTGCTCGTCTGGCACGTGGGGACGGTCATGGCGGTGGCGATGCTCGCCGGCGTTCTCGGGCCGCGGTTCCTGCATTGGCCCCGCACCGTCGCGGTCCAGCCCTGAACGCAGACCCCATGATCCCTACACCGCGAACCGGCGGCGGTTCTCGGCGCTGACCGCGAGCCCGTGACCCGGCACGTCGCGCGGCATCATCGTCCCGTCGCGCTGCGTCTCCGGCCATCCCTCGAACAGCGGTTCGAGCAGCGGAAAGTCTTCGAGCCACGTGACCGCGGGCGCCGCGGCGCCGAGATGGACGAAGAGCCCGGGCAGAAAGTGCGGCGCCACGCCGATGTCGAACGCGTCGGCGAGCGCCGCCACTTCCAGGATCGGCGTCAAGCCTCCCGCCATCGCGAGATCCGGCTGAATGACCGCGACGAGCCGCTCCGACAGAAACGCGTGGAACGCCTGCCGTCCCTGCAGATGCTCCCCTGCGGCGATCGCCGCGCCGCCCGCCCGCGCCAGCGCCCGATATCCCTCGAGCGCGCCGAAGGGCAGAGGTTCTTCCACGAAGAGCGCCCCCTCGTCGCGAGCCGCGTCGAGGAGCCGTCGCGCCGATGCGAGGTCGCATTTCTCGTTCGCGTCGAACATCGCCGCGACGTGGTCGGGCAGGGCGCTGCGCACCGCACGCATCACGGTCGTGTCCGTCTGGCTGTTCCCCGACAGGCGAGCCTTCACGGCGGTCAGTCCGCGGGCTGCGTGCGCGGCCGCCGTTGCCGCCGCTTCCTGGGGAGACTGCCTGGCGTGGAACCCGCCGCTGCCGTAGACGCGCACGGCGCGCGGGGCGCCGCCCATCGCGACCGCCAGCGGCACTGCCCTTCGCCGCGCCTCGAGATCCCAGGCGGCGACGTCGATTGCGGCGAGTGCGAGGAGGTTCGGCCCCAGGCCGGTGCGATTGAAGCCGGTCGCGATGCGGCGCCACAGCGCCTGCGGCGGCAGACAGGCGTGTCCGGCGACGTGGCGATCGAGCTGCTGCCGGACTGCCGCGAGCACGACATCCCCTTCGCCGCCAATCACATAGCTGAAACCAAGTCCTGGTGTTCCGGAGGAGTCGGTCATGTCGACGACGACCACGTCCACCGACGACACGTTCGAGCCACCGACCGGCCGATCGAGCCGGTAGCGCAGCAGTGAGGCGTCCGCACGTTCGATGCGCATGTCCGCGTGCTATCATGCCGCCGCCAGGAGGGAGCCGCAACCGTGCAATCGACCGTCGCGCGCAACACTCTGTTCACGATCGTGGTGGCGTGTTCGCTGCTGTGGCCTGTCACAGCCTCCCCACAGACACCTCCTGACCTTGCTGGCAACTGGATTCGCGGCGGGGGCTCCGTCGTCTTCTCGCCGTGGGAGTTCACCACCGACGGGGAGCGGCGCTTCAAGACGTACGACTTCATGAAGGACGATCCCGGCTACGGGTGCATCGCCTCCAGCTGGACGCGCGCCTGGATGAACCCCAACGTGCTGGTCCGGATCACGCAGACCGCCGATCACGTACGGCTCCAGCACGAGTTCATGGACATCGACCGTCTCGTCCCGCTGGTGGATCCGGGGATTGCGAACCCAAGGCGGTCCGCGCCGATCAAGGGAATGCCGTCCCTCGGGCGATCGGCAGCGTGGTACGACGGCGACACGCTGGTGATCGAGACCGTCGATATCGCCGCCGGCTGGTTGGCGACGATGGAGCAGTGGGCGGGACTGCCGCAGAGCCGGCGGATGCACACGATGGAGCGGCTGCGCCGATCGGGCAGTGCTCTGACGATCGAAGTCACGCACTTCGATCCGTCGTACTACCGGAAGCCGTTCGTGACCACGATTCCGTATCAGAGAACGAACTGGGAGCTGATGCACTACGGCTGCGCGCCTGAAGAGGCCGCCGTCGTCGCACCGAGGAGGAACCGATGAGGATCCGTCTGCTGTCGTTCGCGGCCGTTGCGCTCGTGCTCGCGTCAGGAGCGGCTGCCGGACACCACTCGGTGCCCGTGAACTTCGATCAGTCGCGCGAGGTCACGGTCGCCGGCACGCTGACCGAGATCAAGTGGGTGAATCCTCACTCCCACTGGCGCATCGACGTGAAAGAGCCGGACGGCGCCGTCCGGGAATACCTCGTCGAGTTCGGGGCGAAGAACACGATGGTGCGCGCCGGCTTTCCGATGGACCGTTTCATGGTCGGCGATCGCGTCGAGGTGACCGGCAATCCCGGACGGCGCGATCGCGCGGTGCTGCTGCGCGAGGTGCTGCACAACGGCGAGCGGCTGAACCCGGAGATGCGGCCGCGCGCTTCGCGCGACTAGAGCGGTTTCTGAAACGTCGTAGTGTCCGGCTTTAGCCGGACCAAGTTGATCGGCACCGCCGTGTGTGGTCCGGCTGAAGCCGGACACTACGAAGAAGTCGAAACCGCGCCAGCCATTCCGCGGGACCCCGGATCGCGTCCGTCGAGGGTGACGGTTTTCACGGTTCGACCGCGCTCTATGCTGCGAGCGCCAGCCGCAGTGCGACCTTCTCGAATGTCACGATGGGCCTGAGCTTCCGGCCTTCACCCTTTTCGAGCCGCACCAAGCCATAGCGCGCCATGGTTTGAAGGGTGCGCGAGAGATTGCTCTTCGCCCGGCCGCTCGCTGCAGCGAGGGAGTCGAGAGAATCAGGCCGGCGTTCGGCGATGAGAGCCAGCAGCTCCCGATTGCGTTCCGACAGAACTTTGGCGAAGCTCTCGACCGACGTGAACCAGATATCCGGATCCTCCGCTGTGCGCCGCCTGCGGCCGGCGACGATGTCGCGCGTGTAGCGGGCGATGGCCTCGCGTGGTGCGATCCCGACCTTCAGAGTCTTCTTCATTCAACGCCCTCCTTCTTCAGGATCGCCTCGACCTGGCGCGCCGTCGACGAACGGCCGGCCGGTCCACGCGTCAACCGGACGACATGCGAGTTGTCAATCCCAAAGACGCGTTGTCCAGCGGAATCGTGCACGCCAGCGTGTAACTAATGAACAAGTGCTTCTTCTGTGGAAACACTGAGCGCCCGCTCACAGAAGAACACGTCTGGCCAGTGTGGGTTTCAAAACTTCTCCGCGGCAAGTACGGGTCTGACCATTTCGTTCACATCCGGTCAACCGGCAACGAGACGACTGGCCTCTGGAGAGCCCCGGTCCTTGAATTAGAGCGTCAGCTGGTACGGGACCGCGACCGCGAGCACACGCTGCGCGGCTCGGAGTCGAGAACGCTGGCCACCGTCGGAGCCTTCCGAGTGGTCTCCAGTCGTGATCTCCCGGACCACACCAGCCGACCGACGGACCCACGCTCCGGTGACCTTCGCCACCTGCGCCGAGCAGGGCCTCGTGATGCTGTTCGGCGGGGTCTGCGTGCCGAGGGAGTACGCGACGTTCGCGGGCACGGCGTACGGGCATGGCCACGAGACGAAGCGCACCAAGCCGGGTGCACGTGTCGATCGGGAGAAGCTCCACGAAATCGACTTGCACTGGCACGACCTCCGGCACGAAGGCGCCTGCCGGCTGCTCGCCGACGGCGTCGACATCCGAGTCGTTCAGTTGATCCTGGGCCACTCGGACATCAAGACAACGCAGCGATACCTCAACATCACCGACGAGGAGCTTCTGCGCGATGCAACACGCACTTCGGCCCGCCGCCGTGTGAGCGGACTCACCAAAGCCCGTGCTGCACCGGGACGGGAGCGGGCCGCTGGCGATGCTCAACCTGCATCCGCGGGAGTGGGACGCCGGTGGACGTCAGAAGCCGTACTTGATCCCGAACTGCATCACCCGCGACTCGCCGGTCTGCGACGTGATGCGGCCGAAGGTGCCGGCATTGAGATTCGTCTGCGGGTTCCCCCAGTTGAAGCGGTTGAGCAGGTTGAATGCTTCCACGCGGAACTCGACCGCCTGGCCCACCCCGAAGGACACCAGCTTCGACAGGGCGAGATCGATCGTCCAGAACGCCGGGCCGCTGATACTGTTGAACCGGTGATTGCCAATCGCGGCATCCGCCGCGGGCTGCGCGAACGCCGCACGGTTCAGATAATTGTTCAGCGTCCGGTCCGCGTACACGTTGTCGCTCACTTGATCCGCCCGACGGTCCTGGAAACGCTGGCCGTTGTATCCCACGCGGCCCGAGCTCACCGTCAGCCAGTCGCCCGACCGCGCGCTGAGGATCGCGGACGCCCTCCACGCCGACGCGACCGCGCGCAGCGCGGGGGCGGCAAACCGCGGAGTCTCGGCTCCGATCGAAACGTTCGCAATGTGCGTCAGATTCGCCGTGCAGTTGCCGCGATCGGCGTCGGGATTGTCGGGGTCCGTGTAGCCGCCGGCCGGCTGCACGAATCCCACGGTGGTCGCGTCGCCGAAGCAGTGGGACCAGGTGTAGTTGCCGTTGATGCTCACGCCCGAAGCCGCGCGCCGCCGGACCGAGATCTTCAGCCCCCGATAGGCCTGCGAGCCGATGTCGACGAACTCGTCCAGCGTCGCGATGAGCCGTCCCTCGGCGGGGTTCTGCAGCGTCAGCCGCCGCCGCTCGTTCAGGTTCGCGTTGTTCGTGCAGGTCGCGTGGAAGACTCCGTTGAGCGTGCATGGGTCCAGCCCCAGGAACTCACCGGGGTTCAGCGCTATCTTGTTCCACAGGCGATCCGAGTACGCGCCCAGATAGCTCAGCGACACGCCCCAGTCCGACCCGATCTGCTGCTCGATCGTGACGTTCCAGTTCTGAATCCGCGGCGAGTTGATGTCGGGGCTCATCACGCCGTACGACCCCGACGGCGGGAACAGCACGTCGCGGCTGGCCCGAAAGGGGTGCGGATCGCCGCCGATATGGGCGTACGGGTTGTCGAACCCGCCGGGCGGGTTGTCGATCCGGATCAGCGTGGCGAAGGGCGGAGAGCCGACGTGATGAATCTGGTACTCGGCGATCGGAAAGGAATAGCCGAGCGAGTACGAGGCGCGCAGCGCCGTGGTGCCGTCGCCGGTCAGATCCCACCCCAGTCCCACGCGCGGTGAGAAGTTCCGCCACTGCGCGTTCAGCCCCGTGCGGCCGCCGGGGAAGCCCGCGTCGCCCGGGTAGATGAACCCGGCCGGGGCGTTGACGAACACGGTGCTCTTCACACCCTGACGGAACCGTTCGAGGCTGAAATTCGAGATGGCATCGTTCAGCATCTTCTGCCCGAAGTACGGTTCCCAGCGAAGACCCACGTTGAGCGTCATCCGGTCGGTCGTTCTCCACGCGTCCTGCCCGTAGAAACCGAGGTACAGCTGCGACATGTTGACGTCGATCGGCGCGCCGTGCTGCAGCGTCGTCACCCGGCCCAGCAGAAAGTCCGCCATGCCCAGGCCGGTTGCCTGCCCGCCGAAGCTCCAGTCGCCGCCGGATCGCGCGTGTGTCAGCTGACTCGACCGCCAGTAGGCGACGTTGCCACCAAAGGCGATCTGGTGGCGCCCCCGCACGAGCGTGAAGTCGTCGGCCACCTGGTAGGAATTGGTCTTGAAGATCCCGGTGGCTGCCGTGCCACCCGAGATGTTGAAGCCCCCGGTCACCGTGATGACGGTGTGCCCCGGGTCGTAGCTGAACACGTTCGAGCCGAGCGCGCGCGGGTCGACAAACGGCGGGTTGCTGCGATCGACCGCCGTGCGGTTGAAGACGAACCGCAATGAGTTGACCGCGTTGGCGCCAAGCACGGTGGTGTCGCCCACGGCCAGCGACTGCGCGAGCGTGTCTCGACCGGCCGTGGTCGTCGACAGGATGTTGTCGGTTTGCGAAATCGGCGCGGGCCGCTTCTCGAAGGTGGCCATGTACCGCCCGAACAGCGTGCGGCTGGCGCTCCATTGGTAGTCGAGCCGCGCGACGCCCTGCCCGTCGTTGCCATCGCTGGGGATGCCGTAGCGGATCTCGCCACAGGGGTCGGTGGTCGTGGGCAGCCTGCCGGCAAGATTCACGGCGGCACGGCTGAAGAGCGCCGGATCGACGCGGTTGTTCACAAACGGCGCCCGCAGCGTGACCGGCCGGCCGCTGTTGCACGCCGGCGAGGCGAAGGCGGTGAAGTCGCCGGCGAGCATCGCGGCCGTCGGCACGTACGCGATGTTGTCGGTCGGCGTCTGCTGGAGGTGCGTCCCTTGGTACCCCCCGAAGAAGAACAGCTTGTCAGTGGCAATCGGTCCGCCCAGCGTCCCGCCGAACTGGTGGCGCCGCAGCCCGTCGTCCTGACGCGAGCCGTCCGGCAGGATACGGGCGAACGGGCTGGTCGCGTTGAACCGCTTGTCGCGCAGGAACTCGAACAGGTTGCCGTGAAAACTATTGGTGCCCGACTTGGTCACCGCATTGACCGACGCTCCAGCGTGCATGCCGTTGTCCGCGGACAGGCCGGCGGTGGCCACGCGGAACTCCTGAAGCGCGTCGGGGAACGGGAGCGGCAGGTTCAGGTTGTTGTGCGGATCGTTGTGCATCGCGCCGTCGAGCGAATAGGCGACGCTCGTGCCCTGCCCCCCGGCCACGGCGATCGCCACGCCGCCCGACACGCTCCGCGGCGAGGCCGTGCCGGCCTGCACCGCCGCGCCGGCCAGCACGATCAGGTTGGTGACCTGGCGCCCCTGGAGCGGCAGCTCTACGATCCGCTCCTGCTCGACGACGTCGCTGATGCCCGCACTCTGGACGTCGACGAGCGGCGCGGCCGCCTCCACCGCCACGGTCTCCTCGAGGCTGCCGACCTCCAGCACGGGATTGATCGTCGGCGCGGCTGCGACCTGCAGGACGATGCCGGTCTGGATATAGGTGCGGAAGCCGGACAGCGATACTTCCAGCCGGTAGGGGCCCGTGGGCAGGTTCGTGAGCACGTAGGATCCCGTCTCGGCGGTGACGACGGTGCGTGTGAATCCGGTGTCCGTCTGTGTCGCGCTGACGGTGACGCCGGGGAGGACGCCGCCACTTTCGTCCCTTACCGTGCCACTGAGTTGAGCCGTCGCCTGCGCCCATGCAGCGGCGGCGGTCAGAAGAAGAATCGGCGCCCCACCGGAGAACCCTCGCAGGAAACGCATCACAGGCCTCCTTCCGTTTCCGACCCGTGCCCATGCGCCACGTCACGGGCTAGGTAGTATAAGCGCCGTTTCATCGCGGATTCAAAGGTGTTCGCCTGATTGTGTGGGGGATTTCGGGGACGGCTTTGCCCTGACGTTCTCCGGAAGCGAAATCTTCGAACACCTGACAAGCGCCTCTCAGGCGCGAAGCCAAGGTTCCCAGAATCACGACCGATCTGTGGGTTCACTCACGGAGCCAGCCCGGCCGCGGATGTAGAGTTCGCTCGCATCGCGACCGGCACGCCTTGGCATTATCCGGAAGCAGGTCGGCGGCGTCGCTCTCCGGTCCTGACGATCCCTGGTCGTGATGCGAATGGAGCTGATAATGAGCCGCATCTTCGGAGCTCTGGCGGTAGGAATTTCGGTGCTCTTTCTCACGACCTCGATTGCGCTTGCCCAGGCGACGGGTCAAATCGGCGGCCGGGTCGCCGATGCGAGCGGCGCCGTGCTCCCGGGAGCGACCGTCACATTGACGCGGGTCGACACGGGGTTGGTGAGGACGACCGTCACGAACGCGTCGGGCATCACACTCTCCGGCGCGGCCGTGGAGGTAGCGTCGGGCCCGGTCGGCTCCATGGTGACCGGCGTCAACATCCCGGTCGCCGGCGGCGGAGACTTCGGGCTGCAGCACCCCCTCGACGGCTCACTGCACGACAACCGGTTCTTCGAATCGAACCTGCCGATGCCGTTTCCCGACGCGCTGGCGGAGTTTCGCGTCAGCACGAGCGTGCAGGAGGCGAGCACAGGGTCCGCGCCGATCAAGGGAATGCCGTCCCTCGGGCGATCGGCAGCGTGGTACGACGGCGACACGCTGGTGATCGAGACCGTCGATATCGCCGCCGGCTGGTTGGCGACGATGGAGCAGTGGGCGGG
>VGVM01000053.1 GCA_016874035.1 Gemmatimonadota bacterium
CGCGCCATTGCAATGGCCATTTCGCTTTCGGACACGGTGTCCATCGCCGCGGACACGAGCGGCACGTTCAGCGTGATGCCGCGCGAGAAGCGGGACGCGGTGCTGACATCCTTGGGGTGCACCTGCGAATGCGCCGGCTCGAGCAGGACGTCGTCGAACGTCAGGGCCGGCAGTTCACGCACGCGGGAACGCGGGTCAGCGTCGGCCTGGAAACGCGAAGGCCCGCTTCCGGTCTGTGCCGGCGCGGGCCTGGGGTGACTGCTGGAGGGCTTCTTCGGGGGAGTCTGGGTCGCCATGACGAAAGTTAGCGGCGGCCCAGTGTGGCTTCCAGTGGCGTGACCCACCTCCTACGGCTTTACCCCGGCTTGCTACCCGGGCTCGAGGACCCACCAGCGGGAGGCACGTTGGGCTGGGCGGATGGCGGCGGCTCCGTGGCCGGCGCCTTGGCGGGTTCCTTGGCGGCGTCCGGCGTCAGCACCGCGGCAATCCCCTCGGCCGCCTGCACGCCGCCCCCGACCAGGTCCGTGGCCACGGACTTTCCCGCGGCGGCCACGCCGCTCAACACACCCATCGCCTTCGTCATGAGCGACATCGTCTCGGCGACCGTCGTGGCCGACACCTTTCCGGCGCGCATGGTGTCCTCGACGCCTTCGGCGAAGCGCTGGAAAACACCTGGCGACGCGGGCTTTCGCTCCGCGTACTTCGATTCGAGAAACTCGATGTAGTCGAGAATCTGGTACACGCGCTCGTCCGAAAGCGTCTCGAGCTTCCGGCTGATGCGATCCTGGAGAAACGGGTTCATGGCCACTCCGGTCTGTGAACGCAGCGCGTCAGCCGCGCCACCGTTTGCGCTCGCCCCGCGCGTCAATATGAACGTACGGCGCGTTCCCCCGGTTTCCGTACACGCCGAGCCCGCCCACGAATTGGGGATAGTCCCGCTCCACCGCTTCGACGGCACGCGCGATCGCCAGGATGTCGAAGTACGACACGCGGCCGTCGAGGTCCGCGTCGAGCGCGAGGTCCACGGCGTCGCCGTACTGGTGGCGGCTGTCCGTGGCCGCACGCGGCACCCGCCGGTTGTGCCGCGGCGTGCGGAAGCCCGAGTGCACGTTGACGCTGAGGGGGCGTTCGCTGCCACCCAGCCGGTCCAGGGCAAGCTCGACCTTATCGAGGATCACGCGCGTGAGCGCCACGTACTTCGGCCATTGCTCCTGCCCGTCGTGCGTGATGAAGTCCGCGAGCTGGAGGTGCGCACTGACCCACACGGCCGTATCCGCGGGCCAGACTTCGACGAAGCCCGGCGGCGGCGCCGTCGCGTCATCCCTCGAGCGCTGCCAGCGGTACGTACCGATCCGGTAGCCGTTGATCGATCCGCCCAGGAGCTCGGCAAACGGCGCCATCACGCCGTACACGAGTTCGCTGACGACCACGCGCTGCTCGCCGCGAAACACCGCGAGGTGGTAGAAACCCGGCTTGGATGGCACACGAACCGTCGCACTGTCGCGCAGCGTGTCCACGGCGACCGCGCTCGAGTCGGACGCGCGCACCCAGAGGTATTCGCCGCCGAGCTCACTCGGCGCCACGGGCGAGCTCACGCTGGCGCCCGGCAGCGCCGGGACGAGGAAGACGCTCCCGCTCACGCCGAGTGCGCCCTCGGCCAGCTGCGGGCGCGCGGCGGAGTCCACGCCGAACACCGAGCCCAACATGCGGCTGGGCGGGAACGCAATCATCACGGCCACGAACAGCACCACGCCGGCCCCGACCGTCAGCGTGCGGCGTGCCGGCCAGCGCTCGTCGTGCCGGTCCGAGTGGGTGGGAAGCGATCCGTGCATCGCCCGCGGCTCAGCGCGCGACGATGGAGAGCAGGTCCAGGATCGGCGTGCCGGCGGGCTGGCTTCGACCATTCCGGACGCGCGCCGTGACCGTCACCTTGGTCATCGGTGCGATCGCGCGCGCGTCGGGAAGCAGGCGCCCCGGCACCGCCAGGTAGAGCACCGCGTTCTCGTCGCCGGGACCGCGCGCGAGCAGGTATGGCTCGTCGCGCGCGAGGTCTGACCGGAGCGGATCGGCGAGCTGGAGCGCCATTACTTCGACCTCCCACTGCACGACACGGCCGCGAAACCCCTGCGGATCGGAGCGGATGTCGGAGGCCGTGAGGTTCGCCGCGGCAACGACGTCGCCCACGAGCAATTCGCGATCGGGCACCCAGCCCTCGGCGCGGACGCGAACCCAGCCGAACTGCCGCCCGATGATCTCGACGGAGGTCCCGCCGCTGAGCCCTCCCACGACCTTCCCAACCGGGAGGTCGCGGAGGCGCGTCCCTGTCGAAGCGATGATTCCGTTGGCATTCGGCGAGGACTGGGCCGCCCCAGGGGCCGCGGCTGGCGCGGTCGAGGCCGGCGACGCTGGCGCCTGCCGTGGTGCCTCCGTTTTCGCGGCCGGCGCGGCCTGCGCAGTCGGCGTTGTTGCAGGCGTACGAGCGGCGCTCACGGCCGCCGTGGGTACCCAGAGCATGCGGCGGACCTGCCTCCACGTGCCGCGCTGACCGATCGTGTGAACGCCCGTGCCTGGCTGCAGTACCGCGAGGATCGGCGCCTGCGCGTTCGGCTCGGCGCGCACCCGAAGCGTCAGCCGGCCGGAGACTGAGGCCGGGAATGAATCGCGGCGGGCCCCGAGCCGCGCGCCATCCACCCAGCCCTCGATCGTGACGGGAGTTTCGGACCCGACCGCGTTGCCCGTGCGGAACAGCACGCCTGCCGGCAACGACGCGACCACGTTGCCGCCGGGCCGGTTGCGGGCTTCCGCGTCGCGGGTGAGCGGAACGGCGCCCTGGGCGGCCATGGCGACCGGCATCAGCAGCGCGACTACGACAGGTGTGATTTCGGCTCTCATCGCTGGATGGGCTCCAGCCCGGAAACTACATTCACCGCTCTACCGATGCGTTCCGCCGTTCAGCGTCCTGTGGTCTTGATCGTACTCGACGGCTGGGGCTACCGGCCCGAGCGCGAGGGGAACGCGATCCGCCTGGCCACGGTGCCCCACTGGGATCGGCTCTGGGAGCGCGCGCCGCGCACGCTGCTGGACGCGTCCGGCCTCGCCGTGGGACTGCCGGAAGGCCAGATCGGGAACAGCGAGGTCGGCCACCTGAACCTCGGCGCTGGGCGCGTGGTCTTCCAGGACCTGCCACGTATTTCTGAGGCGATTCGCTCCGGCGCCTTCTTCAAGAACGACACCTTCCTCGCGGCCTGCGCGCACGTGAAGCGGACCGGCGGCACGCTGCACCTCATGGGGCTTGTCGGCGAGGGGGGCGTGCATGCCCATCAGTCGCACGCGTTGGCGCTCGTAGACCTGGCGGAGCGTGAGGGGATCCGTCGCGTGGCGATCCATGGCCTCATGGACGGCCGCGACACGATGCCCACATCCGGCCTCGGGTACCTCGAAGCGCTGATCACGAAGATCGGCGATCGCGCCAAGGTCGCGAGTGTCGGCGGCCGGTACTTCGGGATGGATCGCGACAATCGCTGGCCCCGGATCGAGAAGTGGTACCGCGCCTGCGTGGATGGGACGGCGCCGGCCGCGACCGATCCACTCGCGGCCGTTCGCGACGCGTACGCGCGCGGCGAGACCGACGAGTTCATGGCTCCGGTGACGATCACGGACGGCGATCGGCCGGTGGCGCCGATGCGTGACGGCGATGCGCTGGTGGCATGGAACTACCGGTCGGACCGCATGCGCCAGATCGTCCGGTCGATCGCCGTGCCAGGCTTCGATGGCTTTGCGACCGGCGTGCGTCCGTCGCTGCACGTGGCGACCATGACCCAATACGACGCCACATTTCCGGTGCCGGCGGCGTTTGCCCCGAACTCCATGGCCCGGATTGTCGCCGAGGTGCTCCGCGATGCGGGGCTGAGCAGCTTCCGGACCGCGGAGACCGAGAAGTACGCCCACGTGACGTATTTCTTCAACGGCGGAGTCGAAACGCCGTACGCCGGCGAGGAACGCGTGCTCGTGCCCAGCCAGCAGGTCGCGACGTACGACCTCGCACCGGAAATGAGCGCGCGGGGTATTACCGATGTGCTCTGCGCCCAGATGGACGCCGGTACGCACGCCTTCACCCTCGGTAACTTTGCCAACGGCGACATGGTCGGGCACACCGGAAATTCGGCCGCCACGATCAAGGCGTGCGAGGTGATTGATGAATGCCTCGGACGCGTCGTCGCCGCGGCGGAACGAACCGGCGCACGACTGCTTGTGACGGCCGACCACGGAAACTGCGAGATGATGATTGACCCTGTGACTGGCGGCCCCCATACCGCGCACACGACAAACCCGGTGCCCTTCCTGCTCGTTGATCCTCGCGGCGGACGTGGCGAGCTGCGCGCAGGCGGCGCGCTCTGCGACGTGGGCCCGACGATCCTCGGGTTGCTCGGCGTGCCGCAGCCGGCTGAGATGACCGGTCGCGACCTCTGCGCTCAGGGGGTCGCGTGATCCGCATGCGCCATGCGACCGTGACCGGCGCGCTGCTGTGCGCCGCGCTGTCTCCCTTGGGAGCCCAGACGGTGATCGGGCGGGAACCGGAGCGCAGCGTGATCCGTGACCTGGAGGACGGGCAGCGGTTTGGGGTGTTCGCCGGATGGCTCAAGACCGGCGCGGATCCCGTGGGCGTCGGTGGGAAGTCGGCGCCCATGGCTGGCATACGCTACGACTTGATCATGGCGAGCCCGGGGTATTTCACGCTCCGCGCGTTCGGCGTGAAGTCCACGCACGACGTGCTTGACCCCAACCAACCGGCGGCCACGCGACTTCGCGGGACGGCCTCCAACAACCAGCTTGGCGCTGACGCGACGATCCAGATCGCGCTGACCGGCGAGCGGAGTTGGCGCGGGGTACAGCCGCTGGTGACGTTCGGCATGGGTATCATCGGCGGCGTGTTCAACCACTTCGACGCGGGCGGCTATGCCCCCGGCGTCAGCGCCCTGTATTCGTACGGCTTCGCGCTCCGGTTCCCGACGGGCGCCGGCGGCGAGTTTCGCGCCGATGCCGGCTGGATGGCGTTCCAGGTGCGGTACCCGAACCGCTTCAAGACGACCACCGCGGCGGACAACCTCGCGCTGCGTGCCGAGGGCACGATGACGCCGATGACGCGGAACACGGCCCTGACCATCTCGTGGACGAAGGGCGTTTTTCGCTGACGCGGAGCGTGGCGTTCCACGCGACGCATCGGTACCACCGCCCCGACTGGGACGACGCGAAGAACCTCGCGGCCTTCGGCGCCTGCGCCGCACCCGTCCCGCACGGCCACGATTATTCGTGCGCCATCACGGTCACCGGGCCGCTGGACCGCGAGACCGGGATGGTGATTGACCTTGCGCTGCTCGATCGCCTGGTCGCGGACGAAGTCACCGGACCGCTCCACGGCCGACTGCTGAATGACGCCTTGCCCGAGTGCGGGCCGGGTGGCGCGATCCCGACGTGCGAGACGGTCGCCGGGCTGATCGGGGCGCGGCTCGCCGCGGCGCTCCGGCGTGCGGGCGCGAGCGCGCGCGTCGCATCGGTTCGGCTCGCGGAGGATGACACGCTCTCGGCCACGTGGACCGCGCCGTAGGCCTCAGCGTACGCCGCGGCAACGGCCGCGGCGCGTTCCCCCTTCCATGACCCGCGCGCGGACGAGTTGCGTTGGGGCGATCCTCGCCGGCGGACAGTCGTCGCGGCTTGGGGGCGCCCCGAAAGGACTCGCGACGATCGGGTCGCAGCGCATGGTTGACCGCGCGGCCAACGCCCTCCGAGCTGCGACCGACACACTGCTGATCGCCTCGAACGCACCGGCGGCGGCCACCTGGGTTTCCGGAGCGTCCGTGGTCGGCGACGTGCGCGCGGGATTCGGCGCCATCTCGGGCATGCACGCCGCGATCGCGTGGGCAGCGGCGGTCGGGCGGTCCGTGCTCACACTCCCGTGGGACATGCCGTTCGTGCCGGGCGGCTTGCTCGTCGCGCTGCGCGACGCCGGCGAGCTCGAATCCGCGGACCTCGCCGTGCCGCGGAGCAACAGCCCGTGGGGATTCGAGCCGCTGTGCGCGTGGTTTGCACCCACCGCGTTGCCGATCATGGAGGCCATGCTCGACAGCGGTGAGGCACGCGCCGCAGCCATGCGCGACCGCGCGCGCTGCGTCGTAGTGGACGTCTCGTCGTTCGGCGAGCCGGACGACATCTTCCTGAACGTGAACACGCCGGAGGACCTCACGCGCGCCATGGCGCTCGCGGCGGCGCTCGACCGCGCCGAAGCTGCCCGCACAGGCGGGCCGCGATGACCGCGACGGCGCTCGACGTGCGCGATGCGATCGCACGCGTCACCAGGGCGATCGCCCCGCTTGGCACCGAGCGGATCGCGCGTGCCGACGCCCGGGGGCGCGTGTTGGCGGAGGCGGTGCGGTCGCCGGTCGCGCTTCCGCCCTGGCGTAACTCCGCGATGGACGGCTATGCCGTGCGGGCCGCGGATCTTGCCGCGCTGCCTGCGCGGCTGCGCGTGATCGAGACGGTCGCCGCCGGCGCGATTCCGACTCGCTCGGTCGGCCCGGGCGAGGCGACCCGCATCATGACCGGCGCGCCGGTTCCCGAGGGGGCCGACACGGTCGTCCGCGTCGAGGACACCGATGCGGGGACCACGGCGGTCGAGATTCGCGATGCCCGTGACGCCGGGAAGAACGTGCGCCCGCGGGGCGAGGACATCGCCGAGGGGGCGTCGCCTGTCGCCGCCGGCACGGAGCTGGGGCCAGCCCAACTCGGCGTGCTGGCGTCCATCGGCGCCGAGGCGCTGACGGTGTTTCGCGAACCCCGCGTCGGGATTCTCTCATCCGGCGATGAGCTGATCGAGCCGGGCGATTTCTCCGAGGTCGCCGCCGGACGCAAGATCGTGTCCTCGAACAGTGTGACGCTGCATGAGCTGGTCCGGGAGGCGGGCGGTGTGCCCGTGAACCTCGGCATCGCAGCCGACACGCGGGATTCGCTGCGCGAGCACCTGGCGCGCTCGGCGGACTGCGACCTGCTGATTACGTCGGGCGGGATATCGGTCGGCGAGTTCGACTACGTGCGCGAGGTGCTCGCTGAGCTCGGCGCAACGCTGGACTTCTGGCGCGTCCGCATGCGACCCGGCGCCCCGATCGGGTTCGGCGCCCTCGCGGCCCAGGGCGGCGCGCCGGCGATGCCGTGGCTGGGACTGCCGGGGAACCCCGTCTCCACGATGGTCACGTTCGAACTGTTCGCGCGCCCCGCGATCCGGAAGATGCGGGGGCACACGATGTTCCACCGCCGCGCGATCCCCGTGCGCGTCGCCGAGGACGTGCGTGTGGGTGTCGAACTGACGCATTACCTCCGCGCGCGTGTGTCCGAAGGCGAGGACGGCGTCTTCGAGGCGCGACTCACTGGCCCGCAGAGCAGTGGCATGCTGACGTCGATGTCGAGCGCGGACGCGCTCCTGATCCTCCCGCGCGGCGTGATGGAGATCACGGCGGGAACCATGGCCCGGGCGATTCCTTTGGGCAGCGCCGCACGGTTCGGCGCGGCCCCGGTTTGACCGTCACGTTTTTAGTCACTACTCTTCGCGGATGACTGGCGTCCTCGCCACCGTCGGCGCATCGCTGGCGCAAGCGCCGGCCAAGGCGGAACCCAACTTCATGATGTGGGTCGGCGCGTCCGTTTTCGTCGTGCTGGTCGCCGCGTTCGCGATGCGTTGGCTTGGCAAGACGGTCAAGAAGGACCTCGACCCCGAACGGACAGGTCGTATGCGCGCATCCATAGCAATCCAGGCCGATTCGGTACCGCCGCACCTGGTCAAGGAAGCGTTGCAAAAAGGGCTGGTATCCTCGCAGCAGCTCGCGACCATGTCGCCGGTCGAGCGTCAGTACTTGTTCAACACGCTGAAGCCGAAGCTCGATGGTCCGACGACCCCGCAGGGCGGCACGCCCACCGTGCCCCTGATGCTTTCGGCGAACGCGCCGGTGCTGCCGCTCAAGCCGAGTGTGCCCGCCGCACCGGTGAACGCGCCGCAGCTGCGGTCCACGCAGGCGATGGTCGCGATTCCCGGGAAGCCGTTGGACCTGCCGCCCCTGACGCCGGAGCAGCTGGCTGCGCTCGGTCCGCCGGCCGGCGGTGCGAGCTCGCCTCCACGCGGGAATCCGGGCGTCGCGCCCCTCAGTGAAGGCTCATCCGGGCCGCGGTCCCCAGCGCGAGGGGCGGCTGCGGTGTCGCCGGAAGACCCGTTTGCGGCCGCCGAGCCGATGAAGGTGCACTGCCCGTGCTGTGGGGAACTGCTGATCATGCCGGCGTTCCCGCCGCACGTGACGTTTTGTGATCAGTGCGGGGCGAAGACGGCCGTCCGTGTGGAGGATCAGGGGAGATTGATCATCAATACCGCGCCGCCGGGTGTGACGAGAAGGCCGGTGCGATAACGGACGATCACTGCGACTGCTGTAGCAGGGAACGTGCGGAAACGACGGATAACTGCTGATACTGCCACTGCAACTGCAAATTCTTTGGAACTGCAACGGCAACTACAACGGCAACTGCAGATTCTTTGGAACTGCAACGGCAACTACAACAGCAACTACAACAGCAACTACAACAGCAACTACAACCGCAACTACAACAGCTTTTTTCGCGCTGACGCGCGACGCCCTCGTCCAGGTGTAGTTCGCCGTTCGTAGTTCGCAGTTCCCCCAAAAAGCAGTTGCCGTATCCGCAGTTATCTGTTCCTTCCGCTGTTTCCCCGCCCAGTCAGTGTATCCTTCCTGACATCGAACGCATCGGTCCTCTTGACGTTCGACTGCCACATGTCGTCGTTCACCCAGTACTTGGGCCCGAACGGGACCTGTTTCGGCCACACCTGGTCCAGCGACATCCCATCATAGAGCACGCCGGCCTTCATCACGTACTGCATGTCGGTCGTGCTCCGGATGTTCTCCAGCGGATTCCTGTTCAACACCATCAAGTCCGCGAGTTTGCCGACTTCGATCGAGCCGAGGTCCTGCTCGGTGCCAAGGAAGCGCGCGCCGTGGCGCGTTGCGACCTCGAGCGCCCCGTGATTGCCGAGCGCGCTCGCGCCCATCCACACTTCCCAGTGCGGCGCGATCCCGTGTTGCTCGCCGTGCGAACCCATCGCGCCCCAGCCGCCTTCGGCGATGATATCGGCCATGGCCTGTGAGATGAGCGGGTAGTTGTAATCCGTTGCGGGCCGCTGCCAGCGATAGCGCGTTTGCGGCACGAGCATCCGCCACGGGAACCAGAGCCGCTGCTTGGGATCCTTCCAGACATCGCTCTCCTGGAACCAGTACTCGATGTTCCACCCCTGCGGCCCGCCCACGACGAGCGTCGGCGAATACGTCGCGCCGGCCTTGCCGAGGAACTTCGCGCCGTCGGAGTACATCGGCAGCTCGCCGAAGGCGTGCTCCCACGCGGTTTGCCCATCCATGATGAACCCAAGGTTCTCCATGAAGTGACCGCCCTCGGACGTCTCGTTCATTCCCACGGTCCGCGACGCTTCGGCCATCCACTGCCGTTGGTCGCGGCGCGGCTGCGCGTACTGCTTGATCGAGACGGCGCCCCAATCCGCCATCTTGCGCACCATGGCGAGCGCGTCGGCGGGCGTGTTGATCTCGTTCGCGCGCGCCGCATCGCCGGCGGTGATGTTGTCGCCCGTGGAGAACCCGCGTGGCCCGATCATCTCGCCGGCCTCGATCAGCTCCGCCGTCGGGAACATGTTCTGCGAGTACATCGAGACGTCGAGCGTGGTCGTGACGCCGTATGCGAGGTAGATCGCCTGTTCGTAATCCCGACGCGGCCGCATGCCGCGCCACTCGCGGTAATGATGCGCGTGCATGTCCACGAACCCGGGGATGATCGTCTTCCCGGCCGCGTTGACCACGCGATCCACGCCGGCGGTCGCGCAGCGCCCGACGCAGCTGATGCGCCCGTCCTTCACCACGACCGTACCGCGCTCGATGACCTCGCGCTTGTTCATCGTGACAATACGCGCGTTCGTGAGGGCGATCGAGCCCTTGGCGATATCGCGCGGCACGGCGAGCGAGAGCTTGACCGTGTCCGTGCGCCCGGTCTCGAGGTGATGCACGTAGAAGCGTTCGCCGCTGCCGTACTCGAGCGTGTTCGCGTCGCGCCAGCGCGGGAACAAGCCCCCGTCGCGCGTGAGCTGCGTAACCGGGAACTGCCCGCGCCGCTTTTCGACTCGCTGTACTTCGCCGCCGATCCCGCCCCACGCCATCGGGGCGACGTACACGTTGTCGCCCTCCTGGAACGCCACGTGCGAGCCCGTGGGCGAGGGCACGATCTCGTCCGCCGCCGGGAACGACAGGTGCTCCTGCTTGTCCGATCCGTCCGCCTTCACGGACATCAGCGCCGTGCCGCCGCGCCCGCCGCCGGTCGCCGCCTTCTCGTCAATCCAGAACACGCGGCCTTCCGGACCATAGGACGGCCGCACCAGCTGCCGCCGCGCCTCGCCACCGATCGCGGCGCCGCTCGGCCTGAGGATCGTCGCCAACACGCGGCCCGTGTCGCCTGCGGCCGATTGCGCATCCAGCGCGACGAGGTCGTACCACGCGTTGTGCGTGAGCGTGCGGCCCCGGGCCGTTGCGCCCTCGCCGCGCGCGACGGAGATCGTCCGGCCGTCCGGACTCCACACTGGGTCCACATAGTCACCGGGTTCGGCCGTCACGCGAGTCGGCATGCCGCCGGCGGCCGCGACGCGCCAGACGTGTCCGCGGCCGGTATCGTCCCACGTCACGAACGCGATCTGCCGGCCGTCCGGACTCCAGGTCGGCGCGTATTCGAGCGGCTGGAAGGTGGCGCCGGTCAGTCGCCGCGGCGCGCCCGTTGCTCCCTGCTGCGTATAGACGCGCCCGACCACCTGGAACGCGATCGTGCGTCCGTCGGGCGACGAGCTTGGCCAGCGGAAGAACTTCGCCGCCACCGGACCGTCGCTGATACGGAACTCCTTTCGCGCCATCTCGCTGATCGTGCGGTTGACCGGCGCCGTGTATTCGATCGTGCTGACGGCGCGGGTCGCGATATCGAGCCGGCGGATCTTCCCGCCCTGCATGATCAGGATGCTCTTGCCGTCGCTCGCCCATTTGTATCGTGGAAGCACACCGAGGACCTTGCCGCCCGACGGAACAAGTGGCTCGATCGGGTCCATGACCATGCGCTCGGCCCCCGTCCTGAGGTCGCGCAGCCAGAGCGACGTGCGCGGCCCGTACTTGTGGCCCTTGTATTCGAGCAGGCCGTCGGGGATCTGGCGCGCAAACGCGAGCCAGCGGCCATCGGGCGAGATCTCCGGCGCGGCCGCGCCGCCTGACGAGAAGCGTCCGGCCGCGGCGCCGCTGCTCTCACCCGCGGTGATATCCACCGTCTCGCCGGTCTTGAACTCAAAACGCCGGAGCTGCAACGAACCCGCGACGAACTGGTTCGTCTCGACACTCATCGTGACCTGGTAGTACAGGTACTTCCCGTCGGCAGACACGCTCGGCCACGACGGCGGGCCGTTCCCGCCCGCACCGGCGCCGCGACCGCCCGCACCGGTCACGAGCGGCACACCTTGGCCCCCGTCCTTGTGGTACATCCAGAGTCCGCCGGCTGGTGCCGCCCCATCGCCCCCGCCACGACCGCCGCGCCGGACCACGATGTAGTTGCCGTCGGCGGTCCACGTCGGCTCAACGGCGGTCGCGTTGAGGTCGCTGAAGACGGCTCGCGGGTTCGTGCCATCGGCATTCATGACCCAGAGGTTGTACTGGCCGCGGCGGTCCGTGATGAAGGCGATCGTGCGCCCATCGGGTGAGATGCGCGGCTGGAAGTTCAGCGCGACACCGGAGTTCTGTGTCAGCGCTTCGGCCGCACCTCCGCCCGAAGGCATGCGATAGACATGGCCGAGCAGGTCGAACGTGATCCACCGGCCGTCGGGAGACTGGTCAACGGACGTCCAGGTGCCTTCGCTGGTCGTGAACGCGATGTCGCGCGTCTTGCCGCGCGCGAGCGTGACGTCCCACGCGCCGCGGCCACCCTGGCCAGCGGCCTGACCTGCGGCTTGAGTCGCCGCCTGGGAATCGGCAACCGCCGGCAGGAGCAGCGGGAGAATGGCGACCAACCGTCCGATGTGAGTCATGTGGAAATCCGGAAAGGAGGGTGACTGAGCGCGCTCTACATTACTTTTTTGCGCTCGCACAATGCAATTCGATTCGCCTCCTGTCCTGCCGCGCGGCTTCCGCTGCGCGAGCCGCAACGTCGGGCTCAAGCCCGAGGCCCGCGACCTGACCCTGTTCGTCGCGGATGTGGACTGCGCGGCGGCGGCCGTCTTCACGCGGAACCAGTTTCCCGGCGCCCCGATCACGCTCGGACGCGAGACGATGCGCGCGGGGCGACTCCGCGCGGTCGTAGTCAACAGCAAGGTGAGCAATGTCGCCACAGGCGCGGCCGGCCTCGAGAACGCCCGTCGCATGGCGGCCGCCGCGGCCACCGAGGTGGGCACGACGCCGGATCGGATCCTCGTGAGCTCGACCGGCGTGATCGGCGTGCCGCTGCCGATCGAGAAGATCGAGAGCGGCATCCGCGGCATGGCCGCCGAGTTGCAGGGTGACCCAATGCCCGGTGCGCTGGGCATCATGACGACCGACACGCACCCCAAGGTGCAGTCCGCGAAAGCGGGCGCAGCCACGATCACCTGGGTCGCGAAAGGCGCAGGCATGATCGAGCCGAACATGGCGACGATGCTCGTCTACATCTTCACGGACGCAGCGTTCGATCCGCCGGCGCTCGATGCGATGCTGCGGCGCGCCGTGGATGTGTCGTTCAACATGCTGTCGGTGGACACGGACACCAGCACGTCCGATACCTGCGCGATCCTCGCCAGCGGTCATGGCGGCGTGGTGGACGCGGCGCAGTTCGAGCGTGTGCTGACCGCCGGCTGCATTCGCATGGCCGAGACCATTGCGCGGGACGGCGAAGGCGCGGATCACCTGATCCGGGTCGCCGTGCGCGGGGCAGCGTCGCGAGACCAGGCGCGCGCGATCGCCAAGTCGGTGGTGAACTCGCCGCTGGTGAAGACGATGGTCGCGGGCGCGGACCCCAACGTGGGTCGCTTGCTCATGGCGATCGGCAAGTGCTTCGAGGTGACGATCGCGCGTGAGCGGACGGACGCGTGGATCAATGGGCACCAGGTGGTCGCGCGCGGTGTGCGAGCATCATTCGAAGACGACATGGTGCGTGCCGCACTGGGCGCGGAGGTGATTGACATCGAGATCGCGCTTGGTGTTGGCGACGGCGCGGCGACCGCGTTCGGATGCGATCTCACGCAGGGCTACATCGACGAGAACGCGGCGTACTACTCGAGCTGAACGGCCGACTGTGGCGCCGCGCTCGGCGCGGCAGCATCTTTTCCCTTGGTTCGTCCCCAACCCAGCACGACCAGAGGAGCCGTCATGACCCCTACCCTTGCGCGCCGTCTCGTCCCCGTGGCTGGCGCCACCCTTGTCCTGGCTGCCGTGTCCGCGGCGCCGGCATCCGCCCAGCGCGACGCGGCCGGCCGAGCAAGCACCCCGCGGGCCAACTGGGAGCTCGCCGAGAAGTTCAACACGCAATCCGTCAATCGCGTGACGTACAGCACCAACCTCGGCGCGCGGTGGATCGGCAAGTCCGATTCCATGTGGTACAACTGGCGCAATAAGGACGGCTCGCAGTTCACGCTGGTCGTGCCCGCGCTGAAGGTGAAGAAACCGCTGTTCGACCATGCGAAGCTCGCCGCCCAGCTGGCCACCCTGCACAAGAAGCCCTACGACGCGACGGCGCTGCCGTTCACGAACATCGTGTGGACCAAGGACCACAAGCGCTTCCGCTTCCAGTTCGACACCGGGTCGCTGGGCGCGCGGTATGAATGGAACGTCACCACGGAAACGCTGACAAAGCTGGGACGCCCGGTCCCCGCGGACTCGGTGATCGCCGACGAGGAGCGCGAGCAGGGCGGCGGCGGCGGGCGCGGCGGCGCGCTTGGGTTCGGCGGCGGGGTTGCCGGTGGCAGCGACTTCCGCAACTGGTCGCCCGACAGCACGATGTTCGTCTTCGCGCGCGACCACAACCTGTACCTGGTCGAGAAGGGCAAGACGGACACCGTCAAGATTTCGACCGATGGCGTACGGAATCGTTCGTTCGGGTTCCGGGACACCACGCAGGCGCAGGATACGACGGAGAACCAGGGCGGCGGCGGGCGCGGCGGTGCGAACAACCGCGATCCGCGCGTGCGCGCGGCAGTAACGTGGTCGCCCGATTCCCGCGGCTTCTACATCACGCGTAACGACCAGCGCGAGGTGAAGGAACTGTACCTGGTCAACGTGCTCTCGAACCCCCGGCCGACCCTGAGTTCGTACACCTACGCGATGCCGGGCGAGGAGGAGGTCGCGAAGCAGGAACTCTACACGTGGCACAAGGGCGACGCGGCCGTGAAGGCCGTGAACGTGAAGAAGTGGCGCGACCAACGGCTGTTCAACATCCACTGGACCACCGGTGCGGACAAACTCCGGCTGGTGCGGCGCGACCGCCCGCAGCGCAACCTGGAGCTCATCGAGGTCACGCTCGCCAACGGCGCCGTGCGCTCGATGATCAGCGAGTCAGTCGAGAACGCGAACCTCGAGCCGACGCAGGTGCGGTACGTGAAGACCGGCGGCGACCTGATCTGGTGGTCGGAGAAGACCGGCTGGGGCCACTACTACCTCTACGACCACAACGGCACCTACAAGAAGCCGCTCACCGAAGGCGCGTGGCGCGCGGACCAGATCGTGGACATTGATACGATCGTAGGCACCGTGTTTGTCTCAGGTGTCGGGCGCGAGCCGGGCGAAAACGTGTATTACCGCCACACGTATCGCGTCAACGGCGACGGCACCGGGTTCACGCTGCTCGATCCGGGCAACTCCAACCACGGCGCATCGCTCAGCCCGAGCAAGAAGTGGATGGTGGACAACTTCTCGCGTATCGAGCAGGCGCCGAAGGCCGTGCTGCGCGACGCGCTCGGCAAGCATGTCATGGACCTCGAGGAGGCCGACATCTCCGGCCTCAAGCAGCTTGGCTGGCGCCCGCCGGAACAGTTCCTGGTGAAGGCGGCCGACGGCACCACGGACATCTACGGCAACATGTGGAAGCCGTTCGATTTTGATTCCACGAAGAAGTACCCGATCATCGCGCACGTGTACCCCGGGCCGCAGACGGAATCGGTGAACATCCCGTTCGGCGCGGGCGGCGTGCCGCAGCAGCTCGCGCAGCTTGGGTTCATCGTGATCCAGATCGGCAATCGCGGCGGTAACCCGCTGCGGTCGAACGCGTACCAGAGCTTCAGTTATTTCAACATGCGGGACTACGCGCTGGCGGATAAGAAAGCCGGCATCGAGCAGCTGGCCGCGCGTCACAAGTGGATTGACATCGAGAAGGTGGGGATCTTCGGGCACTCGGGTGGCGGGTTCCTCACCGCCGCCGCGCTGCTGCAGCCGCCGTACAACGATTTCTTCAAGGTTGGCGTGTCCAGTTCCGGAAACCACGACAACAACATCTACAACCAGAACTGGAGCGAGCAGTACCACGGGCTGACGGCCACGGTGATTGCGAGTGGTGGTCGTGGCGGC
>VGVM01000054.1 GCA_016874035.1 Gemmatimonadota bacterium
CTGCGCACGGGGCTCGTACTGGGCTCGGGCGGTGGCGTGCTCGCGAAGATGCGGCTGCCGTTCATCCTCGGCCTCGGCGGGCCGCTTGGAAACGGGCGGCAGTGGATGTCGTGGATCGCGCTGTCCGACCTGGTTCGGGTCGTACATTCCGCGCTCATGGAACCATCCTGGACCGGCGTCATCAATGCGGTCGCACCTGAGCCCATCCGGAACGCGGATTTCACGGCTGCGCTCGCGCGCGCGGTGCGTCGGCCGGCGGTGATTCCCGCGCCGGCGCTCGCACTGCGGCTCGCGTTCGGCCAGATGGCCTCGGAAACACTGCTGGTCAGCCAGCGCGTGCGGTCAGTGCGGTTGTCAGCCCTCGGCTTTCGGCACTCGTGCGCCGAGATCGCGACCGCACTTTCCGCGGCGATCAGCCCGCCCGGCAGCGCATGACCGCGCCGGGCACCGCTCCTCGCGGGTACACGGACTTTCACAACCACCTGATTCCCGGCGTGGATGACGGCGCGCGGGACGAGGAATTCAGTGCCGGCGCCTTGGCGGCGTTCCGGCAGCAGGGTGTGTACGACGTCATCACCACGCCGCATTTCAACGGCGGGCTGACGCTGCAGCCGGAGCGGCTGGCCGCGCGACTCGCGGAACTCGATGCGGGCTGGGAGAAACTCGAGCGAGTCGCAGCTGCCGCCGCCGCCGAGCACCCGTTGCCCGCACTTTTTGCGGGCTCCAGTGCACCAACGGCACGCGTGTTCCGCGGAGCCGAGGTCATGCTCAACGTACCGGATCCCGATCTTTCGGATGCGCGAATCCGGCTGGCGGGTACGCGATTCGTGCTCGTCGAGTTCGCGGGACTGCAGGTCCCGCCGGTGAACGCCGTGTCGGCATTCCGCTTCATCGCGGCGAACGGATGGATCCCCGTGCTCGCGCATCCCGAGCGCTATCGCAACCTCCAGTCCATGCAACAGTTGCGCGAGTTCATGGCGGCTGGGGCGTTGTTACAGGTGAACACCGGTTCGCTTCTCGGCGAGTACGGGCGCACGGCCCAGGCGCGCATCCTGGAGATCCTCGGCGAAGGGCTCGCATCGTTCGCCTGCAGTGACTACCACGCGCGTGGTGAGCCGTCCACGGCGCGATTCGCGGCGCTGTTGCTCGAGGCGGGGTTCGCGGAGCAGGCCACGCTCCTGCTTGCGGAGAACCCAGCGCGGCTGCGTGCGCGGAGTTCGCGCGAGTTCACTACGATTGGCCGGTCATCGCTGCTCGCGTACGGCAGGTGTACTCGGATGCGCTCCGGGGCAGCGCGTGAGCCGCGCCCCTCGCGTGCTGCTCGTGGATCATGCGGGCGTCCTCGGCGGCGCTGAGCTGTCGTTGTTCGACATCGCCGTGTCCATGGGTGAGTCGTGTACCGTGCTCCTGCTCGCGGACGGGCCGTTTCGCGCCAAGCTCGAGTCGGCTGGCGTTGCGGTCCGCGTGGACCCGCTGGGCGATGCCGCACGGCGCGTACGGAAGCAATCGCTCGCGCCTTCGCCTGGCGCGCTGGTGGACATGTGGACGGCCGCCCAGCGGCTGGCCGCCAGCGCGCGCGACTTCGACGTCGTGTACGCGAATACCCAGAAGGCGTTCGTGGTCGCGGCCCTCGCCCCGCTCCGTTGCGCCCTGGTCTGGCACCTGCGCGACATCCTCGGTCCCCCGCATTTCGGCCGCGTGAACTCGCGCGTCGCCACGCTGCTCGCCAATCGCCGGGCGAAGGCGGTGATCGCCAACTCCCAGGCTACCGCGGATGCGTTCGTCGCCGCGGGTGGTGAGCGGCGACTGGTCCAAGTCGTGCACAATGGCATCGAGCCGTCCGGATTCCCGTCACAGGCGCCCGATGCACGCGCCGCCCTGCGTCGGACGCTCGGCGTTCCCGCGTCCGCACCGCTCGCCGTGCATGTCGGGCGGCTGCACCCATGGAAAGGGCAGCAGGTGCTGGTGCAGGCCCTCACCCACGTGCCGGGGCTGCATGCGGCATTCGTGGGTGCCGCGTTGTTCGGCGAGGATGCATTCGCGCGAGAGCTCCGTGAGCTGGCGAGCCGCTACGCTGTCGCGGACCGGGCGCACTTCCTTGGGCATCGCGACGATATCCCCGCACTGCTGGATGCGGCGGATGTCGTCGTGCATTCCTCCGTATTCCCCGAACCGTTCGGTCGCGTGGTGGTGGAAGGCATGCTCGCCGAACGTCCCGTGATCGCCTCCGATGCCGGGGGCGTGCGCGAACTGATCGCAAACGGCGAGACGGGCTGGCTGACCAGGCCGGGCGATGCGGCGGCGCTCGCCGCCGCGCTGCGGATGGTGCTTGCCGATCGCGCGCTGTCGGCCCGGGTCGCGGCGGCCGGCCGCGCGAATGCGCTACGTCAGTTCACGCGCGACGCGATGCTGGCGGGCGTGAAGCAGGTGCTGGCCGCGGCAACAGCGTAAGGCGCGCGTCCCGCCGCCACGCGCGCGCCGCGGCTCAGGCGACGCTCAGCGCCCGGCGAGCCGGAACCCGCCGATCCCCATGACGACGCGGACGTTGCCGCCGACCGGGCCGAGGTCGGGGCCGCCGAACACTTCACGGCCTTCGTACTTCCACTTCGTGCGGTTAGGCGACAGCGGGCTCGAGAAGCGAATTCCGAGCGTGAGCGCGAGCGAACTGGTCTTGTCGCGCGGCAGGAACACGTCAACCGCGAGTCCTGGCTGCACGATCACGTACGATCCGGTCATCTTGCTGAGGGCGCCTGGCGCAGCGATCACTTCGTCGAACGTGGGATCCTGCGTCGTGGGCAGGGACGCACCGCCCCCGCGACTCTTCAATGTCAGCGTAGCGCTGCCGGGCCCGATACCCACATACGGGATCACGTTGACCTTCCACGCCGCAAGCGCGACATAGCCGGCGGTCGCCATGAAGAACGACGTTCGAAGTTCGTTCGTTTTCCCGGACGGACTCGATTCGGAGCCGATATCCGCCGCGTGGAACTCACCGCCCAGCACCAGGCGGTTGTACACGGGGCCGTAGCCGCCGATGCCGACCGAATAGCCGTCGTTGGAGAGCGTGTAGAAGCCGGGCCTTGCCGCGGTGGCCAGGTCGGTGCGCTCGAAATGCGGGTTGAGCCGCGAGACGTCAACGAGCAGCGTGCCGACGCCAATGAAGAGCGTCGAGAACGGCGCCGTCTTCGCCTGGCCTGCGGGCGCTCCTTGCGCGCGCGCCAGACGGCGTGACAGGCGCCGCGAGAAACGCGGCGACGAGTACGGTGAATAGCGGCGCGCGGAGTGCGCACCGGGCGCCCGTCGGGCGGACCGGGAAACTGCGCAACGGCTTTGCGGAGGGTGCGAAGGACAGCTCGATCATGGTAGGTCCGCCGGGAGTCATGAAACGTGGCAGTGAACAACATAGTGACGCACGACGCGCCGACGAAACGACGTGCGAGACTCGAGTCCCGTCACAGCCTTAGGTGTCACCCTTTTCGACAGTTCGTTTGGCTGACCGGACCGCTAATTTTCGCGACAGTAGGCCGCGACGCAGTGCCCCAGATTCAACGTGAGAGCCAGATATGCCGATGGTGAACTTCGAAACGCTTCCCGACGACGCCCGCGTGTGGGTCTTTGCCGCTTCAGCCCCGGTTGACGAGGTGGACGCCAAGAAACTGCTCGCCGCGGTGGACGGGTTCCTCTTTCAGTGGAAGGCGCACGGGCACCCGCTCTCGTGTGCGCGCGACTGGCGCGACGATCGGTTCCTCGCGATCGGCGTGGACCAGCGCACCGAAGGCGCATCCGGATGCTCGATTGACGGGCTGTACCGGACGCTGCAGGGCCTGGAAAAAGCCGTAGGCACGACACTCGTCGCCGGTGGCCGCGTGTTCTTTCGCGATGCGCACGGGTTCGTGCACTGCGTGACCCAACAGGAGTTCGGTGCCATGGGTGCGCGGCGCGAGGTGGACACCTCGACCCACGTGTTCGACACGACGGTGACGACCGCCGGCGGCTACCGCCGCGAGTTCGAGCGGGCGGCGTCCGCCACCTGGCACAAGCAACTGCTCGGCGCCTAGGCCGTTATCGGCGCCGGCGAGGCAGCGCCGCCGGCCGCCTGCTCCCGGCGCAGCATCACGACCGCAGCCGCGTACAGCGCCAGCGCCAGCCAGTTGAGCGCGCTCAGTCCGAGGGCCATCGAGGCGTACTCGAGTACTCCGCCGGCGACGGCACCAAGGATGTTGAACGCCAGCGCACTCGTCGGATTGCGCTGCGCCGCGTAGCTCGCCGAGAAGATGAACGACGCGAACAGGATGGGCAGCCCGACATAGAGCCCGGCCACGAGCCAGCGCAGCACCGGCGACATCGCAACCAGCTGCGCCGGCGGGAGGAGCGCGGAGAGCGCCAGCAGGCCGGCGAGCGTCCCGAGCGCGAGCGGCAGCGACGGCGCGCGCCGGCGGTCGGTCCACACGGCGGCGAACAGGGCGACGGCGAGAATCGAGGCAATTACGGCGGCGTTTACCGACCACGTGGACCCGAACAGCAAGGACAGCGTCGTGATGCCCTTCGTCTCCAGCAGCAGGAACCCCGCCCCGACGAAGAACAGCGGCCAGTTCGGCGAACGCATGCCCTCACGTCCGGCCCCCAGTGTCACGAAGACGGCGCCGAGCACCAGGACCGCGGCGAGCACGACGGTGTAGTGCGCGGGAAGCCGCTGGCTCCGCAGGTACGGGAACGGCCAGTCGTCCGTGGCGAGTCGCAGCTGCATGCGGAGGGGGTCGTCGGGCGCGACCGCCGGTGCGCCGGCCGCTCCGGCGCCCGCGACAAACGTGTAGTTGAAGAGCCAGTCGTCGCCGATGAACGTGTGCGGCGCGGCGCCGAACGCCGCTTCGATGTTCTGGAACAGGCGCGCCGAGATGAACCAGCGGCCCGACAGGTGATACATGACCAGCGAGCCGTCCGGTGCGAGCGCGTCGTGCGCCGAGCGCAGCGACTCCTGCGTGTACACGTAGTTGTCGAGCCGGGCGGAACTCATCCCGCCGAGCAGCGTCTGGCTGTCGAGCGTGCCGAACGTGATCACATCGTACTTGCGCGGCGGCGCACGCAGGAACGCGCGCGCGTCGGTCACGGTGAGGTGCACACGCGGGTCATTGTACGGCCGGAGCGGATGCGAGGCGCGGCCGATCTCGGCGATCGTGGGGTCAATCTCGACCGCGTCAATGTGTTTGGCGCCGAGCGCAAGCAGGATGGCCAGGTCATTCCCCGTACCGGCCCCGACCACGAGCACGGTGTCGAGGCGCTTGACCAGTTGATACGGGCGTTCGTACGCGGCCTTCTGGCGCGCCAGCGCCTCCGATTCCGCCGCACGCGAGAAATCGAGCATCACCTGGTGGAGCGCTCTGTTCACCGAGACGACCGACGATCCCGGCAGTTCGCCCGGTGCGACCGTGATCCGGTAGTACGGCGACCAGCGGTCGTGCTCGCGACTTCCGAGCCAACTCGTGATACCGATTGCGACCACCCACGCGGCTGATGACGCGATCAGGAGCCGGCGTTGGCGCCAGACCAGCACGGCCCACCCGGCACCGGCGATCGCGAACCACGCCACCGGAGGGAGCGACCACTGACTCATGACGGCAAACGAGATCACGCCGAGCAGGCTGCCGCCGAGATCCGCCGCATACGCCGGCAGCGCGCGCCACCCGGCCATCGCGTCGCCGAGTTGCGCGCCAAGTGGGACGAACAGCGCCGTGGTGAGCGTGAACAAGCTGACCACCGCGACTGAGAGCGGCACCGCGAAGCCCTCGACGTCGGTCCGCCCGGCGAACGCCGCTTGCAGGTCGGACAACACCGCGCCGACCGTGGCCGCTTCATCGCGGCAGGGAATGACGATCGAGCAGCCCGGGTTCACGGAGTCGTCCCGTCCGGTACCGGCGTTGGACTCGCCACGGGCGCGTCCGGCGGATCCACGAACCCACAGGCCTTGTGGGCCGAGTCGCAGAACGGCTTGCGTGCCGAGTGACCGCAGCGGCAGAGTGACACGTTGGGCTTGCCGACCGGGCGCGCGATCTCGCGCCCTTCGTGGTCAATCAGCTGGAACTCGCCGGTGACCAGGAGCGAGCCGTTCTTGCGCACCTTGATGACGACCCCGGTTGCCGCCGCGGCGGCGCTCGGCGCCGGGCTGCCAGTGGCGTCGCTCATGCGCGCAGCCAGTCCGCCTGCCAGTCCTTGATCTCCTTCTTGACCTGGTCGCTGCCCGTGAGCTCGCCGGAGAGGCAGCGCTCGACGAGCTTCGGGAGTTCCGCATCGCCGGCGAAGCGCAGCCCAACGAGTTGCCGTGGCGTGAGCTCATTCATCCGGGCGGCCAGCGCGGCCGGGAGCACCTCACGGAGCCGGAGCCGCATCTCGAGCCGGATGACGCGATCCTGCACCCGGAGCGCCATCACCCGCGCCGCAACCGCCAGGATGACGAGCGTGATGGCCAGCACGACCCCCCACCAGGCATTGCGTCCGCCGATCGCCGAGGCGTGACGCCACGCGACGACGAAGTTGGCGGTGAGCAGTGGGAGCGCCACGAAGTGATACATCGGGAAGAAGCGTCGGTGACTCGAATAGGATTGGGCGGTCATGGTCTCTCGAGTGAGCAGGTGGGTATCCGACAATCTACCTTTAGGCATGCGAAAGTCCGTACCCATCGGCCTGGCCGTCGCCGCCCTCGCGGCCTGCCGGGCGGCGCCAACGGATTCCATCGAAGCGACCGGGACCCTGGAAATCCGCGAAGTCGCTGTGAGCGCGACCGTACCCGGCCGCGTGGCGCGGGTGCTGGTGGACGAGGGCGCCACGGTGCGCGCCGGCGACACGATCGCGGTGCTCACGCAGCCCACCCTCGCAGCCGAGACGGACCAGCGGCTCGCCCGTTCGCGCGCGGCACGCGCCGCGGTCCTCGAACTGGAGCAAGGCGCGCGGGCCGAGGAACTCCGCCGTGCCGAAGCCGAGCTTGCCGCCGCTGAAACCGAGGCGGCACGCGCCACGCGGGATGCCGAGCGCTTACGGGCATTGGCGGACCGGCAGGTCGTGAGTGCGCAGCAGTTCGACAACGCCCAATCGCTCGCGACCGCTGCGGCGCGCCGGCGTGATGCCGCGTCGGCGGCGCTGGCCCTCCTTCGCGCCGGGGCGCGTACGGAACGACTGCAGGGTGCCCGCGCCGAGGCGGACGGTGCGTCCGCGGCCGCCGAGGCCGTACGGGCGGCCGCGCGCGACCTCGTCCTCCTGGCGCCGGTCGCGGGCGTCGTGATGACGCGAAACGTGGAGCCGGGCGAAGTCATCGGCGCGGGTCGCGCCGCCGTGACGATCGGCGAGACCGCGCACCAGTGGGTGCGCGTGTTTGTCGGGCAGGAGGTCGTCTCGCGCATCGCGCCGGGCCGCACCGTGCATGCCGTGCTCGACGCGTATCCCGACCGCGAGTTCGCCGGCCGCGTGGCCTCCATCGCGACGCGCGCGGAGTTCACGCCGCGCGTCGCGCTGACCGAACGCGAGCGCGCGGACCTGCTCTTTGCCGTTCGCGTCGAGTTCGCCGACTCGACGGGCATGCTCAAGGCGGGGCTCCCGATCACCGTGCACATCGAACCGGGTGACGCTGGCGTAACCGTCGCCCCCGCGCCGAAGCCGTGACGCATAGGGCCGCGGTGTCCACCGCGGCGGCAGTCGAGACACGCGCGCTCGAGAAGGAGTTCGGCCCGCGCGTCGCCGTCCACTCGCTCGATCTCACCATCAATCGCGGCGAGGTCTTCGGCCTGCTGGGCCCGAACGGTTCGGGCAAGACGACCACGATCCGCATGCTCTGCGGGCTGATGGCGCCGACCGGTGGGAGCGCGTCGGTGGTCGGGTACGACGTCGCGAGCCAGAGCGAACGCGTCCGCGAGCGCATCGGGTACATGTCGCAGCGCTACGGGCTGTACGACGACCTCACGGTCGCCGAGAACCTGCGCTTCTACGCCACCGTGTACGGCCTGCACGGCCGCGCGCGCACCGAACGGCTCGCCGAGCATGCGTCCCAGCTCGGGCTCACGGAGCGCTGGAACCAGCTGGCCGGCACGCTCTCGGGAGGGTGGAAGCAACGCCTCGCACTCGCCTGCGCCACGGCGCACACGCCGGAGATGCTCTTCCTCGACGAGCCGACCGCGGGCGTTGATCCCGCCGCGCGGCGCGAGTTCTGGCGTTCCATCTACGTGCTCGCCGGGCGCGGCACGACGATCCTTGTCACCACGCACTACATGGACGAAGCCGAGCGATGCCAGCGGCTCGCCTTCCTGTCGCGGGGCAAGCTGATCGGGATCGGCACCACGGCCGAGATCACAGCGCAGTTCGGGCAACCAACCATCGAGGACGTGTTCATCGAGTTGCAGCGGCGCGACGAAGGCGCCATCGCGGGCACCATCGCAGGCGCCGCCACGTGAGCCTGATCGCCCGTCTCCGGCGCTCGCGATTCTGGCCCATGCTCTGGAAGGAGTTCATCCAGATGCGGCGGGACCGGCTGACCCTGATCATGATGACGGGCCTCCCGGCGGTGCAGCTGGTCTTGTTCGGGTACGCGATCCAGACCGACGTGCGCCACCTGCCCACGGTCGTGCTCGACGAGTCGCGGACGTCGGACAGCCGGCGCCTGATCGCGACGATCGGGAACACGGGCAACTTCCGCATCGTGGGCGACGTGGCGGACCGCCACGCGCTCCGGAACGAAATCCTCGCCGCGCGCGCCGCCGCGGGGCTCGTGATCCCGGCCGATTACGCGCGCGACCTTCGCGCCGGTCGCACGGCGACGGCGCAGATGATCGTGGATGCCGCCGACCCGCAGGCCAGTGGCGCCGCGATGTCGGGGGCCCAGCTCGCTGCCGCCGCGCTCTCGACGCAGATCATGACCGAGCAAGCGGGCGCCGCGCCGCCGATCGAGATGCGCGTGCGACCGTGGTTCAACCCGGCACAGCGCAGCGCGATCTTCATCGTGCCCGGCGTGATCGGCGTCCTGCTCACCATCACGCTGACACTGATCACGAGTACCGCGATTGTCCGCGAGCGCGAGCGCGGAACGCTGGAACAACTCGTGGTCACGCCGATCGGCAAGACGTCACTGATGCTCGGCAAGCTCATTCCGTTCGTGCTGGTCGGCTACGTCCAGATGAGTGTCGTACTCGGGCTCGGCGTACTGATCTTCAAGGTGCCGATCGTCGGCAGCCTTCCCATGCTCTACGCCATGGCGATCCCGTTCATGGTGGCGAGCCTCGGCGTGGGACTCTTGATTTCCACCGTCGCGAAGAGCCAGGCGCAGGCGATGCAGCTGTCGTTCTTCTTCATGCTGCCGAACATCCTGCTCTCGGGGTACATCTTCCCGCGCGTCGCGATGCCGGACCCCGCGCAGTGGATCGGGCTCGCGTTGCCGCTGACGTATTTCCTGAAGGTGCTGCGCGGCATCCTGCTCAAGGGCGTGTCACTGGCGGATGTCTGGGAACCGACCGTTACGCTGGTCGGGATCGCGATGCTGCTGATCGCGATCAGCGTCCGCCGGTTCCGGAAGACGATCGAGTAGGCGCGGCGCAGGTTGGCGGCAGGCCCGCGCCGTCGAGCGTGGCTACCGCGAACCCGGTGTCCTCGATGCGCCTGAAGTGCGCCGGCAACGGGTAGGCCGGCGCTTCCTTCGCCACGATCGCGCGGATCTCGCGCTGCCTGAGCAAGTCGGCCACGCGCGCGAACTCGCAGGGGTCCGTCAGCGATGCGACAATGCGATCAATCGGGTAGGTCAGCACCGGCGTGTAGGCACGAATGCGCAGCCCCGCGCGCTGCGCCCACTCCGGGTTCCAGTACGCGTTGACCGCGGCTACGCGGTCGCCGTCGCCGAGCCCGGCGCCGCGGAGTCCGTTGGCGACGACTTCCGAGCGTTGCTTCGGTCGCGACAGGCCGCGCCACTCGTGCACGGTGATCGCCGCCTCGACGCGTTGTTGCGTGCCGATGCGATACGCCGTATCTGCCGCGATCAGCGCGGCAGCCGCCAGCAACACGCCGTTGCGCGCACGCGCGCCGAGTCGCGGCAGCGTCAGCAGCGCCGCGACCGCAATACACAGGATGAACGGGACCACGTGCCGCAGCTCCACGTACACGAGCAAGTACTCGAGGATCGGGATGCCGCCGACCATGGCAATGAGTGCGGGCTCGAAGAGTCCAATAGCGGCGCTGTCGCGCCGTGTCCTGAGCGCAGTGACTCCGGCGGCGAGCATTGCGGCGCCGAGCAGCAGCAGGGCGACGCCCGTCAGCGGCGCCCAGATCACCATCGCCTCACGCACATACTCCGCGTTGCGTACGATCGCCCGCGCGGTCTCGCCGAGATCGAGGTATTCGCGCGAGTCGCGGTACCACGGCGACGGATCGTACCAGATCGGCAGCGTCGCCCACGGCGTGGTCTCATCCGTGCCGCACAGCAGCGGCTGCTCGGTCAACACCGGTTCTGCGCGTGCGACGCCGGCCCGCGGGTTCTGCAGGTTGCCGGTGCTCGACATGCACAGCCACTCGACCATTGGCGCGCGGTTCACGTACCAGAGCTGGTTCAGGCGTCCGGTCTCGCCGAACGTGACGCGCCCCGTGTGTCGGCTGAGCGGGATCATCAGCGATACCGCGAGCGCGGCGAACACGGCCCACGAAAGCAGCGGGTCGCGCCATGCGTCTCGCGGTCGCCACGCCATCGCCGTGGCGGCGAGCAGGATCACGCCGGCCACAGGGAAGAGGATCGCCTTCCACCAGTAGCCAAGCCCCAGCAGCGTGCCGAGCCGGAGCCAGTGCGCTTGGCCCAGGCCGAAACGGTGCAGCGCGATCAGTTCACCCACGGCGACGAAGACCACGGCCGCGACGCCGATGTCCGGCGTCATGAGGTGGAGGCCGGTCGCCTGCGACACGAGCATGAAGAACAGTGCCCACGCGATCGCGATCGCCACGGCCGGCGCGTGGCGCACCGTACCCTGCGGCCATTCCGTCTCGGCGAGCGTGACGCGCACGAGGCGGAACCAGGCGAGCGCCGCGAGCATGTACACGACGAATCCCACGGCGCGCGCCGTGAGGTAGTTCGTCGCCGGGTCGGCGCCCGTGAACTTCATGGCGACGCCGAGCAGTCCGGGATACAGCGGACTCCAGTACCCGTTGATCAGCGCGCCGATGCCATCCGTGGCAAATGCGCGCGCCATGTCGAGGTAGCTGACCCCGTCAGGATTCGCGTCCCAGTTGCGGTAGAACCATGCGTCGAGCGCGCCGACAGCCGCTGCGCCCGCAAGCCCGATGCGGTTCCACCGAACCAACCCCGGTGGCGCCACCGTCATCACGCCGGCGTGACGTGCACCGACTGCGCCAGCGCGATCCCTTCCTTCTCGAACCGCGCCAGCGCGCCGACGATGATCGCCTGCCGGATGTCGTGCGCGAGGATGAAATCGGGCCCCTCGATGACCACCGCGGTTTCCACCTCGATGCCGTTCAGCCCGACGGCCATCACGTGCGAGCGCTGCAGCGTCGAACGACCCTCCGCCGCCACGACCTCCGCGATGATCGCGGGCACGCGCTCGAGCTTCGCCGCCAGCGTACGCGGCGCGAGCGTGAACGAGATCACGTAGCGGCGGCCCTCGCGGCGCGAGAGGTTGCGCAGCCGGCTCTTGAGCAGGTCGGCGTTCGAGAACACGACCTCCTCGCCGTTCACGCTGCGCACGCGCGTGGACTTGAGTCCGATGTGCACGACGTTGCCCTCGAACTGGTCCACCGCGATCGCATCGCCCACGACGAACGGCTTGTCGAGCACGATGGACATCGCGGCGAAGAGGTCGCCGAGGATGTTCTGCACGGCCAGCGCGATCGCGATACCGCCGACGCCGAGCCCGGTGAGCAGCGTCTGCACACGGAAGCCGGCGGCCTCGAGCCCGACCAGGACGATCGTCACCCAGACGACCACGCGGCCGGCGTAGCTCAGGGCGCGGGTCGTGGTGCGGTCGAGCCCGTCGTGCCGCGACGAATAGTGCTGCGCCCAGAACTCGATGATCGCCGAGCCGGTGCGGATGGCCTGGATCACGCAGACGACGATCAGGATGCGCTTGATGACGTAGTGCGCGGCATCCGGCAGTGACAGCCAACTCAGTGCCGCGCCGAGCGCGATCAGCAGCACGTAGCGCTTGCGGACGCTGCGGACCGCGGCGATCAGTGCGTCATCGGCGGCGGTTGGCGTACGCGCGGCGATCGCGGCGAGGCGCTGGGTCGCGAAGCGGCGCATCAGGATCACGGCGACCGTCGCGCCCGCCGCCCAGGTCAGTGCGGTGACCCAGTCGCGGATCGTGTTGTCGAGGAGGTACGTGTCGAGCCAGGCGGCCATACCGGTAAGTTTACCGCCCCGCGAACACCCTTCGCTCCGACCGCCCGTTCGGAACCCGACCGGCGAGATGCGTATATATAGTTGTAGCCGCTGAAGCCCCCCGGAGCCCCTCGAGACCCGACATGCTGATCCGCCGCGCGCCCGACCTTAAGTCGTCCGAGATCACGACCGAATCGCAGTACCTCAACCGGCGCGAGTGGATCGCCTCGATGGGCGCACTCGGTGCGGTTACCGCGTTCCCCAGCATCGCCAAGGCACTGGGCGCGTCACCTCAGGGGCAGGACCCGAAGCCGATCGGCACGCCGATGGGCCTCCAGCCCAACGACACGCCGACGCCGTGGGCCGACGTCACGGGCTACAACAACTTCTACGAGTTCGGTACGGGGAAGGAAGATCCGGCCGAGAATGCGCGGGCGTTCAAGCCGCTGCCGTGGACCGTGCGCGTGGAGGGCATGGTCAACAAGCCCGCCGATTACCAGCTCGAGGATTTCCTCAAGCCGCACAAGGTCGAGGATCGCATCTACAGAATGCGCTGCGTCGAGGCCTGGTCCATGGTGATCCCGTGGCGCGGCATCCAGTTGAGCGACGTGCTCAAGCGCGCGGAGCCGACGTCGTCGGCGAAGTTCGTCGAGATGACGACGTTGTTTGACCCGCGGCGGATGCCCGGGCAGAACTCGCGTGTGCTCGATTGGCCGTACGTCGAGGGCCTGCGGTTGGACGAAGCCATGCACCCGCTGACGATGCTCGCGACCGGCGTGTACGGGCGCACGCTGCCCAACCAGAACGGCGCGCCGCTGCGCCTCGTGGTGCCGTGGAAGTACGGATTCAAGGGCGTGAAGTCCATCGTACGCATCCGCCTCGTGGACCGGCAGCCGCGCAACACGTGGAACCTCTCGGCGCCCGAGGAATACGGGTTCTACTCGAACGTAAATCCGGAAGTCGACCACCCGCGCTGGAGCCAGGCGAGCGAGCGAAGGATCGGCGAGTTCCGTCGCCGGCCGACGCTGATGTTCAACGGGTACGCAGATCAAGTGGCGTCGTTGTACTCAGGCATGGATCTGCGGAAGAACTACTGAGAACGGCAACGACGAGTGGTGGGTGGTCGGTGGTCAGTGATCGGTAAAGGTGAACTGCGGGAGCCGCGCTGGTTCGGGCGCGTGCTCGTCGTGCTGCTGTGCGTGCCGGCGGTGCTGGTCATCCTTGGGCTGACGTCGGACATCCTGCGCGGCACGCGGTACTTCGGGTCGGATCCCGTCAAGGAAGGCGAGCACTTCCTCGGCGAGTGGACGCTGCGACTGGTCCTCGCGACGCTCGCGATCACACCACTGCGCCAGCTGACCGGCTGGAACTGGCTCGCGAAGCATCGGCGCACGCTCGGCCTCTTTGCGTTCGCGTACGTGATCCTTCATTGGAGTGCGTACGCGTTCCTCGACGTGCAGCTCAACTGGGCGGACCTCAAGACGGACCTGCTCAAGCGGCCGTACATCTACCTGGGCATGATCGCGTTGACGCTGATGATCCCGATGGCGATCACGTCCACGAAGGCGATGATCCGGCGGCTCGGGCGCAACTGGGCGCGGCTGCATCGCGCGGTCTATGTGGTCGCGATACTCGGCGTGATTCACTTCGGGATGGCGGTGAAGAAGGACCTCACGGAACCGTTCATCTATGGCGCGGTGCTCGCGGCGCTCCTCGGCTGGCGTGTGGTGCGCGCGCTGAAGAACCGCGCGGCGATGGCCCAGTGACACCGGCGGCGCGCAGGCATTCCTGTTTCGCTGTCATTGCGCCCGGGTTCGAGTCGGTCGCGGTGGCGGAGTTGCGCGCGCTCGGCGCGACGGACGCGGTCGCGGAGCCCGGCGGCGTGGCGTTCAGTGCGGATGACGCGCTGTTGCTCACCGTGAATCTCTGGTCGCGCGTGGCGTCGCGCGTGCTCGTGCGGGTCGCGGAGTTCCCGGCGAAGTCGTTCGCGGAGCTCGAGCGGCGAGCGAAAACCGTTCGTTGGAAGGACTGGCTGCCGAGCGGTGCTACAAAAGCGAGCGCGGAGTTTGCGGTGACGTGCAAGAAGTCGCGGCTGTACCACTCCGACGCGATCGCCGAGCGCTTGGGCAAGTGGTGTGGTGCGCCGGTCGGTGGTGATGTGGTCCAGCAGTTCGTGGTGCGCCTGATGCGCGATGTTGTGACGATCAGCGCGGACGCGTCGGGCGAGTTGTTGCACAAGCGTGGGTACCGGTTGGCGACGGCGAAGGCGCCGATGCGCGAGACCATTGCCGCGGGCTGCCTGCTGGCCCTCGGGTACGACGGCACGCAGCCGCTGGCGGATTTCATGTGTGGGGCGGGGACCATCCCGATCGAGGCGGCGCTGATCGCGCAGCGGATCGCCCCCGGGCAGGGCCGCGCGTTCAGTTGCGAGGCGTGGCCCGGGTTTGATCGGAAGGCGGGCGCGAAGGTGCGCGCGGCAGCCGGCGCAGCCGTGCATCAGTCGGGTGCCGCTTCGATCACTGCCGCGGACCGTGACGAAGGCGCGATCGAGGCCACGCGCGCGAACGCGGCGCGGGCCGGCGTTGCGGAGTCGTTGACGATCCTCACGCAGTCGTTCGGCGCCGCGGCGCCGCCTGTCGGTTCATCTGCCGGTTTGATCTTGATCAACCCGCCATACGGCGAGCGCGTGACCGGCGGGCCCGACCTTAGGAACCTGTACGCGCAGATCGGCAACGTGATGTGCGAGCGGTTTGCGGGCTGGCGCCTGGCGATGGTGTCGGCGGACCCGGCGCTCGAGGCGCAGGTGAAGCTGCCGCTCAGCGAAGTGCTGCGGTTTTCGAACGGCGGAATTCGCGTGCGGTTGGTGGCGACGAAGGGGTAGGGGGAGCCGCGGGAGAGACGGCGGACGCGCAGCGTGGCCGCCGTCTCTGGGGTAGGTCAAGCTGAAGAAGAGGTCGCTGACAATTGTTGCGGCGTTGCGCGACCCCATTTCCCGGCAACGAACGTGAAGCGGCGAGCGCTAAACGATTTGCTCACTGGCAGTTGTTGCGCCATATTCGCGTTCATGGTCGTGCGCAAGAGGTATCAGCGATTCGCGGGGCTTGCGCGGTCGAAGCGATAATTGGTGACGACCTAATACTCGTTAGATAGCGTGACGTTCCCCCCGTGCTTTCTCCAGTTCTAGGCTGAGAGCAGGACGGGGGGTGAGGTGGGTGGAGGGAAGGTTCGAGCGAACTCGCTCGGCGTCAAGGGATAGCAGGCGATGTGCGGCCGGTCGGTGTTGTACGCGCGGCGCCAGCGATCGA
>VGVM01000055.1 GCA_016874035.1 Gemmatimonadota bacterium
ATGTCGCGGTGGGCACCGACGCGGTATCCACGATCCGCGACTCGGGCGGGATCAGGCGGCGGAGCACGGAACGGTCGCCGAGGTCGTTGAGCATGATCAGCGAGCCATCGGGCTGCGGCAGGAGCATCTGCGGCGTGAAGGCGGTGCCGTGCTTCCAGTCGCCGCTCGGAGTGAGGCGCGTGACTTCCTGCTTGCCGCTGATGCCGAACGCCGCCCAGCCGTCCACGCTCGCGAGCGATTGCAGCGGGGCTCGTGCGGCGGGCGTGACGGTGCGGAGGCGGAGATCGAGCCCGCCCGGCGTGCCTTTCGCGTCCACGTAGAGCATTACCCCCTGGTCTTCGTCGAACGCGAGGAAGCGGGTCAACGCGGGCGCGGGGTCCGCGGAGGTCCACACGGCCGAGTCGCGCCCCCAGCGGTACGCGCGCGCGGGCCCGCCCGCGAGCGGCGCGCGAATCAGGATCGCGTCAGGGCCGGACCACGACTGTTGCCCGATCTTCGGCGGCGGGGAAGGCCAGTCGCCGCCGCAGGCGGCGGCGATGGTGAAGGTCAGGGCGAGGACAGCGCGGTTCCGCACGGGGAAAAGTTAGCGGGTTTGGTGGGGTGGGCTGGGGGTGGGGTGGAGGGGGTCGGCGCTTCGGTGCTTGGGCGTTGATCTGCCGGGGACTCCCAAGCAATGCGCATTGACAAGCGTCACGTTACGCGTTACACTTTAGTGTGATCGAGAGCTTCGCCGACCGGCGGACCGAAGAGCTATTCCGGACTGGGAAGACGAAGTCGGTTCCGCCGGATGTGGCGCGCCGGGCTGTGCGGAAGCTTGAGGCAGTGCATGCTGCGACCCAGGTCACGGATCTTCGTGTCCCGCCGGGTAATCGACTGCACGCGCTCAAGGGCGGTCGCGCCGGCCAGCACGCCGTCTCGGTCAACGATCAATGGCGCCTGTGCTTTCGGTTTGAGAAGGGCGACGCGTATGACGTCGAATTCTGCGACTACCACTAGAGTGAGTTGACCCCGATGAGCATCCCTAACACCCGAGTACTCGAGCGTCGGCCGATCCACCCCGGCGAAATGCTGCGCGAGGACTTCCTCCCCGAGTACGGCCTCACCATCGCGAGCTTGGCCGAGGCCGTCGGGGTGTCGCGTCAGTCCGTCAACGAGTTGCTACGCGAGCGGCGTGCCGTCAGTCCGGAGATGGCGCTGCGGCTGGGCAAGCTCTTCGGCATGTCGCCGGAGTTTTGGCTCAATCTGCAGCGAAACCTGGACCTTTGGGATGCAGCGCGAGAATTGAAGCGGAAGATCGACCACATCCGGCCGCTCCGGGTCGCGTAACTGGACGACCAGGTCGTAGCGTTTCCAATCCCCTAAAAATTCGGCCCGATCGAAAACTGCCAGTACCCCTTCTTCACGTTGAACGCGTCCCGCGGGATCGCATAGTCCCAGCGCAGGATTGCGATGTTGAAGAGGTTCACCCGCACCCCGTACCCGTAGCTCCGCATCGGGAACCGCTGCTTCGTGAAGTCGTAGTTCTGCGGTGCGGTGAGCGAGATGTCCTGGCCGCGGCTCCACGCCATGCCGGCCTCATAGAAGAACAGGCCGTCAATCGGTGGCAGGCTGATCGGGAGGATCCCGAAGTCCACGCGCCGGAGCAGCGGGAAGCGCAGCTCCACCGTGCCGATCGCCACGCGGCTGCCGAGTAGCTGCACCGCCGAGCAGCTCTGCGCGTTGTTCGTGATCGCGTTGGCGCCGTTCGTGCCGCAGTCGCCTGACGCATAGTTCTCGCGGTCGTAGCCGCGCAGGAAGTACGGCAGCCCGATGTACTTCGGGTACCGGAGTTCGCCCTTGCCGACCGCGATGTCGCCGTAGAAGCGCGTGGCCAGCGTCAGGAAGCTGAAGACGATCGCGTCATAGCGGCGCGTATCCGCCGTATAGCTGATCCAGCTGCTGTCGCCCGAGAAGTTGGGGCGCATCTCGAGCCGGTACCGGTGGCCGAAGAACGGCCCGGTCGAGCCCTGCAGCGCGTTGTCGGACACGTACGCGACATACGGCGACGCATAGTTGAGCGTGCCGCCCCCGCGGATGCTGTCCACGAACTGGCCCGTGCTGAGGCCGAAGTTCGAGAAACCCTGCGAGAGGTACATCTTCGCCCGGTCAATGCTTGTCATGGACGCGCCAAGCTCGATCCGCGAGAAACGATTGAGCGGGTAGTTGCCCTGCGCGAAGCCCTGGCGAATCACGTACCGCTCGAGCACCTGGTTCTGGACGAAGAACCCCTGGGTGGTCGCACGCTGCGTGTAATCGGCAAGGAAGTAGTACGGCGTCTGCATCGCGCCTGCCGCCCATCCGAGCCGCCGCGACGAGTTCTGGAAGAACACGAACGCCTCGGCTTCCTCGATCCTTCCATTCAACGCGCCCGACACCGCGAGCTGCCGGTTGCCGAGCAGGTCGCCGAACACAAGCGTGGTGCCACCGTACACGCCGTTGTTGAAGCTCTCCGTCTGGTAGCCGATGGACGGCCGCGAGATGTACTCCGGTCGCAGCGACGGCTTGTACGGCTCCGTCTTGATCGCGGACTCCGCGGGAAGCGCCATCGAGACGCTGTCCATCAGCGCGCGCACCGAGACGGGGTTTGTCGAGCCGGCCGTGCCGGGCGGCGGAAGCTCGCCGGAGTTCCGCAGGCCCGTGGGCGAGCGGTACACCGAGAGTCGGCGCCCGAACGTCGTGTCGCGCGCGGCGTCCACGCCGCGTTGCGCGATCGTCTGCAGCGCGGTCGTGGCATCGGCGCGCACCTGTGCGCTGGTGTCGGCCGCAGTAGCCGGGCGGGTGGGCCCGGCTGGCGCCGCGGCGACCACGGCCACCGGCGCGACATACGGCTCCTTCTTGAGCTGGCGCGGGTTCGAGATGGACCACACGGTGTAGTCGCCGTTGTCCATGTACACGAACGCCAGCTTGTCGGCCTGGCGCGCCCAGGTGATCGCGGGGCTGTTCTCCGTCACCGACGCGACACCGCCGATCAGCTTCGTCAGCTGGTAGTGGCGGCTGTCGTCGAAGTCATAAAGGAAGATCTGCGAGATGCCGGTGCGATCGCTGATGAACGCCACCGACTTGCCGTCCGGCGACCACTGCGGGTTCATGTTCTTGCCGGCCTGCCCGGGGATCGTCGTCACATTGCCGGACTCGAGGTCCAGCACGTTGATCTGCCACTTCCCGAACTTGAGCGTGGTCAGGTCGGTGCCGGGCCCGCGGCCGCTGACGTACGCCACCTTGCGACCGTCCGGCGAAAGCGCGGGCATCAGCGCGCCGTAGTAGTCGTTCGTGAGCGCGCGCAGGTTCCGCCCGTCGGCGTCAATCATGTACAGGTTGCTGAACCCGTTGCGGCTGCCGCTGAAGACCAGGCGGCGACCGTCCGGCGACCACGACGGCCCGATCATCTGGTCCAGGTCGGTGTCGAAGCGCTTCGTGACGCGCCGTCGCCGCACGTCGAGCAGGTACAACACGTCCTTGCCCGCGCGCTGCGCGGTGTACGCGAGCTGCCGGCCGTCCGGCGAGAACGCGCTCTGCGAGTATGCGTAGCGGAGCTCCTCGGCCTCCGAGTTCAGCGTGCTGTTGGTCAGCCGCTTGAGGCGCTTGCCGGTCGTGGCGTCGGCGAGGTAGAGGTCGAGGAAGACCTCGGCGCGTAGCAGGGAACCGGTCGAGATGTACGCGACCTGCCGACCGTCGTTCGACAGCGCCGGCGCGACATACACGGGGATGATCGCGCTCGTGCGCCGCGGGTTCAGCATCGGCTGCGCGACCTTCCGCGGACGGTCGAGGTCCCCGATCGTCGGCAGGTAGGTGGTCTGCACCGCTTCCTTCCACTCGTCGCCGAGTTCGCCGGCCTCATAGCCGGTGAACCGCTTGAACGCGCGGTCGAGTCCCGACGAAGGCGCGGCCTGCATGATCTCGCCGATGATCTCGTCGCCCCAACGGTTGCCGACATAGCGCCAGAACGACTCACCGTAGCGGTACGGGAAGTACTGATCCGGCCGGAACGTCATCTGTTCCACGGTCGGCACGTTGCCGTTCAGGGCCGCGTCGCGCATGACCGCGTCGGTGGCCGGGTGGTCAGGGCCGACTGAGAGGTACTCGGCCATGCCTTCGATGAACCACAGCGGCAGGTTGACGTTCCCGATGTCCGTTGCGGCCGCCAGGCTCGCGCCGGTGCGTCCGCGGAACATGATGTCGTACTGGAACTGGTGCACCATTTCGTGCGTGAGGATGTGCTCCGCCTCTGCCAGGTCCTGCCCGAAGAAGAACATGTTGCGCTGCCGGAGCGCATCGGTGACACCGCCCGTGCCTTCACCGAGGTCGCCGGTCACGTTGTTCTGCGCGAAGTCGCCGCGCGAGGCGAACAGGACGATCGGCTTCTTCTCGCGGAACTGGTAGTTGAGGATCCGCGACAGCCGCGCGTACGAGCGCTCGGCCATGCGCGCGACCATCATCGCGGCGGTCTTGATCTCCGGGTAGTAATGGATCTCAAAATGTTCGGTCGTGTACTTCTGCCACTCGAAGCGCTTGAACTGCACCTGGTTCTGCCCGAAATACGCCTGCGCGCCGGCGGCGTGCGGGGCGAGCGCCGCCAACGAGGCGGCCGCGGCGACGTGGGCGGCGAGGGCAACGGCGAATCGGGAGAAGCTGCGGCGCAAACGACCGGGCATCGGAAACTCCTCGGGACTACGAGTGCGAGATAGCCATCTCCGGGGCGTCGCCCCAGAGTCGCTCCAACTGATAATACGTGCGGAGCGTCGGGTGAAACACGTGCACGACGAAATCGGTGAAGTCGACGACCACCCAGCGCCCTTCGTTAAGGCCCTCGACCACATGGGGTCGTACCCCGATGGACCGCAAAGCGTCAATCACGCGTTCCGCGACGCTGCGCACATGGGTGTCCGACGTCCCCGAGGCGATCACGAAGTAGTCCGTCATCCCGCTGACCCCCTTGAGGTCGAGGAGGACGACGTCGTTGGCCTTCTGGTCGAGGCAGGCAAGCGCGGCCGCGCGGGCTTGCTCGAGTGCGCGATCAACCCGCGGCCGTTGGTGTGCATGCTTCATATAGTAGGACGCCGCGCGGGCGAGGTTCCAAGCGGGGCGGCCGAAAACGAACGTGGCCGGGAGGACGCGTCGCCGCGCCGTCCCGGCCACATCAGTGGTCCGCCACTCACGCCTTGATGACCCAGACCTTGATCTCGGCCTTCACGTCTGCGTGGAGCTTGACCGGCACCTTGTACACGCCAAGTGCGCGGATCGGCTCGTGCAGGTCGATCATGCGCTTCTCGATGTGGATGCCCTGCGCCTCGAGCTGCTGCGCGATGTCGGCGGACGTCACCGAGCCGAACAGCTTGCCTTCCTCGCCGACGCGGGCCGAGAAGGTGAGCGAGACGGGCTCGAGCTTGTTCGCCACTTCCTGCGCTGCGCTGCGGCGCTGGTTTTCGGCGGCCTCGAGGCGGTCCTTCTCCTGCGCGATCCGCTTGAGGTTGCCCGGCGTCGCTTCATAGGCGATGCCGCGGGGGAGCAGGTAGTTCCGGGCGAACCCGGCCTTGACCTTCACGACGTCGCCCGGGTGCCCGAGCTTGTCCACTGCTTCGCGAAGAATGACTTCCATTGGTGAGACTCCTTGGTGAGCCCGAATTGAATCAGGTGTTGTTGGGCCGTGCGCGGCGGCGCCAGTCGAGCCAGGTGTCACCGACACCCAACCCGAGCGCCATCACGCCCAGCACATTCCAGAACAGCAGTGCGAGAACGACAAGAAACGCCGTGGCCACGCGGCCCGGCGAGATCATCCACAGGAAAACACCGACGCCACGGATCGTGTACAGCGCGCCGGCCGAGAGGAGCATGTTGGCGCCGATCGCCCGGACCAACGCCGCGCCGGGGATCAACAACAGGCCGAGCCCGCCGACCACACCCCAGACAAAGTGGTCACTGAAGCGGAACTCCTTGAGCGCCCCGAGCGGCCGCCCGATCCTGGCGCGTCCGATGCGGTGATACAGCGCCCATGCCAGCGCCAGCGCCGCCAACGCCTCGAGCGCGGCGAGCGCGGGGAACAACGTCCGGGCAGTGACGGGAAGCTGCGCGAGCTGCGTATCCACCAGCTTCGCCATCTCGTCGGCCGCGGGGTTGGCGGTTGCGAACTCCTTCCATTCCGCCGTCGCGGTCAACGTGCGCCAACCGGCCCGCGATTGTTCGGCCCTGCGGCCCGACTCGGCCGCAATGCCGTCGGCCACGCGGGTGGGCCCGCCCGGCACGACCACGCTGAGCACCAGGACCACCGCCGCTGCGATCCCGACCGCCTTGAGCGCGGACGGAAGGAACTCCGCCGTGCGATCGCGTGCGGCCAGCAGCACCACGCCGAACGTCGCGGCAACGAGGAGGGCCCAGCCCCCCTGGAGCAGCGCAAACAGCCCGCCGCCCGAGAGTTGCCAGACTGACCACGCCGCCACGGCGGTCCATACGACGGCCAACGACGTCCGGCCGCCGCCGATCCACCCGACCACGGCACAGGCCGCGATCGCCGGCCCGAGCAGGAGCGCCGTCTGCTCGATCGGGAGTACCACCCGGAGCAGCGGCGTGACCGGCAGGATCAGGAACAGCGCGACGCCGAACAGCACACGTGCCCAGCCCTGCTCGCGCGGGGCTGGGACCTCGGTGATGATCAGTGCCTGCTGCTCGGTCATGGCGAACGTCCTACTGCGGCTGGTGGCCGCGATCGTAGGGGAGCAGCGCCAGGTACCGCGCCTTCTTGATCGCGCTGGCCAGCTGACGCTGGTGCCGCGCATCAACGCCGGAGAGCCGGCTCGGCAGGATCTTGCCGTTGTCCGTGATGAAGCGGGCCAGGAAGCGCTCGTCCTTGTAGTCCACGTAGCGGATTCCGGCCTCGGTGATTGGGCACACCTTCTTCTGGCGACGCATGGCTATTCCTCGTCCTCGTCATCGTCCTCATCCCGCGCACGGCGCGCGGCGAGTTGCTCCTCGGTCATCGGCTGAGCGCCGAGCTCGTGTTCGTTGAGCGAAATCAGGTAGCGAATGACGCCTTCGTCGAGCTTGAGCGCGCGCTCGAATTCCGGAAGGGTCTTGGGGTCGGCATTGAACTGGGCGATCGTGTAATAGCCCGTTTCGTGGCGCCCGATCTTGTAGGCGAGCTGCCGGCGGCCCCAGTGATTGAGCTTGATGTCCTGGGTGCTGCCCAGGAGCCCGTGATGGCGTGAAAGCCGATCGGTGATGGCGGCGTCTTCGAGTCCGGCGTCGAAGATGTATACCGCCTCGTAATTACGAGACAATGAGGCAATCCTCCTTTGGTCTGGTCGCCCCCCGCGGGTTGCCGACGCGGGGGGAGGCAGGCAACAATCACGGCGGTCGCCGCGATGAGGCCATGTCGTGGTAGTGCATAAGGTTAGCCGATCGCCGGCCCTGGGTCAACGCTGCCGGCCGTCATTGTCTCGCCGTACCCGTGGCGCTATCCTGCCCGTCTATGGACGCTCCGCTGACCGAAGGGACGATCATCGTCGCTTCGAACGACCAGGTATCGGCGCCGTTGGGGGGCGAGACCGTGGTTCTCGGCATGCTGGATGGCATCTACTATGGGTTCGAAAGCGTGGCGAACCGCGTGTGGGAGCTGATCCAGCAGCCGCGCAGCCTGGGCAGCGTTGCCGACGTCATCGCCGCGGAATTCGATGTCACGCGCGAGCGGGCCCTCAACGATCTCCTGGCGTTTGCGAGCGACCTTCGGGCCCGTGGCCTGATCGAGGTGGGCCCTGTTCACGCGGCTGATTAGCGCGCTCCGGCTTCGTCCGGCCGCCATGCTGCTGACGCTGCGCTGCACGTGGCGTCGCTGGATGGGAGCGCGGCGCGCCTGCGCTACCTGCTCTTGCACGCGATGCTCCCCACACCGCGCGAGCGAGCTGTCGTGCCGTTGCCACGGGTGCTGGCCCCGCTGTATGTGCCGATTCGCCTGGCGCGCATTGGGTCCCGCCTGTTTCGCGCAGCCGTCGGGCGTCGCTAGACGTTGAACCGAAACAGCAGCACGTCGCCGTCGGCGACCACGTAGTCCTTGCCTTCGCTTCGGACCACGCCCTTCTCGCGGGCGCCCTTCCAGCCGTCGTGTGCGACGAAATCGGCGTAGCTCGCCGTCTCGGCGCGGATAAACCCACGCTCGAAGTCCGTGTGGATCACGGCCGCCGCCTTCGGGGCCGTGTCGCCCTGATGGATCGTCCAGGCGCGCACTTCCTTCTCGCCGGCCGTGAAGTACGTCTGCAAGCCGAGCAGGTGATAACCGCCGCGGATCAACCGGTCGAGCCCCGCCGATTCGATCCCGAGTGACGCGAGGAACTCCGCGCGATCCTCCGGCGCGAGCTCGGCGAGTTCGCCCTCGATCTTGGCGGAAAACGTGACCACCTCGGCTGGCTCGTGGTCGCGCGCGATCGCGGCCCTGAGCGCCTTCACGTGTGCGCCCTCGTCGCCGTGCAGTTCGCCGTCCGTGACGTTCGCGGCATAGAGCACCGGCTTCAGTGTCAGCAGCTGCAGCGGCACGAGCACCGCGCGCTCGGCATCGGTGAGCCCGGCGTGCCACAGCGCCTTGCCCTCGGTGAGCGCGGCGTTGGCCTTCTCCAGCGCGGGCAGCTCGGCGAGCGCGTCCTTGTCGCCCGTGCGCGCGGCGCGCTTGGACTTGTCGAGCCGCTTCTCCACGACGCCGAGGTCGGCGAGCGCGAGCTCGAACTCGATCACCTCGCGGTCGCGCACCGGGTCCACGCCGCCCATCACGTGGGTGACGTCGGCGTCCTCGAAGCACCGCACGACGTGCACGATCGCGTCCGTTTCGCGGATGTTCGAAAGGAACTTGTTCCCGAGCCCTTCGCCCTGCGACGCGCCCTTCACCAGGCCGGCGATGTCCACGAACTGCACCACGGCCGGGACCGTTCGCTCCGGCTTCACGATCGCCGAGAGCGTCTCAAGGCGTGGATCCGGGACATTCACCATGCCGACGTTCGGGTCCACCGTGCAAAACGGGTAGTTCGCGGCCTCCGCCTTGGCGGCGGTGAGCGCGTTGAAGAGGGAAGACTTCCCGACGTTCGGGAGGCCGACAATGCCTAGGCTGAGCACGGTAGGGGCTACGGCGAGTGGTGGGTGATCGGCGGTCGGTGATCGGTGGTGGTGACGACGTCACCCGGACCAGCGACCCGCGCACGACCGCAGGGAAATGTACCGAGCGGCGCGGAATTGATAACGCGTTTGGCGGTGCTGAACTGCATTGTGCAGGCCCACCCGGAGGACGAATGCAGGACTTCAGGAAACTGGATGTCTGGGCGAAAGCCCATGAGCTGGCCGTGATGGTGTACCGGGCGACCGAGCGCACTGCCGATCGCCGGTATCCGGGACTGGTCGCGCAGACACGGCGGGCCGCGGGTTCGATTCCCGCGAACATCGCCGAGGGTTGTGGCCACCACACGTCGGGTGAGTTCGCGCGATTCCTCCAGCACGCCGTCGCGTCGGCGTCGGAGCTGGAGTATCACCTGCTGCTGGCGCATGACCTCGAGCTGATGCCGGTGGCGGAGTACGCACGGCTCGAGGCGCGCACCACGCAGGTCCGCCGCATGCTTGCGGGGTTGATCAACAAGGTTCGGTCCCGGACTGTGTCCACACGAGGCCGCAGCAAGCAGCCATCGGCGGCACCCGCCGTCACCTCAACCGATCACTGACCACCGACCACCCATCACTCGTCTTGCTCTTCTTGGTCCTTCGTCAGCTTCCCCGTGAACCTGTTCATCGCCGCCTTCATCCCTTCCTCGATCCAGCACTCGATCCCCGCCGTCATCTCCGGGATCAGTTCGTGCACCACCGCCGCTTCCGCCTTGCCGAACCCGTCGAGCACGAAGTCGCGGAGCGGGGCGGTGCGCTCGCGATCCTCGGGCGGCCCGACGCCAACGCGCAGCCGCCCGTATTCCTTGGTCCCCAGGTGCGCCTCGACGGACTTGAGTCCGTTGTGCCCGCCGGGGGACCCTTTCTCGCGAAACCGGTAGCGCCCCACGGGCAGGGCGACCTCGTCCACGACGACGAGCAGGTCGTTCGCCACGGAGAAGAACGCGCGCCGTGGGTACGCGCGCAGCGCCTCGCCCGAGAGGTTCATGTACGTCTGCGGCTTGACGAGTCGCACGCGCGTGCCGCCGACATCGCCGGCCGCGACCAGCGCCGCGCCGTCCTTCTTCCACGGGTCGAAACGCCAAACGTCGGCCAGGTGGTCCACCACCCACCAGCCGACGTTGTGGCGTGTCTTGGCGTATTCGCGTCCTGGGTTGCCCAGGCCACAAATGACTTTCATCGCGGCCCGCTGCGCTTACGCCGCCATCATCGCTACTTCTTCTCCTCCGCACCCTCGACCGCCGCTCCTTCCTCGTCGGCCTTCGGCTTGCGGATGAGCTCCGGCTCGGCCGGGGCTGCGGCGGCTTCGCCGGCGACCGGCTCCACCACTTCCTTCGGGATCATGCAGACGCAGATCGTGCCGCCCGGATCGTCGAGCACCGTCACGCCGGCGGGAACTTTCACGTCGCGCACGTGCAGCGACTTGCCGACCTGCAGCGAGGTGACATCCACGTCGAAGCGATTCGGGATGTCGGCCGGATCCACGCTGATGTGCAGTTCACGCACGGTCTCATCGAGGATGCCGCCGCCGAGGCGCACGCCGTCGGGCGTGCCGACGAACTTGAGCGGGATGCGGACGGTGATCTTCTCGCCGGCCACGAGCTCCTGGAAGTCCACGTGCAGGATGTCGCGCTTCACCGGGTGGCGCTGGATCTCGCGAATCAGCGTGCGCGAGGTCTTGCCGTCCACGTCGAGCTCGATGACCGTGGTGGTGTAGCTGATCTTCTCGAGCAGGCGGCCGAGCTTGTGCGCGTCGAGCGTCAGCGAAGCGGCCTCACGCTTGTGGCCGTAGATGATCGCGGGAATCTGGCCGGCGGCGCGCAGCTTGCGCGCAGTGCCCTTGCCGGAAAGGGTCCGCGCGGACGCGGAAAATTGGGCGGTTGCCATCGGGGTGCAGCTCCTCGTGATGTCGGCGCGCTACGCGGGTTCCCGGTCATTCGCCGGCCCGGCGGCGCACCTGTCAATGCCTACTACCTACTACCTACTATCTACTACCTACTATCTACTACCGTCTTTCCTACTCGAACAGACTACTCACGCTCTGGTCCGCATGCGTGAAGCGGATCGCCTTGGCGAACAACTCCCCGACGGACAGGATCGTCAGCTGCTCGAACTTCCGCGACTCCGGCAGCGCGATCGAGTTGGTCACCGCGACCTCCTTGATCGGCGCATTCGAGAGCCGCTCCACCGCGGGGCCCGACAGCAGCGCGTGCGTGGCGCACACGTAGATGTCCCTGGCCCCGAGGTTCTTCAGGGCGCGCGCGGCCTCGCTCACCGTGCCCGCCGTATCAATCATGTCGTCGGGGATGAGGCAGTCCTTGCCCTCGACCTCGCCGACCACGTTCACCACTTCCGCCACATTCGCCTGCGGGCGACGCTTGTCGATGATCGCCAGGGACCCGTTGAGTCGCTTGGCGAACCCACGAGCCATCTTGGCGCTGCCGACATCCGGTGCCACCACCACGAGATCCTGCAACGGCTTCTTCCGGTAATGCGCCGTGAACACCGGCGACGCATACAGGTGATCCACCGGCAGGTCGAACATGCCCTGCAACTGATGCGCATGGAAATCGAGTCCGAGCACCCGATGCGCACCGGCCGCTTCGATCATGTTGGCCATCACCTTCGCCCCGATCGCCACCCGTGGCTGGTCCTTCCGGTCCTGCCGCGCATAGCCGAAGTACGGAATCACGACGGTGATGCGCGCCGCCGAGGCGCGCCGTGCGGCATCAATGAGCAGCAGCAGCTCGAGGATGTTCTCCGCAGGCGGGTTCGTGGACTGGACGATGAACACGTCCGCACCGCGAACGTTTTCGTCAATCCGGACGAACACCTCACCATCGGCAAACCGGCTCGTCGTGCACTTGCACAAGTCGGCGCCGAGGTGCTCGGCGATCTCATTCGCGAGCCCGCGGTTTCCGGTTCCGGTCAGGACCCGGAATGTCTGGATAGGTACCGAAAGGCCGTCCATGAGAGCCACGTAAGTTATGAAACCACAGCGGCTTAATCAACGCACGGAGGTGCGTTTTCGCCGAATTGCCCCCGGTGGATTCGAACCACCATTCCACGGTCCAAAGCCGCGTGTCCTGCCGTTGGACGAGGGGGCAGCAGGAGGCCGAAAGCTAGCAGGGCGGGTGCGCCGGGCCAAACGATGGCGCCGGACCGGCTACGAGACGAGTTGGACGTCCGCGACGCGCGTCAGGGTTTCGGCGTGCAGCATCGTGAAGCCGGGCGGAAGCGCCACCACGCCGCCCATCGGCCGGTTCGGGAAGATGCCGAATACGGCCGAGCCGGACCCGGTCATCTGTGCGAGCGGCGCGCCGGCGGCGCGGAGCAGCGCGACAGCCCGGCCGACCTCCGGGTGGCGTTCGACCACGACGGGCTGCAGGTCGTTGCCGGCGAGCGATGCGACCTCGCGCCAGGAAAACGCGTAGTCGGTGCTGTTGACGGTTGCGCCCTGCTCGCGCGCGGCGATCGCCGCCTCGACGGTCGCGAGCGCAATACCCGAGGCCGGTGTGGCAAGGCGGCTTGCCTTCCGGGGTTCGCGACTGTGCGCATCCGCGTACCAGCCGAACGCGTCGCGGCTCGACACGCTGAACGGGGGGACCAGCAGGATGACGTCGCGTCGGTGGGGCGGGGGGCAGGCGACGATCACGTCGCCTCGCAGGAGGCCGACGGCGGTGGGCGCGGAGCTGGCGAGGAAGGGCACATCCGCGCCCAGCGAGCGCGCAATGCCGAAAAGAACTTCATCAGACAAAGGGGACGGCGCGAGCGCATTGAGGATGCGCAGCACGGCGCCGGCGTCGGCGCTCCCGCCGCCGAGTCCGCCACCGACCGGGATCTCCTTGGTGAGCTCGATCGCAAATCCGTTCGGCCACCCCGTCGCATCCGCGAACTCGGTGGCGGCCCGCCACGCGAGGTTGCGTTCCATCGGCCCGACATCGGCCCCGCGGCAGTCGAGCGCACGGCCCCGCACATCCACCGCGATCGCGACGTCATCGGCGAGCGAGATGCGCTGGAAGAGCGTCTCGAGCTGGTGGTAGCCGTCCGGCTCGCGACCCAGCACCCGAAGGAAGAGGTTCACCTTCGCCTGTGCGGCGAGCCGGGCGGAGCTGCCGGCGGGTGTCGCGCGCTTGGCCGGCGTCACGGCATCACCCGGGCGCCCGCGGCGCTTGCGTGTCCTCGTGCGCGGGCGATTCCCCCGTGCGCGCGACGCGGAAATCGGCGAAGTGGATCTTCAGTCGCGTGAGGTACCACACGCCGATCACCGTGATCGGGATGTACGAGAGGATGTGGAACCCGAGGCCCCACGCCACGGCCTCCTCGCTGTGGATCCCGTACAGCGCGAGCCCGACCACGGCCGACGCCTCGAAGAAGCCGAAGAACCCCGGCGACGACGGCGCGGCGACGGCAATCGCGATCAAGCCCTGCAGCATCAGTGCCGCGCTGAACGGCGCGGCGATCCCCAGGGCGCGGAATCCGAGCCAGAACGCGAACGCGTTGCAGAGCCAATGCAAAAGGGTCCACCAGAACACCTCGGCGAACAGCGACGGTGTCCGCAGCACTTCGAGGCCGCGCACGAAGCCCGAGAGCAGGTGCACCACGCGTGGCGCGAGTTTCGGGGCCAGCGTACCGACGACGCCGGCGGCGATGCGCGACGTGAGGCGGGGCGCGAACAGGAGCATCAGCGCACCGGCGAGCACGACGCCGAGGAACACCGAGGTGGGCACGAGATACACGGAGAGCGGCTTGCCGCCGATCAACTGGTCGCGCGGGAACGCGGGGTCGAGCGTCGCGAGCAGCATCAGGGCGAACACCATCGTTCCGTCGAACAGCCGGTCCACGGCGAGCGATGCAAACGCCGGCATGAACTGCACCTGCGGCTGCAGGCGCGTGAGCGCGAACGGCCGCGCGATTTCCCCGGCGCGAAACGGCGCGACGTTGTTGACCATCATGCCGATGGCGGTCGCTTTCCAGAGGTCCGCGACCGGGAGCCGGCCGTAGGTCGGTGCGAGCAGGGCCTGCCAGCGGCGCGCGCGCAGCGGGAAGATCAGCGTCGCGAAGAACGTGCAGGCGAGCCACAGCCACGCGTTCGAGGCCGCGAGTACCGTGTAGATCTGGTGCAGGTCGGCGCCGCGCAGCACCCACCAGAGGGCCACGGCGCTCAGCCCGATGCCGAGTACGCCGCGCCAGTCGAGGCGCATCGCCTACTCCGACGTCGCGAGTTCGAGCAGGTCGAACAGTTCGGCGAGCGTGTCCTGATCCGCCGAAGTGGAACCGGACTTGATGGCCTCACCGACGACGATGGCGCGGGCCAGCGCCGCCTTGCCCCGGTACAGCAGGTCCTGGATCGGGACGACGCCGTCGTCCTCGACGTGTGCGGGCTCGGCCAGCGGCGCGTCGTTCAGCCGCGCCAGGCCGGTGAGCCCCGACGCCAGGGCCTCCTCGAGCACCGAGCCGGTCGGCGCGGGCGTGATGATCGCGCCGGACGCGCGCGACACGATTGACCCGCGCTGTACCGCCGCACTCCCCATGTACGGGGTCGGCGCGACCGCGGGCGTGGCGCGAGGCGGTGGGGCAATCGCGGGCGCAGGTGGCGGCGTCGGGATTGGCGTCGGGATTGGCGTCAGGATTGGCGTCGGCGCGGGCGCCAAGGTCGGAGCCGGTGTTGGAGCCCGTGTTGGAATCGGTGTTGGAACCGGTGTCGGCGCGGGCGCAGCTGGCGCAGCCGGCGCGGGCGGCGCGGCTACTGCGGCGGCAGCGGCGGCAGCGGCGGCAGCGGAAGCAGCAGCATGGACCAAAGTATCGACAAACAAGCGAATATATTGGCAAACGAAGTATATGGTATAAACGCGTCATCGTTCCAAGAGTTACATCATACATTCCGCAAAAAAAGAAAGAATCGGAAATAAGTATTTGAATAATGGCCGTAAGAAGAAGAAATGAATATAACAGTTGTTGTTATTTTCATTTTTTTTTGGGTTTTGGGTATTGGGTTTTGGGTTTTGGGTTTTGGGTTTTGGGTATTTATTTTTTTTG
>VGVM01000056.1 GCA_016874035.1 Gemmatimonadota bacterium
CTCCAAGACGTTGCTCATGGCCGCGAGGGACTACACGTCCATCGCCGGCGTCAACGTCTCGGCCGTCGTCAGTTAATTGTCGGTTTTGAGGTGTCGATTAATTGTCGGTTTTGGGTGTCCACCGAGGATCGGCGTCAGCACCTGTCGGCGCACCGCCTTCCCGCGCGCCTCCACCCCGCCTTTGTCGTGACCTTCACCGGGCCGACAGAAGCACGGCTCGAACAGATAGTGTGAGGCCAGTGCCGCAAACCGCGACGTCAGGGCGCGCTCGCCGCCCACGAGAATGCGCACGACCGCCGGCTTGAGATTGTCGTACGCCAGCCGCACCGCCACGCCCCCGAAGTGCGCGAAGGCCCGCACATGGCCATCGAGAAAGCTGATTTGGTCCTGGCGCTCGTAGATCCACGCGAAATCGCGGCCCGAGTACATCAGCCGCATCAGGAAGAGCCACGCCTTGCGTCGCCTCCCCTCGATATCGACGAGGACTTCGAAGAAATCAACTTCGGCGAGATCGCCCGGCCGATACGTGAGCGGCACGAACACCTCACGCCGCCGTCGCTTCCACTCGGCGACCGCCTCTTTGACGAGCGTGACGCCGACCTGATGGCCCTCCCCAACCAGGAGCTCGTGCAGCCGCGTCCCGGTCAGCTGCTGCTTGGCGCCGGTCCAGTCCTTGGATTCCGTGAGCAGCGCGTCAATCCGTGGGCCGACTTTCTCCCACACCGGCCGCCCCCGCGGCCCCGTCTCTTTCCGGATCGGAACGGCCTCCTCGATGTATTTACGAACGGTGACCCGCGAAATCCCAAACTCCTTGGCGACTTGCCGCTGGGAGCGGCCTTCCACCAAGACCTTATGACGAATGACATGTACCTGGTCCACCTTGAGCATCCTTTCCAGCGGACCCCAAAGCTCATGCGCTCTGCAAGCCCGCCATCAGGCCCTCAGGTGGATCAGTTTCCGAGCGGCGAGTGGATCATTTTCCGAGCGGCGCGCCCAGTTTGTTAGCGGTTTGTTAGCCGCTAACCCCAGCCAGCAGCGCGCTGAGCTTCAGAGCCGCGTCCCTCTGCAAGTCCGGCAATGCGTGGGCGTAAGTCTCGCCTGTCTCAACGACGGAGGCATGCCCGAGCCGCTGTGCCACGACCTGCAGAGCGACTCCCGCTGCCAGCAGCACGAGAAATCATTGAACGTCGTTGCCAAACGACGCTGAGGGGAATCCGCATCGTCCGTCTTCAGCCATGAAGTAGGCGCCCCAAAACACCTGTTTGCGGGCCGGCTTCTAGCCGGGATTTCCGTTTTGCCAACCTCAGATGGACCCGTTATGTCGGATTGTCGGCTGGCGCGTGTCGGCCTCGCTGCGGACTGATTTCGTCCTCGATGCGCTCGAGCAAGCGATTTATGACCGCCGCAGCGCCGGCGTCGACGACGTGGTGCACCACAGCGATCGCGGCACGCAGTATCTCTCGATGCGCTACACCGACCGATTGACCGAGGCGGGCATCGAACCGTCGGTCGGCAGTCGCGGCGACTCGTACGACAACGCCCTCGCCGAATCGATCATCGGGCTCTTCAAGACGGAGGTGATCCAGCGGAAATGGCCGTGGCGCCATCTCGATCGAGCATCGATAAGCCGCCGGATACCGCGTCGGCGAAAGCCGGGGATCAGGGGCGCTGCACGATCGTTACGTCGCTCAGGACGTACCCGTCTGACGTCTGGCGGAAGGTCACCTGGTCTCCATCGACGGTCACGAGCAGTTCATCGCCGTGAACCTGCTGCGAGACCTGCGGAACGGTGGCGCCAGCCCGCAGGCGAGGGACGAGAGCCGTGGCGAGCGTGAGGCTGCTGAGCGGCTGTGGTGTCGCCAGCCGAAGCAGGTTCACCGCGCGGATCCAGCCTGAGGGGGTTTCGATGGTCCCTCGGACCAGTGCGCTCGACGCAGGCGCAACGTCGACCTGAGATCCGGACTGGTTGACGGTCCAGACGGTTCCCTGGGGTGAGGCGGTGACCGTGCCGTAAGTGTGAAACCGCAGCTCAATGGTCTGTGCCGTCTGCGGAGCGACCTCGTCGAGCAGGACGTAGTAGCGGCGGTCGACAAACACGACGTGACGCCGCGCGCGAGGTGTGGAGACCTGGTAGCTGCCTCCCGCGTTCCCGAGGAAGGCGGAATAATGCTCACCTTCATAGGGTCCCTGAAGCGTCCCTGTCCGTCCGAACAGCTGGCCGCGGCCGCCGACCAGCACTGCGTTGTGACCGGCCGTCGAGATCTCGTAGTAGTTTGGCCGAGCGGTGGCGGAGAAGTAGTCGGCCGGATACGGACGGCTCCCGAGGTCGATGAGCACCATGTTGTTACCCATTCCCACGGTCACGTGATTCAGATCCAGGTGGGAATGTGGGGCGGCGAGCGACCCGTTCTTGAATGCCAGGAACACCGGCGGGTCCGGCTGCTCGGAGGCGAGCATCGCCCATCCGATCGACGGGAATGACGTGACCGCCGGAATCGTGGGGCGGAACGCCTCATAGGTTTCCGGCAGCCAGGCCTCATCGACGGGTCGCCAGATGAGCGCCATGGCTTCTTCCGGCCACCCTTCGCTGGTCGCGGAGCGGAGCGGCGTGCGGTCCTGAAACCAGATGTAGTCGGGGTTCAGGTACTCGCGGCCGAGAAAATAGAAGAGTGGATCCGATGCACGGCCGGCACTGTCGGAAAAGCTGGCTGACAGTCTCGTGCCGGGATTGAACACCAGCGGAAACATCCCAGTCTGACGGGCGCCTTCCCGCTGCAGGTACCGCGTGCCTTCGGCCCGACCCGCTCGGCGCAGTGCGTCTGCGGCGATGAAAGCGTACCGATGTCCGTACGTCCAGTACCCTGTACCTTCCTCCCAGCCGCCATCGTCACCCAGATTGTTCCAGTAATACGCCATCGCTGGCACGGCCAGCTCCAGGACTCGCGACGAGAGCGCGCTCTCGCCACGCAGTGCGAGCGCCAGGACGACTGCCCCGCCATTGCAGACCGGGTTCCAGTTGTTTTCGGTGTGGAACCAATACATGGGCCGTGCGCTATCGACGGCCTTCAAGTATGGTGCAAGGGCGCGCTGCTCCACCCCTTCGCGCAGGCGGCGCCGCTCGGTGTCGGTCAGCCACGGATAGAGCCAGTCGTACGCCAGACCGAATGTCAGGCTGACTTCACCGGTCATCAGGTCGTAGGGCGGCTGGTGCGCCGTATCGACCCAGATCGGCCAGTTGGTGATCGCGTGATCGAGCTGTGCGACGGCAGCGTCACGATACGCCCTTTGGCCCGTGAGCAGGAACGCCATCGCGAAGCTGAACACCCGTCCCTGCAGAACGCGCGCCGCCGAGAGTCCCTTGCGCGTACCGGGGGGATCCGGCTGACCCCGGCCGGTGGTAGAGACGAGCAGCGGTGACGCGGTTAGCAGAACGTTGGCTCTGGCGATCAAGCGGTTGTAGACCGGCAGCATGCGCTCGCTGCCGGCTCGCGTCCGAATCGCGTCCAGTTCGGTGTCGTCGAAGAGCAAGCTGGGATGCGCCGGAAGACTCTGCGCCGCAGGCCGCAGGCCGGATGCGCACCAGAGGGCCAGCGCCACGCACGTGATTGCGATGACCGGGCTGCGCATTATCGGGTGAGGCAGCCTTCAGTCCGGAACGTCGTATTCGCGGCGGAAATGGCCGGCAGGACCGCCCGTCGCCCGTTCCGGTAGGTGATATTCCAGCCTTCGCCCTCCTGGTGGGCGAAGTCGTACACCCAGACCGCCGAGAGCGGAACACGCCGTCGCACCAGCGCATCGATCACCACCAGCACGCCCGCCAGCAGATTCTCCCCGAGGCGTGTGATCCAGGAAGGCCGCGGATAGAGCGCCTTCCATCATTCCGGCCGCTCCTCCCACCTCTGGACGTGCCCTGTCCTCATCATGTTGAACGTTAACACATTCCTCCCCGACAGCCTACCGCTCGGCGTCGTCGCTAAGGTCATCGGCTACATCGTGGCGGTGCTCCTCGCCTACGGCTCCGTCAACGCCGAGATCAAGGTGCTCAAGACCGAGATCGAACCCGGGATTTCCGTTTTGCCAACCTCAGATGGACCCGTTATACACCCGAGAGCCGTTCGAGTGTCGCCGAACTTCGAAAACCGCAGAAATCTGGACTGGTCGACCGCAACATCTTGTGGACCTAACGATGAACCGGTCGAGGCCCATATCGGAAGCGGAGCACGATACGTTCTTCGCGTCGATTTCCGGGCGCGACGACTGTCGGTTCTTCGCCATCGAGCTGGTTGACGGCGGCGCGCACGTCGGCAACGTATGGCTGTGGGCTATCGACACTCGTCACCGCAAGGCGGAGCTGCGCATCGTGATTGGCGACCGCGCCGCCAGAGGGAAAGGCGCGGGTTCAGAGGCGATCGCGCTGCTGTGCCGCCACGCGTTTGACAGCCTCCGTCTTCACCGGATTTACGCGTACGTCCTGTCGAACAATCCCGCCGCAAAACGCGCGTTTCAGGCCGCTGGCTTCACCGAGGAAGGAACCTTGCGCGACGACCGTTGGACGGGCGACCAGTTCGTTGATGCCCATCTTCTGGCTCAGCTCAATGATGTGCCCTGAACTGAGCCTGTCGACTCAGGGGATGGAGCCATGAGCGCGAGCGTCTACTCAACGAACGCGAGCAGCGGCGGCACGAATTCTCGTTCAGGCTGAGGACATTCGACCTTCGACGCCGGACCATCGTCGCGAACGAGAATCTGGACAATGTCCTCGTATCCGAGTTGCGTCGCAAGGCATGCAGCGAACCTGTTGTTGGCCAGATCTCTGCGAACGCCCACACTCAGCAACATGCTGACCGCATTGTCGCTGTGGCTGGCGACGGCGAGGAGCAGGGGCGAGACCATCACCTGGCGATCGCCGGTAAGGTCGGGGTGTTGAAACTCGATCGGCTGGTTCGGGTCCTGGCCGGCACGGATGAACGCGTAGGCCCGTTCCACTTGACCCTCGACGATTGCGGTCGCCAAGGACGCTGCCGGCGGCTCATCGTCGTCGGACGGCGCCGGCCGCAGCAACCCTGATTCGATTGCACCGATTACGAGCGCGCCGGCGATCGCGGGCGTCGCGATGAGACATGCCACGAGATGGGTGCGCGTCAGCAGGCGAGCATTCCTCAGCGCCCGCCGATCCAGGCGCGAAGCCAGCGAGGGTAGCGTATTGGCTGGGCTGACGCTGGGTCCAGACCCTGCTCGGACAGCGCCTCCAGGATCTGCAAATAGTTGGATTCACGGGCGAAATCGGTGCGCCGCTCGTGCAAGTCGGTGATCCACTCCCGGTGCGCCCGCGCAGCCTTCAGGCGCACGTCGTGGACCGTGCCGATAGCTCTGATTTGCCAGGCACCTCCAAGGAGCAGCAGCGCCATGCCCGCGGCGATCATTCCGGGGCGGGACGCTCGCAGCGCCAGGTCCGCGGCCGCACGGACGGCGAAGTAGGCAGCAATCGCGTAGAACACGACTGCCATCCCCCCCAAGCGATCGCGCGAATAGTTGAAACCGAGCGCGCCGGAAGCTGCGATAACGAGTACCGCAGCGATGAAAAGCCGTGACTGCGCCGACCACGGACGACCGATGTCGTCCTTCAGGGCGCGGAGTCCCCACCAGGAGACCAGACCTGTCAGGACCGTCGACGACAGGACGTGATTGATTTCCCAGGCGTTGAACTCCCCCTGGCTCAGGTTCCACAGGATGCCAAACCGCCCATCGGTCGGCTCGGAAAACAGGATGTTGGCGATGGTGCTCGCGGCGTTGTAGAGGTACATCCACAGAGGGGCAGCGCCGAATCGTTCCGATGCTTCGCGGGCCGACAGCCTCTCGAAGCCAAGTCCGACATCCTGCTCGAACGTGGCCCAGGATCCGCTCGTGGCCAGACGCATCGCCAGGTAAACGGTGGCCGCCGCTACCACGGCGGCTGTCGTGCCGCGTCGGGCTCCAGGAGCTCCGGTCCACCATGCCGCCACGACGAGCGGGGCGATGATCAGGCCCTGCTCCTTGAAACCGACCGCGATCAGCATCAGCACGACGATAGCAGGGCCGTGCCAGGGCCGGTGATCGCGCTGCAGAAGCATCCAGACGATGAGCGCGAGCGGCATGCCGACAAGCGTCATCAGCATGGGGATCTCCAGGTTCTCGCGGAATCCAGGAGTGCCCGCGAGAACGGCCACCGCAAACGTGGCGGCGGCCCCCTCGATAAGCGTCCGCGGCCGCAGATGCCACATGAACAGAACGAGCAGCAGCGCAACCGCAGTGACTTCGACGCACGTGAACCAGAAGAGGACCGCATCGAGTGATCCCGTGGCGCGCCAGAAGCCCCACCAGGTCAGGTGGAACAAAGGGCGGTACCAGGAGCGGGTCGTCGAGTCAAAAAAGGAGAGAGGCGATGCGAACAGGTCGTCCGTCAACAGGCTGACCGTTTCGCTGATCGGGTACGGAGAACGCCAGAGAGCGCCGCATACGCTGAGCACCAGAGGCGAGGAGATGCCGAGTATCGCCGCGAACCACGAATATTCGCGTCGACGAAGCGTCCGCGGATCCATGAAGGCCGCAAGTATAGCCAGCCTCGAGCCGAACGACGACTACCCATTGTCGACGAGCGCCGCGGTCGCGTGCCTCCGCGCCGAGTGCCTCTTGCCAGTTCCCGTTACAGCTGCTCCCTCTTTCCTCGTGTTTTCCCAGCATGCTTGGTGCCTTGCTCCCTGAACTGAGCCATACGACGCAGGCCGTCGTGCGCGTCGCCTATGGCGTGCTGACGCTGCTGACGCTTGCACAGGCGCTGCCTGAGGCACGCCGTTTCTTCCTCAGTGAACGCTGGAGCGGCTACGTGAAATCGATGCCTGCCGTAGACGCGCTCCAGAACCCGTGGGTCATGCCGCTCGTCATGGCGGTATGGTGCGGCGCGGCTGTAGCAATCATCTTCGGCTGGGCGACGCCGTGGTCGGCACTCATCAACCTGGTTCTGTGCCGCTATTTCTTCATCCACCCGGGATTTCCGTTTTGCCAACCTCAGATGGACCCGTTATACACCCGAGAGCCGTTCGAGCGCACGAGCATCTGTTTCATCGTGCAATCGTCCAGGTTCTGAGGCCGTCACTCAGCCCTCGCTGACGTGTCGCGAGCTGGAGGTCCGGGCTTCCAGGCATTCCTTCGACACCGCTCCTCACGTGTGTCCTCGCGTTGCCGCGCCGGCGTCCTGGCACGCGCCGCGCGTTAACCTGCCGGGACCGGGAGCGCCCAGATTCGCTGGAGCATCGCCCCGAACAGGCGTCGGGTCAGGTGACTCTCCGCCAGGAACAGCCAGTAGTAGCGCGCGTGTTTCACTAACCGCGCGCCCGTCTTGACGAGGCGCTGCTGGAGACTCGTCAGCGACCAGGTGTCGATCCGCTTCGGCAGCACGAGCCGTCGCCAGAGATTCCCGAGGTTGTAGGCGAGGACACTCAACTGCAGACTTAACTTGGACTTACGTGGAAGCGGCGCATCAAGACGAGCGGTCGCGGCGCGTGCTGCTCGCGGTGTCGGACCTTGAGCGGTTCGTGGCAGAGTGCCGCGATGAAGCGCGTTGGCAAAGTGCCGGCAGTGTCGTCGTGGAAGGAGTTTCAAGAGACTCCGCCGAGCGACGAAACGATCCGTAGGTGGTTCTCCAACGGCCACAAGCGGAACATTGGCATCCCGACTGGACGAGTGTCGGGCGTCGTGGTGCTCGATGGCGACAGTCCCGAGTCCGTCGGGGCCGGCCCCGGCCCCCTAGCTTTCCCCTTCCCCCTGAGTCGGTCGACCTGCCATGAAGCTCTCCGCCTCTCTGGCTCCAGGCTCCGTGGCTTCCAAGGGGACCGTTTACCGCCTGGGAAGGCATGCCGGGAGGGCTCCGGGGCTCCGGGCAGGCCGGCGTTAGCAGGTGGTTAGCAGAAGCGACGAAACGCCCCGGTTTCCCGAGGCGTTCCGGTGGGTCACGTTAAATCCGTGTAACGCAGCGCTGGCTACGCGGATTTCCGCTGAGGCTCGATGCGGACCTGCTTGCGCATGAGTTTCTCGAACGGGGCCACGTGTTCGCGCGCGGCCCAGAGCTCGAGCTCGGCGTCGCCGGAGGTGCGGAGCTGGACCAGCAGCGTGTCGCCGCCGTCCTGCACCTCGAGCGCGGAGATGACCTGCGCGTGGCTGCGGTCGAGGCTCTCGGCCACGCGCAGGATGGACGCCAGGATGCGGATGGCGCGGCGGATGGGCGCCGGCAGGCGCGCGTACTCGTCGTGCGTGCGCTTGGGCGTGCCGCGGCGGTGATAGCGGGCGATGAGCGCGATGACCTCGATCTCCTCCGGCTCGAAGCCCCGCAGGTCGCCGTTCTTGATCAGGTAGTAGGAGTGGCGGTGGTGCCGCGCGTGGCTGATGTGCATGCCCAGGTCGTGCATCAGCGCGCCGTACTCCAGCCACTCGCGCTCCCGGTCGGTGAGGCCGTGGATCGAGCGCGTCTGGTCGAAGAGGGCGAGCGCCAGGCGCGTCACCTGCTGCGCGTGCGCCGAGACGTAGTTGCAGCGCTCGGCCAGCTCCACCGTGCTGCGGCGGCGGACGTCGGGAATACGGTCCACCTGCGCGATCTCGCGCGTGTGCCGCCGCACGTAGTCGAGCACGAGTCCCTCCCGCAGCGCGAGGTCGCAGAGCGTCAGCTCCTCCGCCCCCAGCCGCCGCAGGATGGTGTCGAGGAGCACGGCGCCGGCGACGATCAGGTCCGCGCGCCGCGGATCGAGCCCCGGAATGGCCAGCCGCCCCTCGAGATCCAGCGCGCGGATCTGCTTCCGCAGGCGGCGAATCTGCTTCGCGGGCACACGCAGGTTGCGCAGGTCCACGGGTGGCACGCCGCGCGCCTGCGTGGCGGCCACGGCGCCGATGCTGAGGATGGTGCCCGACGTGCCGATGACGCGGTCGAAGCCGATGGCGGCGGTCTGCTCGCAGTGGCGGTCGATCTCGTCCTCGATGTGACGGACGAGCTTCCGCTCGTCGCGCTCGGAGAGCGGGTCGCTCTTGATGAACCGATCCGTCAGGCGGATGACGCCGATCTTGAAGCTGCGGGCGAGATGGACCTCGGTGCCGGTGCCGAGCGTGATCTCCACGCTGCCGCCGCCGATGTCGATGACCGCGGCGCGCCCGCTGCCGACGTCCACGCCGTAGACGGCGGCCTGGTGGATGAGGCGGGCCTCTTCCGCGCCCGTGATCACGAACGGGCGGATGCCGGTCTCGCGCTGAACTCGGGCAAGAAATTCGCCCCCGTTGCGCGCCTCGCGCGTGGCGCTCGTCGCGCCTGCCAGGATCTTGTCCACCTTGTGCGACTCGGCAAGGCGTGTGAAAGTCGAGAGTGCCTGGAGTGCCGAGCTCATCGCGTCGGCCGTCAACGCGCGTCCATCCAGCCCTCCGGCGCCGAGGCGCACCATCGCCTTTTCCCGATCGATCACCTCGAATGACAGATCCGCGCGCACCTGGACCACGATCATGTGGACCGAGTTGGTGCCGATGTCGATCGCCGCGAGGCGCACGGGAGATATAGTAGGCCGATGTCCCGCACCAGCCCGACCGACATGGTGATCCGGCAGCGCCTCCTGGCGCTCAGCCGTTCACTGCCGGGCGCGAAGAAGGGCGATCCGGGACGGCTCCATCAGGCGCGCGTCGCCACCCGTCGTCTGCGCGAAGCGCTGCCGGTGGTCGCCGGCGGCCCGAAGGGGCGCAAGCTCGTGCGCGACGTGCGCCGGCTGACGCGCGCGTTCGGTCCCGTGCGCGAGCTCGACATGGTGCTGCAGACGCTCGACGAACTGGCCGCCGAAGGCGGCGTGCCCGCCGGGGCGATCGCCAAGCTCCGCCAGGTGATCCGTCACGAGCGCCGCCGGATGCACGAGGAGATGTGCCGGCGCGTCGATCGGGTGAGCATCGACAAGCTTCGCAAGCGGGCGTCGGCGGCACAGCCGCGCGACCGAGGGCCGGAGCGGCTCACCGACGCGCGGCGGCGGGCGGCGCGCCGTGGCGAGCGGCTGCGGGCGGCCATCGAGAACGCGGCCGCGATCTACCTGCCTGACCGGCTGCACGAGGTCCGCCTCGCGTTGAAGAAGCTCCGCTACTCGCTGGAGCTGACGCGCGAGCTGAGCGGCTCACGGGCGACCGCGCGCCTCAAGACGCTGAAGGAGGCGCAGGACCTGCTCGGGCGCATGAACGACCTCGAAGTGCTCATCGCGCGCGTGCGCGCGGTGCAGGGCTCCGGCAAGGTCCCCGACCTGCGTCTCTCCTCAGACCTCGACGTCGTGGTCCGGCGGCTCGAAACCGAGTGCCGCCAGGTCCACGGCCAGTACATCGCCTCCCGGCGCAAGCTGCTGGCGATCTGCGACCACGCGGCGGCGGCGGCCGACGGCAAGCGCGGCGCGGTGCGCGCCGCCTAGCGATGGCCGCGCCCGCCGAACTCTATCTGGTCCGTCACGCCATCGCCGCCGAACGGGGCGACGACTGGCCCGACGACGACAAGCGGCCGCTGACCGAGCGCGGCATCTCCCGGTTCAGGGAAGTCGTGCAGGGGCTCGCGAACCTCGACGTCGCCGTGGACGAGATCTTCACGAGCCCGCTCGTCCGCGCGAAGCAGACGGCCGACCTGCTCGCGGCCGGGCTGCCTGGGAAGGCGAGCGTGAAGATTCTCGACGCGCTCGCGCCCGGTCACTCGCCGGCCTCGGTGCTCGCGCAGCTCTCGCGCACGGCCAAGCGCCGCCGCATCATGCTCGTCGGCCACGAGCCGGATCTCGGCGAGCTGGCCGCGCACCTGATCGGCGCCGGCCGCGCGCTGCCGTTCAAGAAGGGCGGCGTCTGCCGCGTCGAAGTCGAAAGCCTCACCTCCCGCCGGCCCGCCGCGCTCGCGTGGTTCATGCAGCCGAAGATGCTCAGGAAGCTGGCGAGGTAGGGGCGACGCACCGCGTCGCCCGTCAGCCGTCGTCTACGGGCAACGCATGCGTTCGCCCGTCAGCCGTCGTCTGCGGGCAACACATGCGTTGCCCCTACCGCGACATGATGGCGGTCGTCATCACCTTGGTCCGGCTGAAGCCGGACACTACGACGTTTCAGGAACCGGTCTAGTTGCGGTGTTGCGGAATCTGCGTACTTAGCAGCCTCGCCGGGAGATTTCCGGCCGAAATCCTCATGGAACGCCGTTCGCTTCAGCTATCCGCGTGGAGCGACGATGCTACGCTTGACGAAGCGGCAACAAACCGCGCTTGGCGAGACGGTTCGTGAGCTGGCCAACTACGGGGTGGCCGCACTGGTGTTCAGCCAGTTCGTCGGCGGGATCGCGGTCGTGGTCTGGATCATCATTGGCCTGGATTGGCTTGGCCAACGGAGGGAGCGCCGGTCCCGGGATCGCGCGGCGTAGTGCTGTTACATCAGTTCGCCGGCACCCGCTGCTTGAGCTCCTCGAACCAGTTTTCGACCATCAACAACCGCGCCGCCGGAGCGGTCGACTGCGCAACCGTCGCAGATTTCAAGAACAGGAAGCGCTGCCCGTCGGGCGCGACCGCAACCCTGCGGTAGTCCAATACATTCGGTCCCGTGTAAGCCTCCACATCGAACAGTGGCGTCACCGCACCAGGTGTAAACGTCGGCTCGGTGGTCAACGAGATCGCCATGAAGGCCTTCGGACCGACGTAGAACAGCTCCCTCGTGGGAGATCGAGGACTCCAGACGGGCCAACGCCCCCCGCCGCTCGATACCTGCCATCGTCCGGCGTTCACGTCCGGGAACGGGCGCACGAACACCTCGTAGGCGCCCGACTCGTTCGATTCATAGGCGAGCCACCGTCCATCCGGTGAGAGCGTCGGATTTCGCTGCGTAAACCCGCTGCTTTGCAGGAGGACCTTGAAGGATCGATTGCCATCGAGCGACAAGGCGCCCACCGCTTGGGCGCCAGGAGAGAACTGGGCGACGAGCAGGCGTCCGTCCGGCGTGAATGCCATCGGCGTCGCCAGTGGATGCTCTACCGATTCCCACAAGATGTCGAGCGGACCGGTGCCGTCTGACGCCTGCCACGAGATCGGCACACCCCCACCGAAGGCCACTCGACGCCCATCCGGCGTCCAGATCGGTCCCAGTTCGTTTCCGGCGTCGAACGTGAGGCGCGTCTCGACCTGCCGGCGCAGGTCGTACACCCAGATGTCCTGGGTCGCCTGGTCAACTCTGACCGCGATGCGGGTGCCGTCGGCGGAGAGGTTGAACTCCTGGTAGGGGCGTATCGGAGCGGGAATCGGCGTTTCGCGCCCGGCGCGATCGACCCAGACGAACGTCTGGGGAAGTGATACGCGGCCGATCCCTTCCGCATACACGAGCGAGCCGTTGCCGGCCACGGCGAACTGTGACGCAGCCGTGATGTTGGCCGCATCGCCAACGCCTTCGACGAGCGCGACGGCGCCGCCCGTGACACGGCGGGTCTCAACGTCGAACGGTGCGGCGTGGAGCACGCCGTTGAACGCATACACGAGGTGCCCGGTTGGCACATAGCGCGCGTCGCGCCCACCGTCGATCACGACGATGCGCTCGCCTGTGGTCGGCGACTGCACGACGACCTGCGCACGGTTCCAGTCGCCGATGCCCCGCGGTCGCAGGGTGAAGAGCACCCAGTCGCTATCCGGGAGACGCTGCGGGCTCGCCGCGATCTCGCCCGACTCCACGCGGACAAGCACCTCCGGCTTGCCGCCTGTCGCGGGCACCTGCCAGATCCCGGTTGGTCCCTGCCCGAACAGAATCGTGCCGTCCTCACCCCACCATGCGCCGAACGGGTTCTCGGCGACACCCATTGTGACCGGCGCACCGCCCGTGACAGCGACTCGTTTCAGCGCTCCTCCTGCCCAGAACCCGAGCGACTCACCATCCGGTGAGAAGAACGGACTCCGTCCGGACGTCCCGGTGCCGACCTCTGTTCCGGAGACCGGCGTGGCTCGCATCTGATCGAGCCGTCGCAGGTAGATTCGGCTGTTGGCCACATAGGCAATGCGGGATCCGTCAGGCGAGATTGCGACGATATGCCGGCCCGTGGAGGAAAACTCGCCCACCTCGAGCGGAATAGCGAACCGTGCCACTTGTCGAGGATCGGCGGGCGGCCGCGCAACGAACCAGACGGAGATGCCGGACGTCGCCGCAATGACGGCAATGGCGGCAGCGACGGCCGGCCGCTGCCACGCGGGCGGCGCCGGCCGCGCGTCGGTCGCGACGCGGGCCTCGATCTCGCCCGGCAGCCGCGCGTCATCGATCTCGACGATCGCCGAGCCGGCCTCTCGCAGCCGCAACTTCGGATCCTTCGACAGCGCGCGCTTCAGGAACCGGCGGATCGACGGCGGTGTATCGGCGGGCAGCGCGCTCCAGTCAGGTTCGTCACGCAGCACGGCGACGTAGACGTCCGAGACGTCGTCGCCTGGGAACGCGCGCCTGCCCGTCAGCATCTCGTAAAGGACGCAGCCGTAGGCCCAGATGTCCGCCCGTTTGTCGGTGGCGCGCCCGCGCGCCTGCTCGGGCGCCATGTAGGCGGCGGTGCCGAGGATCGTCCCGGGCCCTGTGATCATCGGACTCGTGATCGTCGGCGACCCAGTGTGGTCCGGCTGAAGCCGGACACTACGATCGCCGGCGCCCTGAGAGGCGTAGTGTCCGGCTTCAGCCGGACCAAGGACCTTCGCCAGCCCGAAGTCGAGCACCTTTACCGTGCCGTCGGGCCGCAGCTTGATGTTGGCGGGCTTCAGGTCGCGGTGAATGATGCCGTGGTCGTGCGCCGCTTCGAGCGCCTCCGCGATCTGCCGCGCGATGGGCAGCACGTCATCCAGCGGAATCGGACCGTGCGCAATGCGGTCGGCGAGCGTCGGCCCCTCGACGAGCTCCAGCACCAGAGCGAGCCGGCTGAAGCCGGCCCCCACGTCCGCGTGGATCTCTTCCAGGCCGTAAATGCCCGCGATGTTGGGATGATTGAGGGCGGCCAGCGTCTTGGCCTCGCGCTCGAAGCGCGCCACGCGGTCGGGATCCTCGACGAAGGCGTCGGGCAGGATCTTGATCGCCACGTCGCGAGCGAGCCGGCTGTCGCGGGCGCGATAGACCTCGCCCATCCCGCCTGCCCCTATGGCAGCAGTGATTTCATACGCGCTGAGACGGGTCCCGACGGCGATGGCCACGGCTGTGGCTGGATTATACGGTTACTGGCGGGCGCTGAGGACGCGGCGGACTTCGGTGATCAGCGCGTGCGGGGGGCAGGGCCTCGGCACGAACCAGTAGGGGCGACGCACCGCGTCGCCCGTCAGCTGTTGTCTACGGGCAACGCATGCGTTCGCCCGTCAGCCGTCGTCTACGGGCAACGCATGCGTTGCCCCTACCGCGCCATGATGGCGGTCGTCATCACCCCGATGTCGGGCACCGGTGGCCGCCTGGATGCCGCGCGACCGCGGGCGGCGCTCGCGTGGTTCATGCAGCTGGCGCGGTAGGGGCGACGCACCGCGTTCGCCCGTCAGCTGTCGTCTGCGGGCAACGCATGCGTTGCCCCTACCGCGACATGATGGCGGTCGTCATCACCCCGATGTCGGGCACCGGTGGCCGCCTGGATGCTGCGCGACCGCGGGCGGCGCTCGCGTGGTTCATGCAGCTGGCGCGGTAGGGGCGACGCACCGCGTCGCCCGTCAGCTGTCGTCTGCGGGCAACGCATGCGTTGCCCCTACCGCGACATGATGGCGGTCGTCATCACCCCGATGTCGGGCACCGGTGGCCGCCTGGATGCCG
>VGVM01000057.1 GCA_016874035.1 Gemmatimonadota bacterium
ACGGGAAATGTGGGCCCACTGCGCATCCGTCAGCTCGACTTTCATCATCACCCCGCTCGGAGCGAGGCCACCTTCCTCTCAAACGACCGAGCGAGGGTTTAGAAACTGCTTCTAGGCCACAAACGGCGTCGCCAGCGCCGCGGCCGATCGCCCGTGCGGATCCTGGCTCGCGCGAATCTCGTGCACCATCTCGAGCGCGGTCTTCGTTGGCGCGGGCAGTGCGACGTCGCTGACACCTGTGGGAGTCACGCGCTCGCCCCACTTCACGAGCAGCGACGCCCAGGTGAGCCCGCCGCCGAATCCGGGCATCAGTAGCAGCGAGCCGGGCTTCACGCGCCCCGCCTCGAGGGCCTCGACCAGTGCGACCGGCACGGTCGCCGCGCTCATGTTGCCGTAGCGCTCCACGGTGAGCATCACCTTTTCCATCGGGATGCCGGCGTACTTGGCGACGCCTTCGATGATCCGCAGGTTCGCCTGATGCGGCACGACGAGGTCCACATCCGCGCCGGTCTTGCCCGCGCCTTCGAGCACGCGGCCCGAGGCCTCGCTCATCGCCTTGACGGCGCGCTTGAAGATTGCCGGGCCGTCGAAATCCCAGGCGGTGTCGCCGAGCATGATGCCGCGGCCGGCGTAGCCGCAGCCGATCCCGCGCACGCGCAGCACTTCGCGTGCCTCGGCGTCGCAGCCCAGCACGCTGCCGATCACGCCGGATTCCGTGTCGCTTGCCTGGAGCACGACCGCGGCCGCGCCGTCGCCGAAGAGCACCGCGACGTTCCGGTTGCTCCAGTCCATGTAGCGACTGATGAGCTCGACGCCGATGACGACCGCGTTCTTGATGACGCCGGTGCGGATCATCGCGGTCGCGGTGGAGAGCCCGTAGAGGAAGCTCGTGCAGGCGGTGTTGAGGTCCATTGCCGCGGCGCGATTCGCGCCGATCGCCGCCTGCACGCCGGACGCCGCGTTCGGCACCTGCTCCTCGTAGCTGCAACTGCCGTAGATGATCATCTCGACGTCGCCGGCGTCCAGCCCCGCGCAGGCGAGCGCCCGCCTGGTCGCGACGGTCGAGAGCTGCATCGCGGACACGTGCGACACCCGGCGCTCCTTCATGCCGGTGCGCGTGGTGATCCATTCGTCGGACGTGTCGAGGATCGTCGAGAGGTCGGCGTTGGTGAGCACGGCGGGCGGCATGCACGCGCCCCAGCCGGTGATGGCGGCCCAGGTCATGCGAGCAAAGTAGGGGAAGCGTTATCTTCCGCGCGACCGCAGAACGGGAGCGAACGATGGATCGTCGGAAATTCCTCGCCACGACCGGCGGGGCCGTTGGCAGCGCCGTTGGCAGCGCCGTTGGCGGGGCGGCAGCCGCCGGGTCCGTTTTCGCCGCCGCGCCGGTCACGCTGCGGCCCGACGCAACCGCCCTGATCCGCGAAGCGGTTGAGCCCATCCGGCACCTGAGCGCGCAACAAGCCGCGCAAGACGAGGCGTTCTGGCTGCGGGTGCGCCAGGCCTACACGATCGACGCCAACCACATCAACCTCAACTCCGGCAGCGTGAGCCCGGCGCCGCGTGTGGTGAGCGAATCCATGCAGCGGTACTGGACGATCACGAACATGAGCCCGTCGCTGTACGTGGACGACCTGCTGGGGCCGCAGGTCGAGCTGGTGCGCACCAAGCTGGCGCGCGCGTTCGGCTGCGACCGCGAGGAACTCGCGATCACGCGCAACACCAGCGAGGCGTTGCAGATCGTACAGATGGGCCTGCGCCTGCAGTCGGGCGATGAGATCGTGTCCACGACGCAGGATTACCCGCGCATGATCACGGCCTGGCGCCAGCGTGAGCGCCGCGACGGTGTAGTACTCAAGCTGGTGCCGTTCCCCGTGCCGCCGCCGTCGCTGGACCTGCTGTATGACCGCGTGTTCAGCGCCGTGACGCCAAAGACGCGCGTGATTCACATCTGCCACATGACGTACACGACCGGGCAGATCTTCCCGGTCAAGCGCATCTGCGACGAGGCCCGGCGGCGCGGGATCCTCACGGTCGTGGATGGCGGTCACACGTTCGCGCAGTTCCCGTTCACGCGCGACGAGCTCGGCTGCGATTTCTACGGCACGAGCCTCCACAAATGGCTTTGCGCGCCGGTTGGGAACGGGTTTCTCTATGTCCGGCGCGAGTTGATCCCCACCGTGTGGCCGCTCCTCGCGGCGGATCCCGGGCAGGACAACGATATCCGGAAGTTCGAGCAGATCGGGACATACCCGCTGGCGATCCGCACGGCGATCACCGACGCACTGACGTTTCACGAGGAGATCGGGCCGGCGCGGAAGGCCGCGCGGCTCCGGTACCTGCGTGAGCGCTGGATGCGCGGTGTCGAGCGCGTGCCGGGTGTGCAGCTGCTCACCAGCTTCGACCCGGCGCAGGCCTGCGCGCTCGGCGCGATGCGGCTCGGCGGCATGGGCGCGCAGGCGCTGACCGACGCGCTGCAGCGGCGGTGGAACGTTCACGTGCGCCCCCGGTTCGTGCCGAATGAGTGGGAGGGCGTTCGCGTGACCCCAAACGTCTTCACCGCGCTCGACGAGGTGGACACGTTCGTCGAGGCGGTGAAGACGCTGGCCGCCGAGCGGCGCTAGGCCCGTACCGCGCCTACGGCGCCGAGATCGCGGTCTTCGGGAACCGGGTGAACAGCACCTTCATCCCGCGACGCACCCGTTCGCCGAGTGCGGCATTGTCGCCGATGGTGCCGGAGAGGTCGGTCTGCATCCATCCGCGCCAGATCAACTTCTTGCTGGTGCGCTCAGCGACATCCACGAGCACGGTGCCCTCTTCGTACTGCTGCACCAGCGGTGACCCCGCCGGGTAACCGGTGATGTCGTAACCGGCGCGGCGATCCGCTTCATACACGTCCACGCGGTCCCGAACGGTGGCGTGGAAATGCACCACCAGGTCCGAAGCATCGCTCGCTTCGCGAAGCCCGATCTTGGCCAGCTCGGTCGCAACCGCGTTCTGGAGTTCGCGCACGAAGAACGGGTTGTTGTCGAGCCGGGCGTCGCCGGTCGGGAACTCGTCAGGCAGTTCCCACGAGAACGTGCGGTACGCGGCCGGCCGGAGGTCGGTGGCCGTGTTGACGCCGACCGAGATACCCGGCGCGCAGGCGTCGGCGGCAAAGACCAGGGCAAAGGCGGCGAGAGTGGCCGGGAGGATCCGAATGTGGCGTCGCATAACACGCTCCTGAGTGGCGACAAGAGCACGTTACGAAACGGGCCGGGGCGCGCTGTCAGTGATTCGACCGCGCGCCCCGGAGATTCCCTTACTAACGATTCGCGCGCGTCGGCCTACCGCGCGGCTTACCTCGCCGGGTTCGCCAGGTACATGGCGTCCATGCTGGGGTTGATGCCGATGTCGTCCACGATCAGCCCGCCGAGCACGGTCTTGTCGAAGACGAGTCGCACGGAACGGAGCTTGGACGGCTGGAAGCCGCTCGTCGCGGCGAAGTCCGCGAGCGGAAGCACATAGGTCTGCGGCACATACTCGAACAGGTTTGCAAAGCGCTGCGCGTCGCGGCCCTTGCGGCGGTACACCTTGATCTCCAGCGGCCGGCGCACGACGCCGTAGCGCGTGAGCGGCATGCGCGCGGTGCGGCCGTCACTGTCCGTCATTTCGATCGTGAGGTCCACCGGCACGGTGTCGGCATCGGCATTGTACTTGGGCGGCTTGGGCGCGCGTTTGGCCGAGTCGGCTGCGGCCTTGCGGCGCGCCGCAACCGCCGCTTTGGACGTGTCACGGGTCGTGGTATCGCGCGGAAGCGACCGCGCGCCCGGACGATCCTTGGTCACCGCGAGACTCAGGTAGATCGCGCCACGATCGGTCGGCGCCAGCACGCGCGTGAGCGAGTCGGAGAGCGTGACCGTGAACGACGCCGCCCGACCGAAGCGCATGGTGTCGGGGCCCGTGATGCGGTTGTTCCACGCCACCCACGCGGCGTTGTTCCGCTGGTTATCGGTGCCGCGGCCGCGGAAGGGGATCACGTTTTCCTTCCACGTCGAGAGGCTGTCCATCGTGATCGTCACGCCGGGCTCACCGGTCGTGAGGTCCACGTCCTCGTCGAACTCCGCGAGCGGGCGGTAGCCGGTTTCCTGGAATCGCGTCGCGTACATGGACCTTGGGAACCACTGGCCAGCCGTGCGGTGATCACGGAACAGCGGCAGGTACTCGGCCTTGTTGTTGAGCGTGGCCTCGATGAACGCCGAGATCACCAGCTTGCCGAACTGCCGCTGGTCCTCGGCCGGGACCAGCGTGCGGAGGTCGAGATTGCGCCCGCTGCGCGGTCCGTTGTCCTTGTTGTTCCACACGGAGTTCCACTGGCCGTGGTTCGCGCGGTACATGTAGAGGATGGACTTGAAATGCGGTCGCCCGTCGGCGAATCGCAGGCGGTCGTACTGCCGGATCCCGCTGAAGGTGGAGACGTCGCCATCATGCGAGCCGTGGATCAGCAGGTAGTTCACGTTCTCCAGCGGCGTGAGCACGGATGACGGCTGGTATTGGCCATCCACCGGCGCGATCGCGACCACGCCCTTGATCGCAAAGTTGAAGTTGAAGCGCTGGCGGAAGTCGTCCGGGTAGTAGCGCAGCTTGTTGAAGGCCGCAGCCGTGGCCGCCGCCTCGCCACCACGCGAGTGTCCCATGAGCACGATCCGGCTCATGTCAATCTTGCCTGAAAGCGGCCCGGCCGAGGAATCGGTGAAACGCTTGAACGCTTCGACGTGCTTGAGCAGCATCCACGCGCGGCCGTCGTTCTCCGCGGAGAGGCCGTTGATGAAGTTCTCGTCCACGGAAGAAAACACGTAGCCGCGCGAGGCCATCAGTTCGCCGAGGTAACCGTAGCCCGGGTCCGAGAAGTCCTGCGGATTGTGGTTGCCATGCACGACGAGCACCAGCGGGAATGGCCCGTTGCCTTCCGGGTACCAAGTGCGGCCGTTGATCGGGACGGCCTTCATGTCGAAGCCCCAGTACTTCTTGCGCGTGCCCGCCTGTGCGGGCGGGATCGTGACAAACGGGGAGATATCAATCGCCTTCGTCTTGTACGTCACCGAGTCGCGGTACTCTGGCCGGTTCTTGTCGGTGCCGGAGCCGTAGTAGAGCCGCTTGATCGCAAACGAGCCGGGCAGCGCCGGGTTCGGCGCCGTGATCGTCTGCTGCGAAAGCACGGCACGCGAGTCGTTGTGCGAGAACTTCAGCGCTTGTGAGCAGGCGGACACCGCCGCGACGGCGGCGAGCGCAACGAACGCGCGGTCACCAGGCCGGGCGCTTGCGTGGGTGCTTGCGCGGGTGCTTGCGCGGGCGATTGGGCGGGTAAGCCGCGTCATTAGCGCCACCTCACGGTGATGCGGTGCGATTGCTTGCTGCCGTCGTAGCTGCCGATCGCGTAGTCCAGCCCGAGGCGATCCGCGCTGAGCGAGAATCCGGCGGTGACCGGTTTCTCGCCGTCACACTCGGTTCGCCGTGCGCCGGCGCGAACGGTCAGCAGGTAGCCCTCGATCCAACCCCAGCTGAGCTCCGCGCCGCCGGCGGCGCCCACCCATCCCTCGCGACGCATCGCGACCTGCGAAAACACGGCGTAGTCAAACTGGCCCGCGCCCCGAACCGCCGACCAGCCGAGCGCGACCTGCGAGGGCACCGGGAACGTGCGCCCGCGCAGCGCGTACGGCGCGGCGATGTTGTTGACGGACAGCGCCGCCGTGCCGACCCAGAGATTCCGGGACACGCCGATATCGGCGAGTACGACATCAGCGCGCGACGGCAGCACCAGCAGCGCGCTCGTCGTCGCCTCGCGCGGTACGACGTCCTCCGCGTACTTGCCGGCGACCCCGACGCGGAATCCCTTGATGGTCCGCTGTGCGGACGCGACCGCGACCAGGCTGAATGCATCGGCGTCGCCGGACCGGGCGAGGGTGGTAGGGCGGATCGGGTACTCCGAATTCGACCGCGGCATCGAGTAGTCGAGCAGGTGAACGCCCCAACCAAAGGTGTACGGGCCGATCGTGCTGGCGCCCGCGGTCGCGAGCGAACGCGTGTCACCGCCGATCGTACCGAACGACGCGCCAAAGTGCGTGGTCGCGTTGACCTGCGCGGGGTTCGTGAAGACCGTGTACTCGTCGCGACCGGCCACCCAGGCGCCGCCAACGCCCGCGACCCGCGCGGATGGAGCGACAAGCAGGGCGACAGGGCCGGCCTGCGTGTGGCCGCGCGAGGGCTGGAGGAGCGCTACGCTTGCGGCGGCGAGCAGGAGTCCGGATCGCGTCTTGCGTTGAGATTGCATCGGTCGAAAGTGGAGGAGGGCGGTGGAGAGCGGAAGTGGCAGCGACGCTCGCTGGCGCATACCGTTGTAGCCATGGCTACCACACGCTTCCATTTGACACAGGTTGCCGCCGGAATGGTTCTGGCGGCATTCGGCGCAACAACGACAGCACCCGCAGCGGCACAGGCACAGCCCGCTCCGGCGCAGGTCACCGCGCTCGTGGGCGGAACGCTGATAGACGGCCACGGCGCCGCGCCGCTCACGAACAGCGTCGTGCTCGTCCAGGGCGACCGCATCACCGCGATCGGGCAAGTCGGCGCGCTCGCCGTGCCGCGCGGCGCTACGGTGATCAGCACGGAAGGCATGCACGTGCTACCCGGGCTCTGGGACATGCATGTCCACCTCATGCTGGCCGGCCACGGGAACTACGCGCACTGGGACGCGAAGTACCCGCCGCTGCTCGAGCCCATGATCATGCCGGCGGCGGCCCGCCAAACGTTGCTCGCGGGTGTCACGAGCGTGCGCGACCTGGGCGCGCCGCTCGGGGAGATCACGCGAGTACGCGATCGAATCAACCGCGGTGAGCTCAGCGGCCCGACGATCTACGCGAGCGGGCCGTTCATCCAGAAGGCGCCGTACCCCGGCACCGAGGCGTTCCGTTGGGGCGTGAACGGCCCGGAGGACGCCCGCGCAAAGGTGCGATGGCTCGCCGAGGCGAAGGTGGATGTGGTCAAGCTGATTGACCAGGACGAGATGACGATGGACGAGGTGCGCGCCATCGTGGACGAAGCCCACAAGTTCCGCCTGCCCGTGATCGCGCACGCGCATCGGCCGGAGGAAATCCGGCGCGGACTCGCCGCCGGCGTGGACGGGTTCGAGCACACGGGCGTCGCCACGTCACCCGAGTATCCGGCGGATGCGATGCAGGCGCTGCGCGAGCGCGCCGCGCAGGGCAACCGGCCGCCGATCTTCTGGACGCCGACGATTGACGTGCTGACCAACTTCGACGCGCGCCGCGACGACATCGAGTTCCTCGACGATCCATCCTGGCGCCTCGGGCTCGCGGACTCCGTGGTCACGGATATCCGTCGCTCGCTCGCGCGGCTGGATACGCTCACGTACTATCGGTTCGTGCCAAGCCGGAAGCCCACGCTGGCGCGGAAGTTCCAGCAGCTGCGCGAGTCAGGCGCGCGTCTCCTGATCGGGACCGACGCCGGCGTCCCCGCGAACTTCCACGGCCCCGCGACGATCGCGGAGATGGTCACGTGGGTGCGCACCTACGGCATGGACCCGATGGAAACGATTCGCGCCGCGACGTTCTGGCCGGCGGTCGCGATGAACGTCGAGCGGGACTACGGTACTGTCTCGGTCGGGAAGCGCGCGGACATCATCGCCGTGCGCGGCAACCCGCTCCGCGACATCGGCGTGCTGCGTGACGTCGTGCTCGTGATGAAGCATGGGAGGCGGGTGAAGTAGCGAACCGCCGGCCGCGCGGGCGGCGACCGGCGGTTCGCCCTCCTGTGATGGGGTCTAGTTGACCTTCACCTTGATCCGCCGCGCCGCGGCCTTCGCCTCGGGCGCCTTCGGGACGTGGATCAACAGCACGCCGTCCTTCATCTCGGCGATGATCTTGTCCGGAAGCACTTGCTCGGGGAGCGTGAACGAGCGCTGGAAAGCGCCGTACGTCCGCTCGAACAGGTGGAACTTCCGGCCTTCGTCCTTCTTCACTTCACGGATCTTCTCCCCACGCAGCGTGAGCACGCCTTGCTCCCAGGCGATCTTCACGTCTTCGCGTTTCATGCCCGGCAGTTCCGCCGTGAACAGGTACTCGTCCGTCGTCTCGGCGACATCCACCATCGGCACCCACCCGATCGCTTCCGGGAGCGCGTCGTCGGTCAGCGGCTCTTCCATGAGGCGGAAGAACGGGTCGTCGAAGAACGCGCGCATCCGGTTCCGCATCGGAAACGCATCGGCGAGTGGCATGTTGGCCCACGCGGGGCGGCGGATCAGCTTACTGGTTGTCATGGCTCCTCCTACTGATTGGGAAAGACGTATGTGCGATTCCCGACGCGACGGTCGGCGAGCGCGCGGGTGACGTCGAGCGATGTCACCACGCCAACGACTTCTTCGCGGTCCACCACGAACACGCGATGGATTCCAGCTTCTCGCATCATCGCCGCGGCGGCCTGCACCGGCGCGTCGGGAGGTATCGTGCTTGGCGGCCCGCCGGACATGGCTTCGCTGACGAGGTGTCCGGACAGGGCGCTCCATCGGGTGTCGGGCAGGTTGGCCTCGTCGCCAAACTCCGCCAGCGCGGTCGGATTGGCCGCGACGAACTCGAGGATGTCACTCGACGTGAGGATGCCGACGATCGCGTCGCCGCGCATGACCGGCGCACCGCTGATGTGGCGTTCGGCGAGCGTCTCGATCGCCTCGACGAGTGGGGTTTCGGGCGCGAAGGCGACGACATCGCGCGTCATGATATCTCGAACCCGGATCATCGTACCCTCCGTTCGCTTACGCCCGCAGCATACGAAACGGACGGCCCGGTGGGCGTCGGCAAAGGGACTACATGATGTCGGGGTGCGTCGGGCTCCCTAGCGCTGCTCCCCGAACACGAAGCCTCTCACCGCGTGCGGCCGGTACGGCGCTTCCAGTGCCGCGCACTCGGCGTCGGTCAGCGTCAACTCGACGGCGCGAATCGCCGCGTCCAGCTGCTCTGGCTTCGTGACCCCGATTATTGGGGCAGCCACGCCGCGGCGGCCCAGCAGCCACGCCATCGCGACTTCGGCCATCGTAACCCCACGGGCGGTGGCGACGCGCTGGACGGCGTCCACGATGTCCCAGTCGTCGGGCGAATCGTACAGCTGCGCGGAGTAGGCATCGAGCTGCGCGCGATTTGTGCCACCACTCGTCAGCTTGTCGTCGCCCGGGCGCGGTCGCGCCAGCATCCCGCGCGCCAACGGGCTCCAGGGGATCACCCCAACGCCCTCCGCGCGGCAGAGCGGGAGCATCTCCCGCTCCTCTTCGCGGTACACGAGGTTGTAATGGTTCTGCATCGCGACGAACCGGGCCCACCCGCGGCGCTCACTGAGCGACAGCGCGCGCATCATCTCCCACGCGGGGCCCGAACTCGCGCCGAGGTGCAAGACCTTGCCCGCGCGGACGAGGTCATGCAGCGCCTCCAGTGTCTCCTCGATCGGCGTCGTCGGGTCCCATCTATGGATGTAGTAGAGGTCAATCCGGTCCATGCCCAGCCGGCGGAGTGACGCTTCGCAGGCCTGCACGATGTGCTTGCGGCCGAGCCCGCGCATGTTGGGGCCCTGGCCCATCTCGAAATAGACCTTGCTCGCGACGACAATCTCGTCGCGGTTCGCCATGTCGCGCAACGCCCGTCCCGTGACCTCCTCGCTCACGCCGAGCGAATAGAAATCGGCCGTGTCGAAGAAGTTGATGCCGCCGTCAATCGCCTGCTTGAAGAACGGACGTGCCGCCGGCTCATCCAGCACCCACTTCCGCCACGCGGAAGAGCCGAACGTCATGCAGCCGAGCGCGAGGCGTGAAACGGTGAGGCCTGAGTTGCCAAGTTGGGTGTAGCGCATGGCCGGGAAAATACGCAATCCGGACGCAGGACTTGACATATCAAGAAAACTTGATATTATTGAGCCATGGCATCCACTGCGCTTGCACCGGTTCATGGGTCCGACGTCGCGAAGGCCGCCGCGTTCTTTCACGCGCTCTCCGATGAGACGCGGATCGCCGCCCTCCAGATGCTCCGGGGCGGCGAGCTTTGCGTGTGCGAACTGCAGGACGGCCTGGGCGGCATCGCGCAGTCGCGGCTTTCGTTCCACCTCAAGGTCCTGAAGGAAGCGGGCCTGGTGACCGACCGGAAACAGGGGCGGTGGTCGTACTACGCGATCAACGCCGAGGCGGTGCAGGTCGTGCATGACATCGTGCGGGACCTGGCGCGCGCGCCCGCGCAGCGCTGGCTCCGCGTGCTTGGGGATTGCTGCCGGTGACCGCGGCTCCTGCGCCGAGCGTGCCGCGGGTGCTGTTTATCTGCGTCGAGAACTCGAACCGCAGCCAGATGGCGGAGGGCTTCGCGCGCATGCTCGGCGGCGACCGGGTGGTGGCGGCGAGCGCCGGCTCGCGGCCGTCGGGTACGGTGAACCCCAAGGCTATTATGGCGATGGGCGAGCTGGGCTACGACATGGCGTTGCATTCGTCGAAGTCCGTAGACGCGATGCGCGACCAGCCCTGGGACCGTGTGGTCACGATGGGGTGCGGCGATGCCTGCCCGTGGGTTCCCGCCGAGCGCCGCGACGATTGGCCGCTGCCGGACCCGCGCGACCTGGATGCCGGTGGAGTGCGGGCGGTCCGTGATGAGATCAGTGCCAGGGTAAGAGCGCTGCTGGGCGAGCTCGGAGTCCCGATCGCCTCATAACCGAAGTGCATTACCCGCTCGGTCGTCGAGCGGTCGTTATATCAACCTTTTTTGATGGAGGTTCAGATGTCCGTTCAGCACATGCGTCCCACGGTGTATGCGCGCGCCATCCATGCGGTGCGCAGCGCGCCGCAGACGGCGCCCTGCTGCCCGCCGGGTTGCTGCGACAGTAAGTAGGTCGCGCATCGTACCGCTGCGGATCCCCGTTGAGTCGCGAGCCGCGTGAGTCGCGGCTCGGCGGGGACGCAGCCAGATTTCACACTCCCAACTCAGGTGGGCCTGATGGTCTTAACCAGCTCAATGGGTGCAACGCTTCGGTCGGCTACCGCTGCCGATATCGCCGCGATTGAGGCGCTCCTGTCCGCGGCCGCGCTGCCGACGACAGGCATTGGGGAAATCGTTCGTGCGACGCCGAACGATGCAGTAGTCGCGGAGCGAGAGGGAGCGATCGTCGCCGCTGGCGCGCTGGAGGTGGTGGGAACCGGCGCGGCCTTGCTCCGTTCCATCGTTGTGCGCGATGACCAGCGGTCCACCGGGATCGGGCGCGCACTGGTGCTGCGGCTCCTCGCCAATGCCGACGCGCGCGACCTCGATCTCTACCTGCTCACGACGACCGCCGACCGGTGGTTCCCGCAGTTTGGTTTTGTGCCGGCCGATCGCGCCAGCGCTCCGAGCGCGATCGCGAACACGTGGGAGTTCAAGACCGGGTGCAGCCAGACAGCCGTCGCCATGATGCGGCCGGCGGGTGGAACCCGGGAGCCCGCGGCGTCGTAGGGGGTCTGTTCGGCGTTCACGCCGCGCCTCCGGAGCAGACATGATCATCCTCTTCGCTGTTACCCTGCTGATTTCGCTCTTCCTGATCCCGCTGGGGCTACCCGGGCTCTGGTTGATGCTGGTTGCCGGCGGCGTGTTGCTCTGGCTCGCGCCGGTTGCGCCGTTTGGTTGGCTGGTCCTCGCGGGGTGCGCGTCGATCGCCGTGGTGGCCGAAGTGCTTGAGATGGCGATGTCCGCCAAGTACACGAAGAAATACGGCGGCTCGACGCGCGGCGCGTGGGGCGCGCTGATCGGCGGGTTGATCGGCGCGGTGGTGGGCGTGCCCATCCCGGTGATCGGGTCGGTGATCGGCGCGTTCGCCGGTGGTTTTGCCGGCGCGCTGGTCGCGGAACTGTCGCGGGGCGCCTCGGCGGAGGGGGCGACACGCGCGGCGACGGGTGCAACGATCGGACGGGCGATCGCGACGGCGTTCAAGGTCGTGGCCGGCTGCGTGATCGCGGCGTGGCTCCTGGCGGCGGCGCTGATTTAGCGGTGACTAGCTTGGTGGTGTGATCACGATCCACCACGGCGACAATCTGGCGATCCTGGGCCGGTTCGCCGACGCCAGCTACGACTTCATCTATATAGATCCGCCGTTCAACACAGGGCGGAGCCAGAGCCGTTCGCGCGTCCGGGCACGGCGGGATGTGTCGGGCACGCGCACGGGGTTCGGCGGGCACCGGTACGCGGTGGAGTCGGTCGCGAGCGCGGCGTACGCGGATCAGTTCGATGACTATCTGGCATTCCTGGGCCCGCGGCTTGTTGAGGCGAAACGCGTACTCGCCCCGACAGGCGGTTTGATGGTGCATCTCGATTCGCGCGAGGTGCACTACGTGAAGGTGTTCCTCGACCAGCTGTTCGGCCGCGATCACTTCATGAACGAGATCGTCTGGGCGTACGACTACGGCGCGCGAACGACGAAGCGATGGAGTGCGAAGCACGACACGATCCTGTGGTACGTGCGCGACCTCAAGCGGTACACGTTCCGCGCCAATGAGTCCGACCGGCTGCCGTACATGGCGCCGGGGCTCGTGACGCCGGAGAAGCGAAAGCGTGGCAAGCTGCCAACCGATACCTGGTGGCACACGATCGTGAGCCCGACGGGGCGCGAGAAGACGGGCTACCCGACGCAGAAGCCGCTCGGGATTCTGGAGCGAATCGTGAAGGTGCACACGAAGCCGAGCGACCGGCTGCTGGACTTCTTTGCCGGCAGCGGGAGCTTCGGTGACGCGGCGGACCGACACGGTCGCGACGTGACGCTAGTGGATTCGAGCGCGGCGGCGATCCGCGTGATGAAGAAGCGGTTTGCGGGGCGGGGGGTTGAGCTGGCGCCGGGTCGCAGATCCGTCGGGAAACCCTAGCGAGCCCCTACCCGCCGCTCTTCAACTCCTTCCGCTCCGCCCGCCGCGCCAACGCGAGCGACCCTGATGCGGACGCAGCGCTCGAACCGGTAAGCAGTGCCGCGATTGTCAGCGTCTCGAGCAGCGTGTACGACACACCGAAAACGAAAAGCGCGTCGCGCTGCGCCCCCGCGCGATCCACCCGCCGAGTACCACCGACCCGATCATCAGTATCGCGGCGATCACCACGCCGCCGGGCGCGTCATCCTGCTCCGCGTAGATACCGAGTCGCGCGCTGGCGTAGATGCCGAGCCCGGCAACCAGGATCCCGCTCATCACTCGAACGACACGCGCTCCGGACATGGGTGCCTCCTCGCCAAGGAACTACTGGTACTGGATGTACAGCACCTTCGGCCAGAGCTTCAGGATCTCCGCGATCGTCGTCCGCGGGTTGTCGTTCTTCGGCTTGAAGAACTGCTTCCAGCCCACGAACTGCACGGGCTCGGCCTTGATATAGTTGCGGAACGTGCCGCGCTTGAGTGTCGGTGAGCCGAAGCCGTCCATGTGCATGACGATCTGCACCCGCGGGTCGAGCTTGATGTTCTTGTAGTTCGTGACCCCGCGCTGCGTGAAGCGGTGCACCGTGAGGACCTTGGGCGGCACGTTGTGCTTCGTGACCAGGTCGGCGAGGAAGGACGCGGCGTAGTTGATGTCGCTCGCATCGAACGTCCCGATGCGCTTGCCGGGAATCCCACCGTTCTTCATCGAAAACTCCGGGTCAATCCCGAGATGGAAGTTCGGGCGCGACAGGAACCCGCTGAGGCGTGGCAGCTCCTGTTCGAGCGTCGAGAGCCCGACCTGGATGTCGAGGAATACCAGCGCATTGCGGCGGGCCGCCCAGCCCGCGACGCGTTCGATCAATGACGAATCCATCCGCAGCCGGTACTTCCCGTCGCGGCCAGGACCCGCCTGGGCGACGACGGCGATCAGGTGCAGCGCCGGCTGGACCGGCGTCGCCGGGTCCGCGGCGTTCCACGCGGCCACTTCGGCGTCGAGGCGGCGCAGCATGTCGTCGGGCTCGTACTCGCCGAGCACGCCCATGCGTGTCGAGAGCGGGTTACCGTAGAACGCGATGATGCGCTTGTTCGGGAGGATCGAGCCCGGGAGCGGATCCGGTCCCTTCACTGGCCACATCGCATTCAGGATCGAGTCGCGCCGTGCTTCGGCATTGACGCGCGGCGCGGCCTCGGTGGGAGCGGCCTTTGAACCGGCTTTCGCGCCGTTCTTCGTCGTGTTCGTCCCGGCCTTCGTCGGCTGCCGGACCTGCGTTGAATCGCTGGCCTTCGTGGCCGGCGCGCGCATGGAGTCCTGGGCGGAGGACAGTCGCGGATTCGCCTGGAGGGCCGCAATAAACAGCGCGAGTGCGCGCAGCGTCGTGGGTTTCACGCGGCGCAAGCTAGCGGACCGCGCGCCGTGCGCGAAGCCGTGGCCCGCCGTGCCTACGGCCCGATGATCTCGATCCGATGGTCGGCGCGGATCACGTACTGGCCGGCCACGGACACCTCGAGTTGGACGACGTACATGCCCTTCGGCAGCGTCGAGATGTCGAGTTCGATCGCTCGCGCGGATGTCGGCTTGCCGAGCGCGCTCATGTCCTTGACCGAGACGCTGACGGGCGTGACTTCGCGCGCGCCGCGCAGCGCACGGATGCCTCGGCGAAGCATCGCGGGGTCATTGTCGGTGTCGCGCGCCACGACGA
>VGVM01000058.1 GCA_016874035.1 Gemmatimonadota bacterium
GGCGGGAACGCGGTCGCGTTGAGCGTCGAACTGGCCTGACCGTCGGCGCGCCTCCAGTCGTCACGGCGCGCGCGATGGCGATCGAATCACTGTTCCGGACCGACGGCGGCGCCGTGCGCGCGCTTTGGCGCGTCGTGCTGTTCCTCTGCGCGATCGGCGTGGCGTCGTTCCTCGTCGTCGGCCTCGGCTACGGAATCCTCTTGCTGACCCCGGCAGTGCGGTGGGCGCGCGAGCTGCGGATTCCGCTCGCACAGGTCGCGTCCGTCGTCTCGGTGCTCCTGGCCACGCTGTTTGCGCTCCGGGTGCTCCACCCAAATGAACCGTCGGTTTGGCGACACGCCGCGCTGGATCGCCGGGCCTGGCGGTGGCGGCCGGCCCTGGCGTCGGGACTGCTGGGCGCGACTTGCGTGGTCGTGCCCGCCGGATTGCTGCTCGCGGTTGGGTTCCTGCGAGTGGAGGCGGCGCCGCCGGGCAGCGCCGTCACCGCGATCTGGGCTGCCACGGCGCTGCTGCTGCCCGCGGCCTTCGCTGAGGAACTCATCTTCCGCGGATACCTCCAGTCGGTACTTCGCGAACCGCTTGGCGACCGCGCCAGCATCGGGATCCTGAGCATCGCGTTCGGCCTGGTGCACCTTGGAAATCCGGATCCAAGCGTGGCCAGCATTGTCGCGGTCACCGTCGCCGGGGTCTTCCTGGGGGTGATTCGGCACGTCACCGGGAGCCTGGTCGCGGCCACCGCCGCGCACTTCACGGTGAACTTCGCGCAGGTGTCAATAGTCCACGCGCCGGTGAGCGGCCTGGCAATCCCGGCGCCGCGCTACCGGGTGGTGAGCGATGGGCCTGCCTGGCTGACCGGTGGATCGTGGGGACCCGAAGCCGGCGCGGCCACCGTGCTCACGCTGCTGATCGCTACTTTTCTGCTCTGGCGCGGCGCACAGCTCACCGTGGCGCGCGCCGCAGCTCACACCGAACCGAACGCGGGACCCACCGCAGGATTGAACGCATGACAGAGACTATCGCCGTCGTTGGCGCGGGGCAGATGGGGAACGGGATTGCCCACGTCTGCGCGCAGGCCGGACTCGCGGTCACCATGATTGACGTGTCCGAGAATGCGCTGTCGGCCGGACGGGCGACGATCGAGAAGAACCTCGAGCGCCAGGTCAAGAAAGGCACGCTCGATGCCGCGGCGAAGGACGCGACGCTCGGTCGCATCGTGCTGAGCACGGACCTGGGCGCGGTCGCGCAGTGCACCATCGCGATCGAGGCCGCGACGGAGCGCCGCGACCTCAAGTACCGGATCTTCGCCGACCTGGACCGGCTCGCCCCTGCCGGGGCGCTGCTGGCCACCAACACGAGTTCGATCTCGATCACGGAGATTGCCGCGCAGACCGGCCGTCCAACCGACGTGATCGGGATGCACTTCATGAATCCCGTGCCGGTGATGCAGCTGGTCGAGGTGATCCGCGGCCTCGCGACCAGCGATGCCACCACGACCCGCACGGTCGCGCTGGCCAAGGCGGTCGGCAAGACGCCGGTCGAGGCGAACGACTACCCCGGGTTCATCGCCAATCGGATCCTGATGCCCATGATCAACGAGGCGGCCTACTGCGTGATGGAAGGCGTCGGCACGCCGGAAGCGGTGGACACCGTGATGAAGCTGGGCATGAACCACCCGATGGGACCGCTGGCGCTCGCCGACCTGATCGGGCTCGACACGTGCGTGGCGATCCTCGATGTGCTGAAGGACGGGCTCGGCGATCCGAAGTACCGTGCGTGTCCGCTGCTCAAGAAGTACGTGGCGGCGGGTTGGCTCGGACGGAAGACGGGCCGCGGGTTCTACGAGTACGCAGGCAAGTAGCCCGTGATCGACACGCTGACTCCGCTCTCGGATGAGCAGCGGGAGATCCAGCGCCTGGCGCGCGAGTTTGCGACTTCGGAAATCGCGCCGTTCGCGGGGGCATGGGACAAGGCGGAAGCGGCCGATCCCGCGGTGCGGTTCAAGCTCGGTGAACTCGGGTTCCTCGGCATGCTCCTGCCCACCGAGTACGGCGGCCTCGGGCTCGACTCGCTGAGCTACCTGCTTGCCCTCGAGGAAATCGCGGCGGCCGATGCGTCCACGGCCGTGCTGATGTCGGTCCACAACTCGCTGCCGACCCGCATGATCCTGAACCATGGGTCGGATACGCAGAAACGGCATTTCCTTCCGCGGATGGCGACCGGCGAATGGCTCGGTGCGTTTGCACTGTCCGAGCCGGACGCCGGCAGCGATGCCGCCGTGCTGACGACGCAAGCGGTGCGAGACGGCGACCACTGGGTGCTGAACGGCACCAAGTCCTGGGTCAGCAACGGCAATGTCGCCGAGGTCATCCTGGCCATGGCACGCAACGATTCGGCGACCGACCGGAAGGGTTCGCGCGGCATCTCCGCATTCATTATCACGCCGGACCTTCCCGGCTTTCGCGTCAGCAAGAAGGAGGCGAAGATGGGGCTGCGCGCGTCACCGACCGTGCAACTCACGTTTGATGGCATGCGCGTGCCCGCGGACCGGGTGCTCGGCGAGGTCGGGCACGGGTTCGTGTATGCGATGCAGTCGCTCGAGGCCGGTCGCCTGGGCATCGCCGCGCAGGCCGTCGGGATCGCGCGTGCCGCGGTGGAGCAGACGATCGCGTACACGCGCGTGCGTCAGCAGTTCCGCACGCCACTCGCGCAGTTCCAGGCCGTGCAGTTCAAGCTCGCCGACATGGCCACGCGCCTGCACGGGGCGCGGGCCATGCTGCACGCCACGGCGGCGGCCAAGGATCGCGGCGAAGCGGTCGGCCCGCATGCGGCCATGAGCAAGTTGATGGCCAGCGAGGCCGCCATGTGGATCACGACACAGGCGATCCAGCTGTTCGGCGGCTACGGCTACGTCACCGATTATCCGGTGGAACGCCTGTTCCGGGATGCCAAGGTGACCGAGATTTATGAGGGCGCGTCGGAGATCCAGCGGATCGTGATTGGGAGAGCACTGGCCGCCGACTAGCTGAGCTGCTGAAACGACTGATACGGCTTGAGCAGGGACACGGCGGAAACGACCGATCACTGCGGATGCAGCGCGACCGCGGGCGTAGTTGTAGGTGTACGTGTAGGTGTCGTTGCAGTTGTAGTTGTAGTTGCAGTCCCCAAGCATTGCAGTTGTCGTTGTTGTGGCTGTTGTAGTCTCCGTCGTTATCTGTCCCTTCCCTTGTTTCCCCGCCCAAGCAGTTATCCAGCAATCATGAACTGAGCAATGCAACTCTTCCCACAAATCGAATCCCAAGGCCACGAACAGGTGGTCGCCTGCTACGACAAGGCGTCCGGCTACAAGGGCATCATCGCCATCCACGACACGACGCTCGGTCCCGCGCTCGGCGGCACCCGCTTCTGGAACTATGCGTCGGACGACGACGCGTTCTTCGATGTGCTGCGTCTTTCCCGGGGCATGACCTACAAGAACGCGGTCGCGGGGCTCAACCTCGGCGGCGGCAAGGCCGTGATCATCGGCGATCCCGCCACCGCGAACCGCGAGCTCATGTTCCGCGCGCACGGCCGGTTCGTCGAGTCGCTGGGCGGGCGCTACGTCACCGCGGAGGACGTCAACACGAGCCCGGCGGACATGGATTACGTCCACATGGAAACCGAGTACGTCGCGGGCCTGGCCAACAAGTCGGGCGATCCCTCGCCGGTCACCGCGCACGGCGTGTTCCGTTCGATCGAGGCGTCGGCGAAATGGCGTTGGGGTTCGCCGTCACTCGCCGGCAAGACCGTCATCGTGCAGGGCATCGGGCATGTCGGCTACTACCTCTGCCAGGAACTGCACGCTGCCGGCGCCAAGCTCGTCGTGAGCGACATCCGGGCGGACAAGGTGGCGCAGGTAGTCAAGGAGTTCGGCGCTAAGGCGACGACCGACCAGGGGGTGTACGCCGAGAAGGCCGACATCTTCGCTCCCTGCGCGCTCGGCGCGATCGTGAACGATGAGACCATCCCGCAACTCAAGGTCGAGATCATCTGCGGCGGATCGAACAACCAGCTCCTCGATGCGCAGCGGCACGGTGAAGCGCTGGCCAAGCGGGACATCCTGTACGCGCCCGACTTCGTGGCGAACGCGGGCGGCGTGATCAACGTGTATTCGGAACTCGCCGGCTGGACGCGCGAGCGCGCGCTGAGGAAGGCCGACGAGATCTTCGACACGGTCCTGGGCGTCTTCCAGATCGCGAAGGACCAGGGGATCCAGACGTGGGAGGCCGCGGACAAGCTCGCTGAGCGCCGCCTCGCGGCGGTCGGTGGCCTGACGCGCACCTGGCCGCAGTGGCCGCGGAAGGGATAGTGGGCGAGCGGATCCCGATCGCTTCGGACCACGCGGGGTTCGAGCTCAAGGAGAAGGTCAAGGCGCGGCTCGCCGCGCGCGGTTTCGACGTGCTCGACCTCGGGACCCACTCGGCGGCGAGCACCGATTACCCGGACTACGCCCATGCGCTGGCGGCGGAGATCGAATCCGGGCGGGCGGCCCGCGGGGTGTTGCTGTGCGGGACGGGCCTGGGCATGTCGTACGCCGCGAACCGGCACGCGCACGTGCGAGCAGCGGTCGCATGGGCGCCGGAAATCGCCGCGCTGGCTCGTCAGCACAACAATGCCAACGTCCTCGCACTCCCTGCGCGTTTTGTTGACGAGGGGAAGGCCGATGCCATCGTGGATGCCTTCCTGAACACCGCCTTCGAAGGCGGGCGGCATTCCGCCCGCGTCGAGAAGATCGAACTGCCGGAGTCCAAGTGAGCCAGTGGCAATCGTGGGATCGTGTGGCGCCAGGCCGCGCGCTGACCGAAACGGACCCGGAGATCGCCCGACTCATCACGGCGGAGACCCGCCGGCAGGCGGACGGCCTGGAGTTGATTGCGAGCGAGAACTTCGTGTCACCAGCCGTGCTCGAAGCCATGGGGTCGCCGCTCACCAACAAGTACGCCGAAGGGCTTCCAGGCAAGCGTTATTACGGCGGTTGTGAAGTCGTGGACGAGGTCGAACGACTCGCGATCGACCGGGCAAGTCGACTGTTCGGTGCCGACCACGCCAACGTGCAACCGCACTCCGGTGCGCAGGCGAATGCGGCCGTGTACCTCGCGTTCCTCAAGCCGGGCGACACGGTGCTGGGCCTCGACCTCTCGCAAGGCGGTCACCTGACGCACGGCTCCCCGGTGAACTTCTCGGGGTTGCTGTACCGCGCCGTGCACTACGGCGTGGACGACAACGGCATCATTGACATGGACCGCATGGCCGCGGCGGCGCGCGAGCATCGGCCCCGCATGATCATCGCGGGCTACAGCGCGTATTCCCGCATCATTGACTTCGCCAGGTTCGCGGAAGCGGCGCGCGAGGTGGGCGCAATCTTCATGGTGGACATGGCGCACTTCGCCGGGCTCGTGGCCACGGGGCATTATCCCTCGCCGGTCCCGCACGCGGATGTCGTGACGACGACGACCCACAAGACCCTGCGCGGTCCGCGCGGCGGGCTCATCCTGTGCAAGTCGGAGCACGCGAAGGCAATCGACAAGGCCATGTTCCCCGGCACGCAGGGTGGCCCGCTCGAGCACGTGATCGCCGCGAAGGCCGTGGCGTTCCGTGAGGCGCTGGATCCGACGTTCCAGGCGTACTGCGGCCGGATCGTCGAGAACGCCCGGGCCCTCGCCCAGGCCCTGATGTCGCACGGGTTTCACATCGTCAGCGGCGGGACCGACAACCACCTGATGCTCGTGGACCTCCGGTCCAAGAACCTGACGGGGAAGGTCGCCGAGGAGGCACTCGACCAGGCGGGCATCACCGTGAACAAGAACACGGTCCCACGCGAAACGCAGTCGCCGTTCGTGACGAGCGGGATCCGGATCGGCACGCCTGCGGTGACGACGCGCGGGATGGGTACCGCGGAGATGGCGGTGGTCGCATCCCTGATCAACGAGGTGCTGGCGGCGCCGGCCGACGCGGCAAACCACGCGCGGGTACGCGACGCGGTCCACGCGCTGACGCGCCGATTCCCGCTGTACGCCCCGACCGCCTGATGCCCGACACCCGGCAGCGCGCCAGCCAAGCCCGCGATGGTCGTTCCGTCGCGGCGCGGGCGGTCGCGCGATCCGCGGCGATCGTTGGTTTGCTCGCGGCCTGCGGCGTCGCGTTCATCGCGCTGCTGGGCGCGGGGCGGGCCCGCGAGGCGAACGCCGCGGTTGCCGCGCCATCGCAGGGCCAACCGGTCGCGGACAGCACCACGCACAACTGCCGATTCGTGATGGTCCCCATGCGCGACGGCGTTCGGCTGAACACGAAGGTGTGCGAGGCGAAGCAGGCAGCGGGGCCGCTCCCGATCCTGATGACGCGCACGCCGTACGGCATCAACGTCATGCAGGCCATCAACGGGACGTATCGGTTCCTCGCGGCGGATGGCTACCACTTCGTGTACCAGGATATCCGGGGCCGGTACCGGAGCGAAGGCACGTTCATCATGGTGTCGCCGCTCCGCTCGCCGGGCGATGCGCGCCGCACCGACGAGAGCACGGACGCGTACGACACGGCGGAGTGGCTGGCGGCCAACGTCGGCAACAACAACGGGCGGATCGGCGTGCTCGGTGTGTCCTATCCCGGCTTCACCGCGGCGATGGCGGGCGTCAACCCGCATCCCGCCGTCCGCGCGATCTCGCCTCAGGCCCCGGCGAGCGACATGTGGATGGGCGACGACTTCTTCCATCAAGGCGCGTTTCGACTCTCGTACGGCTTCGAGTACGCGGGCGACATGGAGCTCAGCAACAACTCGTCCGTGCCGCTTCCGATCAACAGCTGGGACACGTACGACTGGTACCTCTCGCTCGGCTCGCTCGCGAACGTGGATGCGCTGTACTTCAAGGGACGCGTGCCGACGTGGACCGCGTTCGCAACGCACCCGACATACGATGCGTTCTGGCAAACCCGCGCCGTGCATCGCCGGCTTTCGAAGGCGGCGGTGCCGACGCTCGTCGTGGGCGGCTGGTGGGACCAGGAGGATCGCTTCGGCCCGCTGTCGATCTACCGCGCACTCGAGCGCACCGACGATGCGGGGAAGAACTTCCTCGTCATGGGCCCGTGGAACCACGGCGGCTGGCGGCGCACGACATCGCGCATGTCGGTGGTGGACCCTGGCACGGCCGAGTGGTTCCTGAAGGAAGTCGAAGTGCCGTTCTTCGCGAAGTACCTGAAGGACCGGTCGGGCATCTCGGTGCCCGAGGCCCGCGTCTTCGACGCGGGAACGAAGACCTGGCGCACGTTCGACCGATGGCCCGCGACCGGCACAATGTCCCGCTCGCTGTTCATGCGCGCGGGCGGGCTGCTTTCGTTTGACCCTCCGGCGTCCAACGAGACCGCGTTCGACCAGTACGTGTCGGACCCCGCGAAGCCGGTGCCGTATCGCGCGCGGCCGATCGAGCGGACCTACGACCCACGCGGGTCGCGCTGGTCCACATGGGAGACCGAAGACCAGCGGTTCGTGGACGGCCGCCCGGACGTGCTCGCATGGAAGACGCCCGTGCTGACGGAGGACGTAACCATCGCGGGCGACGTCGTGGCGAAGCTCATTGCCGCGACCACCGGCCGCGACGCGGACTGGGTGGTGAAGTTGATTGATGTCTTCCCGGACAGCGTGCCGGGGGCCTGGTCGCAGGGCGGATACCAGTTGATGGTCGCGCACGATGTGCTGCGCGGCCGGTATCGAACCAGCTTCACCGAGCCGACGCCGATCCAGCCCAATACGCCGACCGAGTTCACCGTGGACTTGCACCAACAGTCGTATACGTTCAAGCGGGGGCACCGCATCATGGTGCAGGTGCAGAGTACGTGGTTCCCGCTGTACGATCGCAACCCGCAGAACTGGGTCAAGAACATCTTCCAGGCCAGGGCCGTGGATTTCCAGGCGAAGACGCATCGGATTTGGCACACGCCATCGCAGGCATCGCGCGTGGAGATCGCGGTGCTGCGGTCCGGGACCTCGCCGTGAACGAACTGGCGTTCCGCGACGGCGTGATGGACCGGATCCGCCTGAAGGAGCCCCGGTTTCACGAGCACGCCTACCTGTTCGTGCTGTCCGCGCTCGAGTACTGCCAGACGAAGTTGCCTGAGCGCCGGCACCTGACCGGCCGCGAGCTGCTCGACGGCTGCCGGGCGCTGGCGATCGAGCGCTATGGCGTGCTCGCCCGCACCGTGCTCGAGTTCTGGGGCGTGACGGCGACGGCCGACATCGGGGACATCGTCTTCACGCTCGTGGAGCTCGGGCTGCTGCAGTCGCAGCCCAACGATACGCGCGAGGAGTTCGTGGACGTCTTCGACTTCGCGGCCGCCTTCGACCGCGACTACCCCTGGAAGGCATCGTCGGTCGGCTAGCCGTTTGGTCGCGCGACGGCCACCGCTGACAGCACACACACGCCCATGAACCCGAGGCTGTTCGTCACGACGGCGGAGCAGGCGCGCGCGCTCGACGCGGCGACGATCGCGGGCGGCGTGGCGTCCTCGGAACTGATGGCCCGCGCGGGACGCGCGGCGGCCGGCGTCATTCACGCACGCTGGGCCGCGAGCGGAAACGCGCACGTCGTGGTCTTCACCGGCAGCGGCAACAACGGCGGCGACGGGTGGGTGGTGGCCGAGTCGCTGCGTGCAGCGGGCGTACCGTGCGAGGTGGTCGAGGTGGCCGTCCCGACCACGGATGACGCCAAGGCGGCGCGTGCATCGGCGCTGGCGGCGGGAGTACCATCATCCGCACCCGCCCGGATAGACCCGGCAACGTTCGAGCCTGGCAACGCGCCGATCATCGTGGATGCGCTGTTGGGCACCGGCGCGCGCGGCGGGCCGCGGCCGGAGTACGAGACAGCGATCGCCGCCATCGAGGCGGCCCGTGGCGCAGGTGCGGTCGTGGTCTCGCTGGACGTTCCGTCCGGCATGGACGCCGGAACCGGGCAAACGCCGGGGAACTGCGTCATCGCGGACGCGACGCTGACGTTCGGCTCGATCAAGCGCGGCCTGCTCCGGAACCGCGACTGTTCGGGCGCTATCACGCTGCTCGACATTGGCCTCAAGGGGACTACCGAGTCGCTCCCGTTCCTGGTGACGCTCGACGACGTGCGCCGCTGGCTCCCACGCATCCCCGCGCACGCCCACAAGGGCACGCGGCGTCGCGTGCTCGTTGTCGGCGGGGCGCACGGCATGGCCGGCGCGGCGATCCTGGCGGCGCGCGGCGCGCTGAGGAGCGGCGCGGGTATGGTCCGCCTCTGCGTGGCGCCGGAGAGCATTACCGCGGTGCAGGGCGCTGTACCGGCGGCAGCGGCCTTGCCGTGGCCGACCGACGCCGGCGCATGGGCCAGCGTGCTCCAGTGGCCGCATGCGGTTGTGCTTGGCCCCGGCGTCGGCCTCACGCCGGCTTCACGTGCGCTGGTGACGCAGGTGCTCGAGCGCTGGACGGGGCCGCTGGTCCTGGACGCCGACGCGCTCACCCAGTTCGAGAAGAACGGCGATGCACTCGGCGCCGTGCTGCGGGGACGCCGCGCGATCATCACGCCGCATGCGGTCGAGGCCGAGCGACTCCTCGGTTCGACGGCGTCCGACATTGACGCGGCGCGGTTTGATGCAACCGCGCGACTGGCGAGCGTGGTGCATGCAGCGGTGCTGCTCAAGGGTGTGCCCACCGTGCTGAGCGATGGCCGCGACACCCGCGTGGTTGCGCGCGGGACGGCGGCGCTGGGCACGGGAGGAAGCGGAGACGTGCTCGCGGGCATGATTGCCGCGCTGATCACCGATGCGCGCACGCCGCTGCATGCCGGCGCCGCAGCAGCGTGGGTGCACGGACTCGCCGCCGAGATTGCAGGCGGCACGGCTCCAGTGCGGGTGCGCGGCGTGACACTGGATGACATCGTGGACGCGCTCGCGTACGCGTGGCCCGGCGACGGCCAGGGCGCCGAGGCGTCGGCACCGATCCTCACCGAGCTGCCGAACATTCGCTGGTGAACTCGTCCACGCCGCTCGGACCCGGGCCCGAGTTCGATGTCATTCGCGCGATGCTCGCCGCCTATGGGCCCGCGGCCCGCGCGATCGGCGATGATGCCGCCGCGCTTGACCTGCCGGCGGGCGAGGTTCCGTTGGTCAGCACCGATGTCTCGGTCGAGAACGTGCACTTCCGCCGGGCATGGATGTCCCCACGGGAAATCGGGTTTCGCGCCACGACCGCTGCGCTTTCCGACCTCGCGGCCATGGCCGCGCGCCCGCGTGGCGTCGTTGTCGCGCTGACCTTGCCTGAGTCCTGGCGTGCGGCCGCACCTGAGATCGCCTCGGGGATCGGCGAGGCCGCGCGGGCCGCGGCGACGGTCGTGATCGGCGGCGACACGAGCGCGGGGCGTGAACTCAGCCTCGCGGTCACCGTGATCGGGTCCTGCGCACGGCCGCTGACCAGGAGCGGCGCCCGCCCGGGCGATGCCGTCTGGGTGACGGGCGCGCTCGGTGGACCGGCGCTGGCACTCGAGGCCTGGGGTGGTGAGAGCGAACCGGAGCCCGCGCACCGCGCGCGATTCGTGTCGCCAGTCGCGCGGTTCGCCGCGGCGGAGTGGCTGCGGGATCGGGGCGCGACCGCGTGCATTGATATTTCGGATGGGCTCGTGGCTGACGCCGCCCACATCGCTGCGGCGAGTGGCGTCCGCGTGCGCATCGAGCTTGCCCGCGTGCCCTGTGTCGCCGGTGCGCCTGCGCACCTGGCCGCGGCGAGCGGCGAAGAGTACGAGCTTTGCGTGACCGGTCCACCCGATTGGGATGCCGCGGCGTGCGAACGCGACACGGGAACGCGCCTCACACGCATCGGCACGGTTGACGCGCTGGCCGCGGACGAACTTCCGGGTGTCGCTGCGTTCGACGAATCGGGACCCGTCACGCCGCCGCGCGGCTATTCACATTTCCAGCCGTGATTCGCTCGCTTTGGGTCCTCGTCTTCGCGCTCGTCGCGACGCTGACGTTTGCGACGTTGGCCATTGTCGCGGGACTGCTCGGCGTGCGCGACCGCGAGGGTGGGGTGTATGACTTCTGCCAACGCACTTGGTCGCGCCTGATTATCTGGGCGTCGGGCGTGCGCGTTGTTCTGCATGGGACCGAGCACATCCGCGACGGGCGGATCATCCTCGTCGGGAACCACGTATCGTGGTTCGACGTGCTGTCGGTGGCCGCCGCCGTGCCGCGCTGCCGGTTCGTCTCGAAGCAGGAGGTGCGTCGCATCCCCTTCGTGGGTTCAGCGGCGGAAGCCGCGGGCCACGTGTACATCGAGCGGGACAACCGGAAGGCGGCGTTCGAGCAGTTCAAGGTCGCCGCCGCACGGATCCAGGCGGGCGTGCGGATCGTGATCTTCGCCGAAGGAACCCGCGGGCGCGACTATCCGCTGCGCCCGTTCAAGAAGGGTCCGTTCGTGCTCGCCGTCAGCGCGCAGGCGCCGATCGTGCCCATGGCGATCCACGGCACCATACCAATGATGCCCAAGGGCAGCTTCCGCGTGCAGGGCGGGGTTTGCAACATCCACTTCCTGCCGCCGATCGCAACCGACGGGATGACCTACGACGACCGCGATCGGCTCGCGGCGGCGACGTATGCCGCGATCGCCCGTGAACTGCGCGAGCGTTACGGCGTGGAGAGCCCGGCGTGGGCGCCGCGCCCGGCCGACGGTTCGGGCGGCGCTACAGCCCCATCCAGTAGCTGACCTTCAGCAGGAATACGTTGCGCGCCGGCGCGTCGGCGAGGGCGCCCAGGTCGTTGCCGAGCCGGAACCGGCCGTCCCGTACCTCGTCTTCCTGCTGCCGTTGCCAGACCAGGAACAGCGTGGATCCCGGGCGGTACTCCCAGCGCAGCACGGCGTTGCCGATCAGCGAGCGGACATTGAAGTCCCGGTTGGCGAACGAATAGTCGCTTGTCCCGTTGCCGTCGAAGTCCACGTGTCGCGTGCCGCTGGCCGACACGCAAGTGCGTCCGCCCGTGCACCGAGACACAGTCCCGGATGTCCCGTGGCTGCCCTCGGCGAAACGGTCGAACGTGAAGGAGCGCGGCGCGGCAAGCTGCTTGTAGCTCAGGTAGTCACCGGTGGAAATCAGCGGCTGGACGAAGACCTGCAGCGTGAGGTGCGGCGACATCGTGTAGTTGACACGCGTTTCGACGCCCAGCTCCCGCCGGTCGAGGTCGGCAAAGAGGTATCGCGAGCCGTACGTCGCCGGGTAGGGAAGTGCACCGGTCGTCGCGACGTACTGCGCACCGGTCCGCGAGACCTGGAACTCCGGGTTCACGCCTATCTCGAGGCGCGGCGAAGGACGCAGCAGCATTCCCAGCCCGAACTCCTGCCGCCAGCCGGCGTCTGACGCGCGCCGCTCGATCGTGATGGACGGCTCGACCACGAACGGCTTGCGTTCGTCGCTCGTGAACTCGGCCGTCCACTGGGCACTGCGCGGAGTGATCATCAGCGGCCCACCGCGCGTCCCGTTGCGGTCCGCCAGCTCCGGGCTGACGCGCACGCTGGTGGAGAGGTCCCAATAGTTGAGCAGCGTCGCGTTCGCATTCAACGAGACGGAACCATTGACGTGACCGCTGCCCCACGCCGCCGCCGACCACGTGCGCTCGAGCACGTCGTGCGTCCAGTTGTGGAACGTCGAGGCCGTGAACCGATACGAGCGCCAGAACTTGCCGGGCGTGATCTCGCGGTATTGGACGCGAGCGCCGCCGTCCAGCACTTCCTGCCGACCGCTGAAGCCAAGGTCGTTGACCTCGAAGCCCGACGTCACCTGCGCGGCCCAGATTGACCAAGTCCAATGCTGGCCCCGCCGTTTCTCGACGGTCATGCGCCAGTCGATCCCCGTCATGGATGTCGCGGCGGAGTCGAGGGCAAGGCGCGCCGCGTCGGGGCGCTGGAAGAAGTGCGTGCTTGACCGCTGCACGCGGATCATCGCGGTCGAGTCGCCGCGAATGTGGCTGCCGGCGAAGTACCCGAAGAACGCGTAGGTGCGGTTCTTCCACTGGTGCTCCCAATCCACCCCGCCGCTTGCAGCCGTGCGCGCAAGGAAGTCGAACGAGCGGTCGGCAGGCAGGGCACGGCGCTGCAGCGTGGCGATGGCGCCGATCGTCGAGGCGCCCTCGGCGTAGTCCTGCCGAACGCGAAACGCAGAATGCACCGTGCGAGGCTCCGCCAGGTAGCTGCGCGTCTCACCGCTGTTCTCGAACCACGCCCTCCCGCGTTCCCGGTCCGTGAGCGCTGCGATCGCACCCACACTGAGTCCGCGGCTCGTCCGGCCCGTCAGCTTCGCGGCGCCGAGGATCGTGGCGGACGAAGGGACATCCGTTGCCGACGCGCCTGACGGCGTGCGACCGGACGGAGGCCGACCGATGCGTCGCCCGTAGAAGAGCCGGTTGTTCCCGCCGGAAAGCGAGAAGTCGAAGATCCGGGCGTCTTCGACAAAGAACGGCCGTCGCTCCTGGAAGAACGTCTCGAACGCCGTCAGGTTGATCACCGCCGGGTCTGCCTCGACCTGGCCGAAGTCCGGGTTGATCGTCGCGTCCAGGGTGAACGAAGAACCGAGGCCGTAGCGGACGTCGGTGCCGACACGTGCCAGGCTGGCCGAGCCGTCGCGGAACGGGTTCCCGGGCTCGCAGGGTTCCGTCAGCGTCTCAGCCACCGAATACGGCCGGAGTTCGAGTCGCTGCGGCGCCTTGGAGACCCGGAGGCCGGTCATCGCGCCAAACTGCGAGACCTCCCCTTGCTGCAACTCGGAAATCAGGGCGAAGTGCGTCTCTTCATTGGAGGCCACGCGCATACGGGCGAAGTTGGCCCCCCAGACCTGCTCGCCGCCCGTCGTCTGGAACCGGAGCTGCGAGAGCGGGATCCGGAGCTCGGCCGTCCAGCCCGCCGAATCCACGTGCACGGCCGAGTTCCACACGGCGTCCCAGGCGGCGTCGGTGTCGTCGTCGTTGAAGAAGTACACGTCGCGCTGGACGTTCGCGGCCGAGATGAAGAACACGTACGCGGTGCGGCGGTCCATGCGGGGGTCGAATCCGACGGCGAACCAGTCGGCGTTGCCCTCCTCGTCGCGCCGCACCAACTGCCGCGCGATCGTCCCGGGAGCGGCATCATGCATCCGGGCGCCGACATACAGCGCGTCGTCATCGAACAGGATCCGCACCTCGGTCTGATGCTGCGCCGGCGCACGTTCCACCGGTTCCTTCTGCACAAAACCCGTGGCGACGGTGGCGGATCGCCACGCGGCTTCGTCGAGCCGACCGTCAATGGCGACTGGTCCGGACCGCGGGGCGGCTACGGCCGTCGGCAACTGCGCCGGCGCGCGCCCAGCCGACGGCGGCGCTGCCGGCGTCTGGGCAGCCACGAACGACGAGAGCAAACACGTCAACATCCCCGCGGCCGTGAGGCCACGAGCGAAACTC
>VGVM01000059.1 GCA_016874035.1 Gemmatimonadota bacterium
GATCGGCGACCTGCGTGACGCGGCGGTCGCCCTGGCGGGCGGCGTCCGCGAACCGCCGCTCCGTGGCGACCCGCCACCGGAGTTCTCGCCGGTGTTCGGCGCGTTCCGCGACATGGCGCACGAACTCGAGGTCGCGCGCACCCGCGAGGCGCAGGCGCAGCGCGTGCTCGCGTGGGGCGAGATGGCGCGGCAGGTCGCGCACGAGATCAAGAACCCGCTCACGCCGATGCGGCTTGGCGTGCAGCACCTGATCCGGGCCAAGGACGATCCGCGCGTGGATTTTCGCGCGGTGTTCGATGCGAATGCGGCGCGGATCCTCGAGGAAATCGGCCGACTGGATGAGATCGCGCGCTCGTTCAGCCGTTACGGCACCGCGCCGGATGCGGCGCCGGCTGCGGAGCGAGTGGACGTTTCGGCGGCGGTGCGCGACGTGGTCCACCTCGAGGAAATCGCCGGCGGGACGGTGTCATGGGCCTCCGCCGGGATTGACGCACCCGTGTGGGCGATGGCGCGGCCGACCGAACTGCGCGAAGTACTGTTGAACCTGCTGGAGAACTCGCGACTCGCGGAGTCGCACCGGGTGACCGTATCGGTGACCGTCGAGGGGTCGGCGGTGCGCGTCGCCGTGATGGACGACGGCTGCGGGATGCCGCCGGACGTGTTGCCGCGGGTCTTCGAGCCGCATTTCTCGACGCGCACGAGCGGCAGCGGGCTCGGGCTGGCGATCAGTCGGCGGCTGATCGAGGGATGGGGCGGCACGATCGCGGCCGAAAGCACGCCCGGACAGGGAACGACCATCACGATCTCACTGGTTGGTGCCGCGGCGGAGTGACAGCTTTCACGTGATGACTACGGACTCGCGGTCAAACCCAACGCCGGGCCCTTCGCCCGGGCCGGCCGAGCCGACGGTCGAGCGGCCGGCGCATCTCGCCTCGTGGCAGCTGCCGCTGGGTTGGCGCTGGGGTGAGGGTGGACTCACCGTGAACTTCCGGCATATCCAGGAAGTCCGCGATTCGTTCGACCGGCCGCTCGCGCTGGTCACCGCGCCGGATCCTGCGCACGAGTCGTGGTTGTTCAGTGAAGCGAAGCACCTCGCGCACCGGAACCACCCGTCGGTTCCGACGACGTACCACTTCTGGTCGGGGCGCGGTGGCAACGGGCGCGGGCCAGGTTACCTGAGGCGATGGATCGCGGGCGAGACCGTGGGCGCGCGCGTGCGCCGGCAGGGGCGCGAGACGGTTCCGGTCATGCTCGCCGTGCTCCGCGCGGCGGGCTCGGCGCTGGCCTATGTGCACGACATGTCGCAGGTCCACGGGGCGATGGGGCCGGACTCGATCTACCTCACGCCGACGGGACGAGTGTGGATGCTCGGCTGGCCGTGGGCGGTGCCGCTCAATGAGATCCCCGCCGGCCTCGAACCGGACCGGAAGTGGTTCCCGACGCCGTGTGAGTGGGAGCATGGCCCGTGGCGCCCGACACCGGCGTCGGACCAGTGGCAACTCGCGGCGACCTGCTACTACCTGCTGACGGGCGAGCTTCCCCCGCCGCGCGGCGTGCCGCCTATCAAGGTCGTGCGCAGCGATTGCCCGGCGAACGTGGCTGAGATCATTGACCGCGCGATGAAGGATCTCGCCGAGGACCGGCACCATTCTGTGGGCGCCATGCTGCGCGCGATTGACCGGATCTCGTCATCTGCGAGCGCGGCCTTGACTGGCGTCGGCGTCGGGTCCGGCGAGTTCAAGTCCATGAACGAGGAACAGCGGCTCCGCTGGGCGACCGGCGACGACTACGAAGTGCTGAGCGCGCTGGGCTCAGGAACGTTCGGAAGTGTGTGGCGAGTGCGCGACCTGACGCTGCAGCGCGAAGTGGCGCTGAAGATGCTGCACCCGAACATCGCGCGGTCCGTGGATGCAGTGACCAAGTTCCGCCGCGAGGCGCAGCTGGCGGCGCGGCTGCAGCACCCGGCCATCGTGCCCATCTACGCGTGGGAGCAAAAGGGCGGCGTGCACTGGTACGTGATGGAACTCGAGGACGAAGGTTCCGTCGGCGATCTGGTGCGGCGAAGCGGACCGCGGCCGATCGCCGAGGTGGCGCCGCAGATCGCGTTTCTGCTCGACGGCCTCGATGCCGCGCACCAGAACGGGATCATCCACCGCGACTTGAAGCCGGAGAACGTGCTGCTCAGCCGGTATCAGCATTGGCGGATCGCCGACTTCGGGATCGCGGCGGCGCTCGGCGAAGACCGGACGGGCACGAGCGGCACGCCGGCGTTCGCGGCGCCCGAGCAGCTGTTGGGCGAACCGCAGAGCGCGGCGGCTGACTTGTTCGGCGTTGCCGCGATCGCGTACTTCGCACTCACCGGCGTCGCGCCGTTCACGGGCGATGACGCGCGCGCGATCCTTGCGCAGCAGGTGGCGGGGCAGGTGAACCTGGAGCCGGTCCCGGAAGGACTGCACGATTGGTTCCGACGCGGTCTGGCGTCTGACCCCGACCAGCGGTTCGCCGACGCCGCGGAGATGCGGACGGCGTGGAACCGCGCGGTGAGGTCGTTCGCGCGGCCGTCTGGCGAGCACACGGTGACGGAACGGATCCGGCGGGCGACGGAGCAGTTGTTCGGGTGAGGGTGCACAGCACCCCCTACAACCCGTACACCCGCGCCGCGTTGGCCCCCAGGATCTTCGCGCGGTCCGTTTCACTGACGCCGATGTCCGCCAGCGTCTGCTTCATCAAGGGGATGCTGCCGATCGCATGCGGGTAGTCACTGCCCGCCATGATGTGATCCGCGCCCGCGAAGTTGATCGCCAGCTCAACCGCCTTCGGGTTGAAGTTCACCGTGTCGTAGTACCAGGTCTTGAGGTACTCGCTCGGCGGCTTCCGGATGTTCTTGCGGCAGTCCGCAAACGCCCGGTACCCACGGTCGAATCGTTCGACGAGGTACGGCACCGCACCGCCCAGGTGTGACAGCACCCATTTGATGTTCGGGAAACGCTCCGGCACGCCCGCGAACACGAGGTGCCCGGCCGCGAGGGTCGTGTCCATCAGGAACCCGACGAGCGGCATCAGCCAGTATTCGGTCATGGCCTCCACTCCCACCGGGTGCGTGGGGTGGATGTGCAGCACCAGCCCCTTGGAGCTCGCGTATTCGTAGAGCGGCCAGAAACGCTCGTCGGCCAATGCGACGCCGTTCACGTTGCTGAAAAACATGGCGCCGGGGAGCTTGAGTTCCTCGTGCGCGCGCTTGAGTTCTCGCAGCGACGCCGCCGGATCATTCAATGGAAGCGTGGCCAGCGCGGCGAACCGGGGGCTGCGTTCCTGCACGATCCGAGCGAAATCATCGTTGGTGAGCTGCGCGAGGCGCGTCGCGACGGCGGGGGACTCGACGTGTGTTCCCGGAGTCGTGAGGGTGATCACCTGCGTGTCCACACCCTCCTTCTCGAGCACGCCCTGGCGGTACGCAATCTCGCGATGGCCCGGCACGAGCACGTTGTAATCGCCGGGGTAGTGGATCTCCGGATTGCCGTCCGTGTCGTACCTGAGCGTGACGGAGCTCTCGCCGCGCTTCAGGGCGTCGAGGTAGGCGGGCGGATAGAAATGATTGTGGACGTCAACGATGCGCATGGGGTTCGTGCGGGGTGGGGTCGAGCAGCCTGATAATTACGCGGAGCGACCGGGTTCGCTGCCGGGTCGCGCGCGCTTTCGCGCCTGCGCGATGTACGCGAACCAACCGACGGCGACGATCCCGAGGCCGATGGCCGATTCACGAGGGTCACGCACGACCTGGTTCACGACGATCGCCACCGAGCCCAGCACGAAGAGCGAGACCAGCGGAACCGCCGCCGGCATGCGGTATCGTGGCGAATACCCGGCCCGCTTGCGCAGCACGAGCACCGCAATCGCCAGCATCGCGAAGAAGATCCACTCCGTGTAGATCACGCGTGTGAAAAGCTTTCCATATGTCGCGGTGGCGATCAGCACGGTCGCGGCGGCGGCCTGGAGCACCAGCGCGCGATGCGGCGTGCCGTACCGGGGATGCAGCACGGCGACCGCCTTGAACATCAGCCCGTCGGCGGCCATCGCCTGATAGACCCGCGGTCCGCCGAGGATCACGCCGTTCAATGCGCCAAGTGCCGAGACGATGACCAATGCGGCGACGACGCGCGAGGCACCGGGCCCCATCACCTGCTCGGCGGCGTCGGCCGCCACACGGGTCGAGGCCGCCACGGCATCGGCCGGCAGGACGTAGAGGTAGGCCGCGTTGACCAGAACGTAGAGCGCCGTGACGGTCGTGGTGCCGATCAGCAGTGCGCGCGGGATCGTGCGCGTGGGGTCAACGGTTTCTTCGGCCGTGTAGGAGACCATATGCCAGCCGCCGTAGGCGAACAACCCTGCGACGAGCGCGACGAGCACGCCGTCTACGGTGACCGGCGGGGCAGGCGTTGCCGCTGCCGGCGCCGGATCGCCGAGCAGGAAGATCATCGCGATGATGCCGACCAGCGCCACCACCTTCACTGCGGTGAGCGCGGCTTGCACTGCGCCGCCGTAGCGAACGCCGAAGTAGTTCACGGCGGTCAGGCCGACGACGGCGGCTATGGCCACGCCCTTCGTGGCGCCGTCGCCCAGGGTGACGAACGTGCCGAGGTACCGGGCGACGACCATCGCGATCGCAGCCGCGATGCCCGTGTGCATGCTCCAGAACATCGCCCAGCCCCAGAGGAACCCGAATCCCGGCGAAAACGCGCGCGACAGGAAGACGTACACGCCGCCCGTGGCCGGCATCGCCGACGACAACTCGGCGACCACCAGCGCGCCGATCAGCGTGAGGCCACCTGCGACGAGCCACACACCGAGTGCCGTGAACGGGTCGCGCACGGCTGCGATGATCGCCGTGGGCTGCACGAAGATGGACGCGCCGATGATGGTCCCCGCGACAATCGCGGAGGCCCGCCATGGTCCGATTGACCGCCGGTATGCGCCCTGCGATTCAGCCATGGTTTCCCCCTCGGGCGGTGGAGACGTGTGCTGCGTTTGAGCGTTCGGGCGTGCGACGGGAGAAGGTACGCCGTGTGAGCGGTCGCTGCGACGATTAACGTTGAGGGATGCGAACTGCCACTTCTCTCGGGCTGGTGCTGGCGCTGGGCGCCCCGGTGGTGGGTGCCTTCGCCCAGCGTGCCGACTCCGCACGCGCCGACAGCGCGCGAGCGCTGTCGAAGGTCACGGTCACCGTGACGCGGGCGGGCGACTCCGCTACACGCGCGCCGTGGGCGATCGGGGTGCAGAACCGCGCGGAGATCGCGCGCGCTCAGGCCACCCTCGGCATTGATGAGGCCCTGAACAGCATCCCGGGCGTGGTGGTGGCCAACCGGTACAACTATTCACTCGATCAGCGGCTCTCGATTCGCGGTGCGGGTTCGCGCGCGAACTTCGGCACCCGCGGCGTGAAGATCCTGCTCGATGGGATCCCGCAGTCGCTGCCGGACGGCCAGAACCAACTGACCAACGTGGATCTCGCGGCGGTGTCGCGCGTGGAGGTGCTGCGTGGCTCGGCGTCTTCGCTGTATGGCAACGGTTCGGGCGGCGTGATCGCGTTCGAGACTGACAAGAGTGCACCGGACCGGCTGGGCGCGACGCTGCGCCTGACGAGCGGTTCATACGACATGCAGAAGGTGCAGGGGCGGCTGGCCGGCCGCGCGGGCGGGATGATCAGGTCGCTGTCGGCGTCGCGCACCGTGGTGGGCGGGTTCCGCCAATTCGACAGCGCCGAGGTGCGTCAGGCGATCCTGGCGGTTGATCGCTCGCTGGGCGCGGGGCGCACGCTTGCGCTGCGGGCCAGTTACGGCGACACGCCCACGTCGCACAATCCGGGCGCGCTGACACCGGCGGAGTACGCGAAGAACCGCGACTCGGCGGCGAGCTTCAACACGGCGCGGAACGCGAACAAGGTGTTGTCGCAGGCGCAGTATTCGCTGCGTTTCTCGGACACCCGCGATGCGGGCGAGCATGGTCTGGCGGTGTACCTGCAGCGCCGGTTCGTGGACAATCCGTTGGCGACGGCGCCTCCCGGCACGACCGGGGCGGCGATCGGCACGCTCTCGACGCTGAACCGCTGGGTGACGGGCGCGAGGTTCGATGCCAATCATCGCTGGCGCGACGTGCGTGGGGCGCCGCGCGTGGCGATCGGGTTCGACGCGCAGCGTTCGCTCGACATTCGCCGCAACTGGCGCGTGACGGGCGGGAAGCGCACCGTGGCCACGGATACGCTGTTCCTCGACCAGGGCGAGAGCGTGATCGCGCTCGGGCCGTTCGCATCGGTGCAGTGGATGCCAAGTGAGCGGCTGCTCATGAGCGCGGGCGCCCGCGCGGACCGCCTCACCTACACGGTGAGCGACTTCTTCCTCCGGGACGGCCTCAACAACTCGGCGACCCGTGAGATGTCGGCGACAACTGGGCACTTCGGCCTGAGCTGGGCGGCGCACCCCGCGCTCACGCTGCACGGCAACCTCGCGACGGCGTTCGAGACGCCGACGACCACCGAGATGCTCGCGCGCCAGGACGGCGCGGGCGGGTTCAACCCCGACCTCGGTCCGCAGAACATCCGGACGACCGAGGCCGGCGCGCGCGGCACGATGGGCCCGCGCATTGACTACAACGTCACGCTGTTCTCGAGTCGCTACACGAATGCGATCATCCAGTTCCTCGAGACCAACGGGCGCGCGTTCTTCCGGAACGCCGGCGAAACGAAGAACGCCGGCGCGGAGATCGGCGTCACGGCGCGGCCGGTGTCGTGGCTCGATGCCTCGGTGGCGTGGACGCAATCGCGCTACCGCTTTGCGAAGTACCGCGTGCAGAACCGGGCCGTGGTGGATACGCTCGACGGCCGACGCGTGGCCGGCGTGGCGGACAAGTTCGTGCGCTTCGGGCTCCGCGCGCGCTGGCGCGACGCGGCGCTCGACCTGGACCATACCGCGGCGGGCGACCTCTTTGCGGACGATCGCAACACGCAGAAGGTGGACGGCTGGGGCGACGGGGCGCTGAACATACGCCTCTCGTGGGACGGGATCGTGCGCGGGGCGCGCGTTGCGCCGTTTGTCGCGGTGAACAACGCGTTCAATGTCGCGTACGTAGGGTCAGTGAACGTGAATGGCGCCAACAACCGGATCCTGGAGCCGGCGCCGCTCCGCAACTTCTACGTGGGAGTCGAGACCGGATGGCGCGTCGTGCCCTGAAGCTGCCTGTTGCCGTGCAGCCGTTTGTGGTGAAGAAGTCAAGGATCGCGGGCAAGGGAGCGTTTGCGACGCGGGACATCAAGAAAGGCGAACGGATCGTCGAGTACCTTGGCGAACGGGTGTCCCATGCCGTGGTGGACGCGCGCTACGACGACCACGATGGCGACGCACACCACACGTTCCTCTTCACGGTCAACCGCTCGGTGGTGATTGACGCCTACGTGGACGGCAACGACGCGCGATTCATCAATCACTCGTGCGACCCGAACTGTGAATCGGAGATCGAGCGCAACCGCGTCTTCATTGACGCGATCAAGCCGATCAAGAAGGGCGAGGAACTGTTTTACGACTACGCGTACGGGCGCGACGGCACGGAAACGCTCGAAGATGAGACCGAGGTGTACGGGTGCCGCTGCGGCACGAAGAAGTGCCGCAAGACGATCCTCGAGCCCGTGAGCAAGAAGAAGCGCGCCGAGCTGGCGCGCAAGGCGAAGCGCCGGCACCATCCCAAGCACGCGGCGTCGCGCACTGGTCACCACCTGGATTGAGCTGCCTGGGGGCTCCACAAGCATGATCCACGCCGCACTTGCCATTGCGCTCCTTCAGGCGCCCGCCGCCCCGGCCACGCAGGCGGCGCCCGGCCGCGCGCCGACCGGGCGGGAAGTGCGACCGCCGCGTATCGAAGCCGAGGTCACCATTGACGGCGCCCTCGACGAGGCGACGTGGGGTCGCGCGGCCGTGCTCAGCGGCTTCTCGCAGTTCTCGCCGCAGGATGGCATCGCCGCGGCGGATTCGACCGAGGTGCGTGTGTGGTACTCGCCGACGGCGATTCATTTCGGCGTGCGCGCGTATCAGCCGGCGGGCACCGTGCGGGCGACGCTCGCCGACCGCGACAAGATCTTCAGCGACGACAACATCCAGTTCCTGATCGGCACGTTCAATGATCGGCGGCAGGCCACCGTCGTGATGGTGAACCCGCTCGGTGTCCAGGCCGACGGCACGATCATCGAGCGCGGGCAACTCGGTGGCGGCGGGTTTGCGAGCACCGGGCAGGCCGCGCGTGAGTCGGCGGACCTCTCGCCGGACCTGGTCTTCACGTCGAAGGGGCGAGTCACCGAGTTCGGTTATGAAGTCGAGGTGCGGATCCCGTTCAAGAGCCTGCGGTATCAGTCGTCCGACACGCAGACCTGGGACTTCAACGTGGTGCGGCAGGTGAACTACCGCGGCTATGAGGATTCGTGGGCGCCCGCGCGCCGTGGCATGGCGTCGTTCCTCGGGCAGGGCGGTTCACTCGCGGGGATCAGCGGCATCCACCGCGGGATCGTCATGGACGTGACGCCCGAGGTCACGCAGCGCACGGAAGGACTGCCGGCGCCGGTGAGCGCGCTCCGGCCTGGGCAGTGGGACTACGCGGCGAACCGCCCGGTGATCGGGGCGAACGTGCGTTGGGGCATCACGAACAACTTGTCGCTCGGCGCGACGATCAACCCGGACTTCTCGCAGGTCGAGGCGGACGCGACGCCGGTGCAGTTCGATCCGCGCCAGGCCGTGTCGTTTCCGGAGAAGCGCCCGTTCTTCCTGGAGGGCAGCGAGCAGTTCTCGGTGCCCAACAACCTCGTGTATTCACGGCGCATCATCCAGCCACGAATCGCGACCAAGCTGGCCGGCAAGTCCGGCCCGACCGGGCTCGCCGTGCTGAGTGCCGTGGATGCGACCAGCGGCTCCGCGTCGCGGCGCGACAACCCGGTGTACAACATCGTGCGCCTGCAGCGCGACCTGGGTACGCAGTCGCGCATCGGACTCGCCTACACCGACAAGGTGGACGGCGCGAACTACAATCGCGTGTTCGATGTAGACGGTCGTTACGTGTGGCGGCGCGCCAATGCCATCCAGTACCAGTTCGCGGGGAGCCTCAATCGCGCGAGCGGCTTCACGAGCGCGGGCCCGCTCTGGGATGTGCGGTACAATCGCAGTGGCCGCAACTTCTCCGGAAGCACGTTCTTCAAGGGCATCAGCGACAAGTTCATCACGCAGACGGGCTTCATCTCGCGCACGGGACAGACGCAGGTCAACGCGCGCGGCCGCTACACGATGCTCGGCCAGCGCGGCGCACGGCTCGAGCAACTGGCGTTCGAGCTGATGGCGGATGGGCTCTGGGATTATCGCAACTGGCTGAAGGGCGGAGACGCGCGCGACAAGAAGGCGCACCTGAATGTCCAGTCCACGTGGCGCGGCGGATGGACCGCGAGCACATCGCTCCTGCTCGAGACATTCGGCTACGACCCGGGGTTCTACGGCGCGCGGTACCGCATCCTGCGTGGCCCCGGCGACACGCTTGCGTTCACCGGCACACCCCGGCTCCCGAATCGCGACTATGTGTTCTCAGTCGCGACGCCCAAGCTCAAGTACCTGACGTTGTCTGCGACGACGATCTACGGGCAAGACGAGAACTTCGCCGAATGGGCGGGGGCCGACATCCAGTACCTGAACGTGTCCGCGGAACTTCGGCCCACGGAGCAGCTGCGCATTGCGCCGACCTTCGTGCTCCAGGACTACCGGCGGCGCTCGGACGGCAGCCGCGTGCAACGCAACCAGCTGCCCCGCGTGAAGGTCGAGTACCAGGTCACGCGCGACCTGTTCGTGCGCGTCATTGGCGAGTACGCGTCCAACTACCTCGACGCGCTTCGCGACGACGGCCGCACCGGGAAGCCGCTCCTGGTGCGCTCCGGCGGGCGCTGGGTGCAATCCACGCGCACCACATCCAACAACTTGCGCAGTGACGTGCTGATCCAGTACCGGCCGATGCCGGGCGCCGTGATCTACGCCGGCTACAGCGCGCTGATGCGGGAGCCGAGTGCGTTCGCGTTCGATGACGTCACGCGGACGAGCGACGCAGTCTTCCTCAAGGCCAGCTGGCTGTTCAGGAACTAGCCGTCTCGTCCTTCCCGACGATCATGTCGTGAACAGCGCCGTCCCATGCGGCGAGCGCCTTCTCATCCCGCGTCATCATCGAGACGATCGCACCGACGAGGAATGACCCCGGGATCGTGACGATGCCCGGGTTCCGCAGCGTGAACCACGCGGACGGCTCCTTGAGGATGTCCATCTGGATGACCGGCGAGAGGTAGATCAGGAGCAGCGTCCCGATCGTGCCCGTGAGCATGCTGGCCACGGCGCCCGCGGTGGTGCAGCGGCGCCAGAAGATGGAGAGGACCAGGGCGGGAAAGTTGGCGCTCGCCGCAATCGCAAACGCGAGGCCGACCATGAACGCCACGTTCTGGCCCTTGAACACGATACCGAGCAGGATGGCGACGATGCCGAGCCCGAGCGACGCGTAGCGCGCCACCTTGAGTTCCTCGCCTTCGCGCGCGTGACCGCCGCGAATCACGCTGGTCCAGAGGTCGTGCGAGAGGGCGGCCGCGCCGGAGAGCGTGAGGCCCGCGACCACCGCGAGGATCGTCGCGAACGCGACGGCCGCAATGAAGCCGAGGAACGGCGTGCCGCCCAGGAACTCGGCGAGCAGCGGCGCCGCCATGTTGCCGCCGGCGTCCACCGCGCGGATCGCCTGCGGGCCGACCAGCACCATCGCGCCGAAGCCGAGGATGAACGTCATCAGGTAGAACGAGCCGATGAGTCCCGTCGCATAGAAGACCGACTTGCGGGCCGCGCGCGCGTCCGGCACGGTGTAGAACCGCATGAGGATGTGCGGCAGCCCCGCGGTGCCGAACATCAGCGCCATGCCGAGCGAAATCGTGTCGAGCGGGTTGGAGACGAGCTTGCCGGGCGCGAGTACGGTTGCGCCGTATTGATCGGCGGCGGCAGCGAAAAGCGCGAGCGGATTCATGCCGAACCGCGCGAGCACGAGGATCGCGAGCAATGCCGCACCGCTGAGCAGCAGGCCGGCCTTTACGATCTGCACCCACGTGGTCGCGATCATGCCGCCGAAGAGCACATACATGATCATCGCCGCGCCGACGATGACCACCGCGGTCTCGTAGGTCAGGCCGAACATCAACTTGATCAGTGTGCCCGCGCCGACCATCTGCGCGATCAGGTATAGCGTGACCGTCGAGAGCGTGCCGATCGCGGCGGCGAGCCGCACGGGCGTCTGCTTGAGCCGCGCCGCGACGACATCGGCAAAGGTGTACTTGCCCAGGTTGCGCAGCGGCTCGGCGATCAGGAAAAGCACGACCGGCCAGCCCACGAGCCAGCCCGTGGAGTAGATGAGTCCGTCGAAGCCGCTCGTGGCGACGAGGCCCGCGATGCCGAGGAACGAGGCCGCGCTCATGTAGTCGCCGGCAAGCGCCCAGCCGTTCTGGCCGGCGGTGACCGTGCGCCCCGCGGCGAAGAACTGCTCGGTCGTGCGCGTCTTGCGCGCCGCCCAGTACGTGATGCCCAGCGTGATCGCGATGAAGGCGAAGAAGAAGGTCATCGCGACGGCGTTCGGTTCGCCGATCGCGGTGGTGGGTGCGGTCGCCGGGGCTTGCGTTGCGACCTGCGCAGCGGCTTGGGCAACGGCCGGTGTTGCAACGGCGGCTTGAAGCATCATCGCGGCCCGCCTGAAACGCTACCTGATTTCCCGCTGAGGGCGGCGAGTTCGGAATCGAAGTGCGTGTTGGCCCAGAGCACGTAGAGCCATGTGAGGACCCACGAGGCGACGATCACGAGTGCGCCGAAGAGGATGCCGACCGAGAGGCCGTTCGTGACCAGCGAGCCCATGAACTCCTTGCGGTACGCAATGAGCAGGATGAACCCGAAGTACACGACGGCGACGCCGGCGGTGAGGGCGATGGCGATGCGCCAGCGGCGAACGTGCAGTGCATGCGAGCTCATCGCTTCCACTCCCGGACGATGCGCGCGGTGATCACGTAGTCGAGATTCGGGAACCCGCGGACGAGGTAGGCGTTGCCTTGCCGGTTGATGCTGTCCTGCATCGGGCCCTGGCCGCGCGGCATGCCCTCGCCGTAGCCATTGTAGAGCGAGTCCACGACGGCATCCATGCCGCGGATCACCTGGCCGAACACCGCGAAGCCCGAACGGTCGAGCCGCGAGTTGTCGCCGTAGCTGATGTAGAGCTGCGTCGTGCGCGTGTTCGCGCCGCCGGCGGCGAAGGACAACGTGCCGCGCACGTTGCTCTTCCGGACGGTGTCATCGTCAATGCGGAGCCCGCGCCATGCGCGGGTCACGGCCGTGTCGCCGTTCAGGCCGAACTGCGTGACGAACCCCTTCACGGTGCGGAAGAACCGCACGCCGTCGTAGTAGCGAGCGCGGACGAGGTGATACACGCGGTCCGACCCTCGCGGCGCCCAGTCGCGGTGCACGCGGACATCAAACACGCCCTTCGAGGTCGTGAAGCGAACATCGAAGCTGTCCGGGCCGGCGGAGGCCAGCTTCGCCGGTGCAGGCGGCGTGAGCGACGGCGTGCGCGCGCAGGCGCCGACGATCCCTACCGTTAATAGGAGCGCGGCGGGGTAGGCGAGGTGGTACTGGTGCTTGGTCATGGGGCGGCGTTGGGCGGGGGCCATCGCGCCGAACGATGCAGGGCGGAGCGGGTTGGGGCAACTCCACCCGACCGCTCCCCCGTCTCAGGGGGAGACCGTCACCTCCGCCGCGCCTGCCGCCTTCAGCCGCGCGTTCAACGCGACGAGGTCGGTCTTCACGATCGCATTCCACCGCGCCTCGAGCGCCTTGAACGCCTTGAACGCCTTGATGCGTTCGGTTGCCCCGGCCACCACCGCGGCGACGGGCTGCTCATCGGCGTCCTGGAGGACATTCAGCGGCCCGAGCACGCTGCTCGCGATCGAGCCGAACGTCTCTGAGGCCGGCGCGCCGCCACCACCGCGTCCGCCGCGCCCGCCGCCCGTGGCGCCGGCAAGTGCGACGAGTCTTGCGTCCAGCGAGTCGATGGCCGCACCCAGCGCGGATGCCTTCGACCGGCGCTCGGCGAGCTGCGATCGCAATCCACTGATCCTTGCCTGCGCCGCCACGCTCGCCTCGTGCGCGTCGTAGAGGCCCATCGAAAGGTCGTACTGCTGCTTGAGCGCGGCGGCACTTGCCTTGACGCGGGGATCCATGCGCACCGTGAGGATCGCGCCGTGCTGCGGATTGCCGACTCCTTTCTCACCGACCCAGAACCGGATCATGTACTTGCCCGGGTGCACCCACGGCCCTTCGGGTTCGCATTTCGTCTGCCGCGGTGTCGCCGAAATCGGGAGTGAGCACGCCTGACCGGTGGGACGTGCGTAGTGCAGGTCCCAGACGAAGCGATGCAGCCCCGCCTTGTTCGACGGCGCACTGCCCGGCCGGAACCAATACCACGGCGCGTTGCCGTCATCCTGCGGCGGGTCGAAGCGATCGTCGCTGCTGAACCGCCGGATGACCCGCGGGAAGATTCCTTCGCCGACGATCTCGATCGTCACCTTCGAAACGTCGTTCTTCAGGTAGTACTCGATCACGGCGCCGTCGGGCGGGTTCGCCGCCATCGGTTCGTCGGGCGGCACGGGGGTGTCGGTGTACATCGAGTAACGCACGCGCGTGGCGACTGCGGGGTCGAACAGCACCACGTCGCGGCTCGCCACCCTTTCGCTCCACTGCCGCAAAGTGGAGATGTCGTCGAGGATCCAGAATCCGCGCCCGTGCGTCCCGACGGCCACGTCATCATTGACGACGACGAGGTCGCGCACCGAGGTGCCCGGGAGGTTCAGGCGCAGTGAGTGCCAGTGGTCCCCGTTGTCGAGCGAGAACCACACCGTGCGCTCCGTGCCGGCGAAGAGGAGCCCGCGGCGCTTCGGGTCTTCCTTGATCGTGTTCGTGCTTGCGCCCTTCTCGATCCCGCTCACGATCTCCGTCCACGTCTTGCCGCCGTCGGTTGTGCGGAAGAGGTGGGGATTCAAGTCG
>VGVM01000060.1 GCA_016874035.1 Gemmatimonadota bacterium
ACGCGCGCGCATTGGGCGGACATCGCGGACCGAGCCGCCGCGATCCTCGACCCGTCGCGTCCGTAGCGTCGTGGCCATCGCAACGCGTCTTCACCGGGAGCGGCGCGCGGGTGGCGATCACCGGTGAGAGCGGCGTGACCTCGCCGGCCCCGGGCGCGCGCATGCGCTCGGTGGACGTGATCCGCGGTCTTGCGTGCGTGCTGATGGCGATTGATCACGTGCGCGTGTATTCCGGCGTTCCCGCCGGCGGGCCGGAGCCCGGCGTGTTCTTGACGCGATGGGTCACTCACTTCGTGGCCCCGGTCTTCGCGCTGTACGCGGGGACAAGCGCGTACCTGCTGGGTCGGCGACTCGGCGACCGCGGCGCGCTGGCGCGGTTCCTGTTTACGCGCGGTGCGTTCCTCGTCGTACTTGAGATGACGCTGATTCGCTACGCGTGGGCCTTCGCCTACGACCCGAGCCAGTTCGCGCTCGCCGGCGTGATCTGGATGCTCGGGTGGTGCATGATCCTGCTCGGCTTGTTGGTGCGCCTGGACGCCGGGACCGTCGGCTGGCTGGGGCTGGCGGTTGTGCTGTTCCAGCAGGTGTTTGCGCTGGTTCCGAACGCCGTCCCTGAAGGCATGCGCACGGTCTTCAGCTACGGCTGGGAGTTCGTGTATTCGTCAGGTGGCGATCAATGGAGCGGCATCGCGATCCTGTACGTGCTCGTGCCGTGGATCGGCGTGATGGCTGCCGGCTATGGACTGGGCCGCGTGTTGGAGTGGGAGGATGCCGCCCGCCGCCGCACGCTGTATCGCATCGGGCTCGGCATGACGGCGGTATTCCTCGTGGTGGGTTCCGCACTCGCGGTGGGCGCAAGCGGTTCAAGCGACGGCGGGAGTCATACGCCGTTCTGGATGCGCCTGCTCAACCAGCAGAAGTACCCTGCCTCGCAACTGTTCCTGCTGATGACGCTTGGGCCGATGATCGCCCTGATGCCGCTGGCCGAGCGCGCGACCGGCGCCTTGGGCCGGGCACTCGAAGTCGTTGGGCGGGTGCCGCTGTTCTACTACCTCGCACACCTGATGGTGATCCACACGCTCGCTGTCTTTGCGATGATGGCGTTCTACGGGGGCGCCTTCGATCCCCAGTGGTTCGCAACCGCCCCGTACACGAGCATCCCGTGGCCCTTCCGGTGGGGTCTGGTGCAGTTGTACCTGGTGTACGGGGTCGCCCTCGCCATTCTGGTCCCGCTGTCCGCCTGGTACGCCGCACTCAAGCGCGACCGTCCCCAAGCGTGGATGCGCTACCTCTAGCGCGATGATCCGTCCGTACGCGCGGCCTCGGCGTCGGCGTCGGCGCTGACGGCGAACCGGTCGCTCAAGTTTTCGGGAATGCGGCCGATGCTCGCTACATCAGCTGATGGGTCGGCAAACGGGCGTGTCAGGCAGGCTCCCTGACGCGCCCGCTTTGCGTGGACTTGGATGGGTGTGCGGACCTCAGGGGCGGCGCGCGCCGCCGTCATCACGGCACGGGGTATTCGCCGGTGCGTTCGAGGTCTTCGTGAGTGATACGCGCCGGCGCTGCATTCCACGAGGTCGGCATCCAGCCGTGCGGCTGCGAATCGCCCTCAAGTACGGCGCTGCCGCCACGCGCGGCCTCGGATGCGGGGATCGCGTCCGTGAGTTCGCGCATCTCGCGCGCGACCAAACGCAGCGCGGTCGCGGAGTCGTACCACGCGGCCGCGCGTTCGTCCTCAATAGCCGGGCGCGTCATGCCCACTCACGCCTCGCCGAGTTCAATCAGCCGCCGCGCGACGGCATCCATCACGGCATCAGAGCTATAGGTGCCGTCGGCCAGTCGTTCGCGGATCTCGGCGCCACGCGGGCGCGACGCAGTCCTCAAGGCGTGCTCGTGCCCGCCGCTCCGGCGGAATGGCGAACAGCTCATAGAACTTCGCGTTGGCAAATACGATCCGCCCGGAGCGATCCTCCACGATGATCGCGTCGAGCAGGTGGTCCACGACCTCGTGGTACCGGAGCTCCCGCGCGCGAAGCGCGGCGAGGTCGCGCGCAAAGTCGGATCGGTGCCGCGCGGCTTCCAACGCCGTCAACAGGTCCGCGGCAAAGGACTCCTGCATGGTGACGAAGCCCGCGACGCCGACGCGCAGCAGCCCGTCGAACAATTCGGGCGCAACTGGATCGCTCAGGACCACGATGGGCGGGGCTCCGCCCGCGAGGTCACGGACCGCGGCCAAGTCCGCTTCCGCGGCTGCCGGGTCGGACCCAACATCGAGCAGGACGACGTCCGGACGCTGCTCAAGCGGGATCGTCGCCAGGTAGCGAGCAACGTTGACGCGTGTGGGCCCCTGCTCGACCCGCACGTGCGCGGCGTACTGCCCACAATGGGCGAACAGTTCCGACGCGACAACCTGCCGGTGCGACAGTACGCTGACACGAAACGGTGTCTGCGAAGCCCCGCGCGCGCCGCGGTGCGACCGCACCGCAACATCAATCACGTTCGTGAGCGTATCGAGCCCGATCTTCGTACGCGAAACCCAGCTGGTCGCGCCGGCGCGAAGCGCGGGGTGCGATTGGCCGCGGTCGGGGGTGTTCGCGATCGCCACGATGGGGGCCGCCGGCCAGCGCGCTCGCAGCGCGCGCACCAGCTCGACGCCGCCACCGTCGGGGAGCGCAAGGTCCACGAGCACGACGTGCATGTCCTGCGTCCCGGCGAGCAGTCGGCGCACCAGCGCCACGGTGCTCGCGACGACCACGGGCATGTCGGGTAGGATGCGCGCCGTAGCCAACCGTACCAGCGAAGCGTCGGCCGGATCGCTGCCGACGAACAACAGCTTCGCCGCGGAGTCCGGGGCCGCCACATCGTGCTCGCCGGAGTTCACATACCCGGGTGCGGCCAGACCGCGCCCGCGCGCGATCGCGCGGGGTTCTCGTTCCATCGCCGTGGATGCGGTGGTACGGACGCTGGTCACGCGACTATATGAGGGCAAGTGTCATGCCGATCATCCGCGGTCGCCGCATGGCTCGGTGGGTCACGAGCGGGCGCTATCCGGACCTAATCGGACCCGGAATCGGCCTGCAAACGCACGCCAGCCCGGACATTTCTGCCGATCGGCGAGCAATGCGGCAGGACTTGCCGGGCAGTCATAGCTCAGTTGAGCCGGCCGCGGGGCACGGATAGCGCCTAATGCAGCGGCGTGGTCAACCGGTCAGACCGCTCGACCGGACTGTGCAAGTTGCCGGCCATCTCCATGTGTGCGATCGCATCCAGGAGTTCGTGCAGCCGATACGGCTTCTGGAGCACCATGCACACGCCCGCATTCGCCGCCAAGTCCCATACGTCTGCGCCAAGCGGGGCACCGGCGATGAGCAAGATGGGAACGCCCGGGCGGAGTCGGGACAACTGTTCGGACACATCGATTCCGGTGACATCCCGCAGCCGCATATCAGTCACCACGACGTCAAACCGCTCGGGCGCCTGCTCGAACGCCGCGACCGCGGCGTCGGCCTCCGTGAATCCCGTGCCGCTCCGTCCGGATATGCGCAGGATCCGGATCGCGACTTCCACCAGGGCGGGCTCGTCGTCGAGCACGAGCGCGTGCGTCGCAGTCTGGGGCGGCGTGGCCCGGTCACCCGTGTCCTCCGTGCCCCCGGCTCCCAACGTGGATGTCCCGTCGCTCATTCCGGACGCTCCCGTAGCGCCGCGTGCTCGCACACGCGTGAATGGATGGGCCGTGAGTCGGTTCGGGCCTCACCACGAGTGTCGGACGCTGCGCGCCGTCTATTACCGAGCGCCGCCGAACGCGGCTCGCACACCTACGCGACGCCCGCCCGGCTCGACCTGCAACCGCACGTACTGCGGCAAATCCCACAGCTGCGCACTGACGAATGCCTCGGCGCCGGCAATCAGGTGCGTGAACACCAGCAGCGCGCTCCAGTCCTCGACTTGCAGCCGGCGCGCCTTCACCAGCTCATCGCTGTACCCGCGTCGCTCCCACGCGGCGACGCGCGGATTGCCCAAGGCATCGAGCTGCGCGATGCCGGTCGCCGCATCTACCTCGTAGCGCAGCGGCACCGAATCGCCGCGGGCCGCCCGAGCGAGCCGGAGGTCGTCAACGCTGCGGTGCAGCATGGCGATCGCCAGCGCCTCGACCAGGAAGAACCCGGCGCCGGTGCGCGATCGGTCGAGCCGCGCCTGGCCGAGCCCCGGGACCGCGAGCGAGTACAGGAACGCCCTTCGCGGCGAGATTGGCGGCTTCGACGAATCCACCACGATCCCGGCGCGAGCGCCGGCGATCCCCTGGGCAGCGAGCGGGGCCGCGCTCGCCATCCCGCCGATCACCACGGCGAGCGCCAGGGTGCCGGCTGCCCGCACCGCCAATCGCCTCGATGTGATGGCCAACGGCGCGCGTGGCGGGAGCGCATGGGAATCGAACCCACCCAACCCGACGAAGTCAGGTCGCATCAGTTTTGAAGACTGAGGGAACCACCAGGCTCCATACACTCCCGTTTGCACGCCGCACCGTGCGCTAGGCGACCAGCGTGATCACGTGTGTCCCGCGCGGCACCACCTCTCCGATCACCGTGGACCCGGCGACTGCGGCGAGAAAGCCCGCAACGCGTTCCGGTCGCAGCGCAACCAACAGGCCGCCGGAAGTTTGTGGGTCCACGAGGACGGCACGCATGACGTCCGTCGTACTGCCCCACTCGACCATGGGTTCCAGATACGCGGCATTCCGCGCTGCCCCACCCGTCAGTGCCCCACGCTCGACCATGGCCGCCGTTCCCGGGAGCAGCGGCACTTCCCCGACCCGGATGCGCAGCGAAACGGCGCTCGCGCGCCCGATATGCGACGCATGCCCAAGCAGCGCGAAGCCGGTCACGTCCGTCGCGCACAACGCGCCCGCCGCGACGGCCTCCCGGCTCGCGACCTGATTGAGCGTCGTCATGCTCGCGGTGAGCGCGGCGAGCTCCGCCGGCGGCAGGAGCCCACGCTTCGCGGCCGTCGCGAGGATACCCGTGCCAAGACCCTTGGTCAGCACCAGCACATCGCCCACCGCCGCGTTCTTGTTGGAGAGCACGCGCGAGGGGTCAACGGTTCCCGTGACCGAGAGCCCGTACTTGAGTTCCTCATCGGTGATGCTGTGGCCTCCGACAATGTGCGCGCCGGCCGCATGCACCATCACCTGGCCGCCGCGGAGCACTTCCGAGAGCACGTCCAGCGAAAGCTTGCCCGTGGGAAACCCGACGATGTTCATCGCCGTGATCGGCTCACCGCCCATGGCAAACACGTCGGACAAGGCGTTGGTCGCCGCCACCCGTCCGAAATCGTAGGGGTCGTCCAGGATCGGCGCGAAGAAGTCCACCGTCTGCACGAGCGCGAGGTTGGGCGCGACCTGGAAGATCCCCGCGTCATCGAACGTCTCATGCCCGACGAGCAACCGGGGATCGTCGCGCCGCTCCAGCGGTCGCAGCGCCGTCGCGAGGTCGTCAGGCCCCATCTTCGCGGCACAGCCCGCACACCGCGCCCATTCGGTGAGGCGGACCGGCGCGCTCACGGCAGCTTCGCTATGCACTCGATCTCGACCCGAACGTTGCGCGGCAGCGTCAGCACCGCCACCGTCGAACGCGCCGGCTTGGTGTCACCCAGGTATTTCGAGTACACCTCATTCACCTTGGCGAAGTCTCCCATGTCCGCGAGGAAGATCGTGGTCTTCACGACGTCCTTCCACGCGCACCCCGCCTCGGCCAGCACCGCGTTGAGGTTCTGCATCACCCGTTCCGCCTGCGCCACGACGTCACCCGCCACCACCTCGGTGGTCGCCGGGTCGAGGGCAATCTGGCCCGCGGTGAACACGAAGCCGCCGGCGACAGTCGCCTGTGAGTACGGCCCGATCGCCTTGGGCGCCGCGGCCGTGTGAAGGTACGTCACGCTCATGCCATCATCTCCTGGGAATGATTCCCGAGTCAAATCCAAACAGGCGCGCCGCGTTCTCGCACGCGGCGAGTCCCAAGCCGGCGACCGCCACGCCGCGCGCGGCCGCAACCTTCTCCAGCGTCCGCGCCACCCAGGCCGGCTCGTTCCGCTTGCCGCGATACGGCACCGGCGCCAGGTACGGCGCATCCGACTCCACCAGGAGCCGGTCCTCCGGCACCGCGCGCAGCAGGTCGTCGTCGGACCAGCGCTTGAATGTCACAACGCCACTGAACGAAATGTACCAGCCGGCCTCGATCGCACACTCGGCAAGCGGCATCGGGCCGGTGAAACAGTGCATCACGCCACGCACACCCGCGGCACCTGCCTCCCGGATCATGCTCGCCGTGTCGTCGGCCGCCTCGCGCGTGTGCACGACGACCGGACGGCCGCACTCGGCCGCAAGCGCCAGTTGCGCCGCGAACGCCTTTCGCTGCTGGACCCGCGGCGAATGATCGTAGTGATAGTCGAGGCCGCATTCTCCAAGCGCGCAGGCCCCCTCGGCCACGGCCGCTCGCAGGCGTTCGTCATCGCGGACGCCATCGAATCCGGCCGCGTCGTGCGGGTGCACGCCCGCGGTCCAACGCAGTCGGGACGTATCCTGGGCAGCGAGCACCCGGCATTCCGCCGCCCGCTCCAGCGATTCGCCGATGAGCACCAGCCCGACTGCGCCCGATTCCCATGCGGCGGCCAGCACAGCGTCGCGGTCGGCCGCGAACGCGGGGTCCGCCAGGTGGCAGTGCGAGTCAATGAACGGCGCGAGCCCAGACATCAGGACACACCCACTCGGGCGGCGAGGCCACGGCCCGGCCCCCACATAGCAAACGAGCGGGGCCAGAGGCCCCGCTCGTCCTTCCCGCTGAGGCCGCGTATCAACGCGAGCCCGGTTTTGTGTCTGTGTTCCGCGGGTACCGCCGTTCGATGAAGAGGAGGATCGGCGAGGCCACGTAGATCGAGCTGAACGTGCCGGTGAAGATGCCGAAGGTCATGACCCAGGCGAACGGGCGGATGACCTCGCCCGCGAAGATCAGCAGCGCGAGGGTCGCGGCGAGCGTGGTCGCGTGCGTCAGCACGGAACGCGGCAGCGTCTCGTTCACCGACCGGTTGAGCGTATCGTACAGCGGTTCCTTCCGGTTCCGCCGAAGGTTCTCACGCACGCGATCGAAGATGATGATCGTGTCGTTGAGCGAATATCCGATCACGGAGAGCACCGCCGCGATCACGGTGAGCGAGATCTCGAGGTCCAGCATGGCCATGAACGCCAGCGTCGCGAGGATGTCGTGGCCCGTTGCGATCACCGCGGCCAGGCCAAAGCGCCACTCGAATCGCCACGCGAGATACACCAGCGTGATCAGGAACGACACCAGGATGGCGAGAATGGCGCCGCGCCGCAGTTCGGATCCCACACGCGCGCCGACGCCTTCGGACCGCTCGACCGTTACCCCTCCGGCGCCGGCCAGCTGTTCGGCGGCCGTCTTCACCAGTTGCCGCGCCTCGGCCACGCCCGAGCCGGCGGTATCACCCTTGACCCGGACGATGTAGTCGAGTGGCGAACCGTATTCCTGGAGTTGCGGATCGAGCGCGCCACTCGCCGTCAGCGCGGAACGCAGCTGCGCCACGTCCGGGGGTTGCGTGAACTTCAGCTGGACGACCGTGCCACCCGTGAAATCCACGCTGTAGGTGTACCCGCCGTGAAACGCGAGGAAGCCGAGCCCGATCGCAATAAACGCGACCGTAAGGGTCGCCGCCGTCTTCCACCAGCGGATGAAGTCGTACTTGGTATCGTGCAGGATGCGATACATCAGATACTCAACGCTTCAGCCGTACGATTGCGGCCGAGCCAGATAAGGTAGAAAGTCCGCACGACGAAGATCGCGCAGAAGATCGAGGCCGCGATGCCCGCGATCAGCGTCACGGCGAACCCGCGGACCGGGCCCGTGCCGTACTGGTACAGGACGGCAGCCGTCAGTGCGGTGGACACGCTCGTGTCCACGATGGCCGGCAGCGCGTGCCTGAAGCCTTCCTCGATTGCCGTGCGCACGGTCTTGCCGTGGACGATTTCCTCGCGAATGCGCTCGAAGATCAGGACGTTCGCGTCAACCGCGATACCGATGGACAGCACGAATCCGGCAATACCCGGCAAGGTCAGCACGGCGCCGAATCCGGCCAGCGCGGCCAGCGTGAACAGCACATAGAGCGTGAGACCCGCGATCGCGAGCAATCCCGAGAAGCGGTAGTAGCCGACCATGATCGCCACCACGAGCGCGATGGACAACAGGCCGGCCAGAATGCCCTCTCGAATGCTGTCGGCGCCCAGGCTCGCGCCGATGTTCCGCGCCTCGGCAACCCGAAGCGGGATCGGCAGTGCGCCGGCGCGAAGCACGAGGGCGAGGTCGGTCGCTTCCTTCAGGCCACCGCCGCCCAGCGTGATCTGCCCGCGGGTCCCGATCGCACTCTGGATGATCGGCGCGCTCATCACGCGGTCGTCGAGCACGATCGCCATGTAGTCCTGCACGTGCTTGCCCGTCTCGCTCTTGAACCGCCGCCCGCCCTCATTGTTCAGCTGGAACTCGACGACGGTTCCTTCGACCGGCACCTGGTTCGGCTTCGCGTCCGTGATGTATTCGCCGGTGATGATCGGGCGGGAATCCAGCATGTACAACTGCCGGAACCACTGGCTCGCCGCCGCGACCGAATCGGCTCCCCAGCGAATCACCTTGCCCGGCGGCATGGCCGCCTGGATGTCCGGATGTTCGAGGTACGAGTCGAGTTCCCGATACGCGGCGTTCGACACCGAGTACACGCCCGGCACTCCGGTCGGCTGCACGTTGCGTGAGAACGGGCCAGCCGTCGCCGTGACACCCGTGTCCGCGCCGGTCTTCTTGCTCGTGTCCGCCCCGGCAAAGAGCGAAGTCAGCCCTGCTCCGCCCCGCCCCGTGTCGGAAGCAGCCGTCACGCCGGACGTCAGCTTCTTGTCCCGGACAATGCCGTCGAGGCGCGGAATGATGCGCTCCATCGCCTGCGTCTTGTCCGTGATCTGGAACTGCAGGAAGGCCGACTTCTGGACGACCTGCGTCGCCCGTTCCGGATCGTCAATACCGGGAAGCTCGACGATGATGCGGTCCGAGCCGACGCGCTGGACCACCGGCTCCGCAACGCCGAACTCGTCCACGCGGTTGCGCACGACCTTGAGCGAGCGCTCGATCGCGTCGGCCTTGTCGGCGATCAGGCGGTCTGTTTCGTCAATCTCCAGGGTGAGGTGCATTCCACCCTGCAGGTCGAGTCCGCGCTTGAGCGGAACTCGCTTGACGGTGTCGTACCCGAACGACCCATCCGGTCGCTTGACGCGTTCGATGGAGTCGCGGGGAATCAGGGCGGCGGCCGACAACACCGTGAGCCCGATGATCAATCCGATCCGGTACTTCAGGTTTGACATGACGACAAGCGTGGAAAAAGTGCGAAGAAAGGCAAACGTTAATAGTAGTGATCGTGCCGTCGCGTGGTCAACCCATCTTACGCTCCGACAATGAGTTACCGCCCCGCCGGCACCCGCCCAAGGACCGTCCGGGCGCCCTCTTCGTCGGCCCGGATCTGGCGGGTCAGGGCGTCGCCCGACTCGAACGTCGCAATCGGGCGCATGCGGGCCACGACGTGGACCGTCACGTCGGTCCCGTACCAGTCGCCCGCGGCGTCAAACAGGTGTACCTCGATGACGCGGCGACTGTCATCGTAGGTCGGCCGGGGCCCAAGATGCATCATGCCGCCGAACGCCCCATGCACCGTCGTCGCCCGGACAGCGTAGATCCCGTCGGCCGGCATGAGCTTTCGAGGATCCGGCAGGTCAAGGTTGAGCGTCCGGAAGCCGAGCGACGCCCCGCGACTCTCGCCGCGCACGACCGTGCCGGTCATGGCATACGGTCGCCCGAGCCCGTCGGTCGCGGCCGTCGTGTCACCGGCCTCGATCGCGCGCCGGATCGCCGTGCTCGACACCGGGTTCCCGTCCGGCGCCTCCACGGGCGGCACCACGTGAACCGTGAAGCCCCGCGCCGCACCGAGGACCCGCAACGCGGCGGCGTCGCCCGCGCGCCCCCGCCCGAACCCGTGGTCGTGGCCGATGTGCAGCTCGCGAAGTCCGTGTTCGCCGATCAGCACGCGCTCGACGAATTCCTCGGCGGCCATCGCCTGCACCAAGGGCGTGAACGGGAGCGTCACGACCGAGTCCAGTCCGCGCGCTTCGAGCACCCGGTGTTTCTCGGCGGGCGTCGTGAGGAGCGCCGGCTCGCTTCCGGGATTGATGACGGCGAGCGGATGCGGTTCGAATGTCAGCATGACGGACCGCAGGCCACCAGCCCGCGCGCTCGCCACCATCCGGTCGAGCACGAGCCGATGACCGCGATGCACACCGTCGAAGGTGCCGACGGTGATCGCGCTGGGGGGCTTGAGCGGGCTCACGGGTCGCGAAACACCACTCGCGGCTGCCAGCGAACACCGCGTTCGGACGGCCGGCGCGCGCCGAACGCGACAAGGGCCGTCGCCGGATCCGCCACCGCGGGGTCAACCAGGGCGGCGTAGTCCCCATCCACGCGCGCCTCGATATCGATGCCGCGGGCGAGCTTGGCCGCTTCATCGCCGGAGACGTCCTGCACCGGGTATCCGGCGAGGGCGCCGAGCACCGGGGCCACGCGGAACTCGTTCGTCACGCTGCCCCGCGGCGCAACGGGCACGCTGTGCGTGAGATCGAACTCACCGCAGCGGATGCGGCGGAGCGCGGTCAGGTGCGCCGCCGAACCCGCCGCGCGCGCCAGGTCACGAGCGAGCGATCGCACATACGTACCGCCGCCGCACTCCACGCGCATGGTGCAGCTCGAGACGCGCCCGCCTTCCTCAGAAAAATCCCCGAGCGCAATGCCATGCACCGTGACCGTTACGGGCTTCAGCTCGACCGCGAGCCCCTCACGCGCCGCTTCGTAGGCGCGCTTCCCACCAACCCGCTTGGCCGAAAACGCCGGTGGGACCTGTTCTATCTGCCCGGTAAGTCGAGGCGCCGCGTCGAGCAGCGCTGCGCGGGTTGGCCGCTGGGCCTCCCGCACTACGGTACCGCCCAGGTCTTCGGTGTCTGTCTCTGTACCGAAACGGACCGTGGCTTCGTACACCTTCGGCTCGTCCCGCACGTACTGCGCGAGTCGCGTCGAGCGCCCCAGCAGGATTACGAGCAGCCCGGTGGCGAATGGATCGAGGGTACCGGCGTGGCCGACCTGCTTCTCGCCGGTCGCGCGCCGCACCATGTTCACCACGTCGTGCGACGAGACGCCCTCCGGCTTGTCCACGAGCAAGAAGCCGTCAATCCGCTTCGTCGGCTGCTTTCGGGCCATCGGTGTCGTTCGGGGCGCGCACACTGTTGAGCAGCGTCTCGATCCTCGCGGCGCGGGCCACCGTTTCATCCAGCCGAAACGAGATGCTTGGCGCGAGCCGCAGCCGCAGCGCGCGGCCGATCGGCGCCCGCAGCGATGGCGCGATCGCCTGCAGGCCTTCCAGCGTCTGCGCGCGCGCCGCGTCGTCCGCGTACACGCTCACGAACACCGTCGCGCTGCCGAGGTCACGGGACATCTCGACGCCCGTGACCGTAACGAGGCCGGTCACGCGCGGGTCGCGCACTCCTGCCGCGAGGATCGTCGCGATTTCCTCGCGAACGGCCTCAGCGACGCGATCCGGTCTCCGGGTATCCCGCGGGGGCATGCGTACCGATCCTCATGCCCCAGGGGCGTCGGAGCCCAGCGTACGCGCGATACTCTCCTTGCGGTACACCTCAAGCATGTCGCCGACCTTGATGTCGTTGAAGTTCTCGACGCCGATGCCGCACTCGAAGCCGTCCTTCACTTCCTTCACGTCGTCCTTGAAGCGGCGCAACGAGCCGATGATGCCGTCGTACACCTCCTTGCCGTCGCGGATCACGCGCACGCGCCCCGAACGGTTGATCACGCCGCTGCGCACGTAGCAGCCCGCGATCATGCCGATCTTCGACACCTTGAAGGTCTCGCGGACTTCGGCTTCGCCGAACACGACCTCCTTCTCTTCCGGCCGCAGCATGCCCTCGAGCGCGGCGCGTACGTCGGCGACCGCCTCGTAGATGATCTTGTAGAGCCGGATGTCCACGCCCTCTCGCTCGGCCGCCGCGCGGGCCTTGTTGTCGGGGCGTACGTGGAATCCGACGATGATCGCGCCGGCGGCCTTGGCGAGGAGGATGTCCCCTTCGGTGACCGCGCCGACGCCGCGCTGGATCACCTCGACCGCGACCTCGGCCGACGACAATCCCGCCAGCGCATCGGCCAGGGCTTCCGCCGGACCGCCTTGGTCGGCCTTGATCAGCAGCTTGAGGGTCCGCCGCTCGCCGCTTGCCGCCTGCGCCATGAAGTCTTCGAGCGACATGGCACCCTTCGCCGTGCGCCGGCTCTTCGCCTCCCGGTCCAGCCGTTCACGCGTCTGCGCGATCTCGCGCGCCTTGGTGGAATCCTCGACGACGATGAACTGGTCGCCCGCCATGGGGACGCCGCTCATGCCCAGCACCTGCACGGGCACCGCCGGTCCCGCTTCCTTCACCTGCTTGCCGCGCTCGTCAAGCAGCGCGCGCACCCGGCCTGAGAAGAGGCCGCAAATGAAGTCGTCGCCGACGCGCAGCGTGCCGTTGTCCACCAGCACGGTGGCCACCGGGCCCTTGCCGGCGTCGAGCTGCGCTTCGACCACCGACCCCGTGGCCTTCCGATCCGGATTCGCCTTGAGGTCGAGGATTTCGGCCTGCAGGAGGATCTGGTCGAGCAGGCTGTTGACGTTGGTGCCCTTCTTGGCGCTGATTTCCGAACTCAGCACCTGGCCGCCGAACTCCTCGAGCACGACGCTGTGCGCGAGCAGTTTCTGCTTCACCTTCATCGCATTCGCGGCCGGAAGGTCGATCTTGTTGATCGCGACGATCATCGGCACGCCGGCATTCTTCGCGTGCGAAATCGCCTCGATCGTCTGCGGCATCACGGAATCATCCGCCGCCACGACGAGCACGACGATGTCCGTGACCTGGGCGCCGCGCGCCCGCATCGCGGTGAAGGCCTCGTGGCCCGGCGTGTCGAGGAAGGACACGGCCTTGCCCGACGGTGTCGTGACATGGTACGCGCCGATGTGCTGCGTGATACCGCCGGCCTCGCCCGCAACGACGTTCGCCTTGCGGATGTAGTCCAGCAGCGACGTCTTGCCGTGGTCCACGTGCCCCATGATCGTGACGACCGGCGGTCGCGACTTGAGCGACTCCGGCGCATCCGCCGGTGCCTCCTCGACCGAGGCCGCATACTCCTCTTCGCGCACGGCGTTGTACCCGAACTCGGAGGCGATCAACTCGATCTGGTCGAAGTCGAGCCGCTGGTTGATCGTCACCATCAGGCCGAGGTGCTTGAACGCGAAGCTGACGATCTGCGTGGCCTGCACCTTGAGGATGCCGGCAAGCTCATTGACCGTGATGAACTCGTTGACGCGTACCGTCTTCTTCTCGACCTCGGCAGCCGCTGCGCGAATCGCCTCAAGTTCCTCGCGATCCGCATCGTCCGACCGGCGCCGCTTGATTGGGCCGCCGGTCATCTGCTTCATCGTGCGGAAGATGTTGGCCGACACCGCCTCTTGATCCACGGCACCGCGCTTGCCCTTCTTGCGGCGTCCGCCGCTCGAGGGCATCGGGCTGCTGATCGCGCTGCCCATGCCACCACGCGGTCCGCCGCCGTGCCCACCGCCGGGACCGCCGGGGCCACCGCGCCCGCCACGATCGTCGCGGCGCATGCCACCGCCCGGCACGCCGGGCGATGCGGATGCAATCGGCCGAGGCGCGAACGGCGAACCACCCATCGGTGTCCGCGGGCGCGGTGCGCCCGGCACGATGGGCCGTGGCTTCGGGCGCGCGGGTCCCGACGGCGCCGATGACGACGCCGGACTGCCGCCGCTTGGCGTCGAAATCGGGCGAGGCATCGGGGCCGACTCGGCGGTCG
>VGVM01000061.1 GCA_016874035.1 Gemmatimonadota bacterium
CGGTGATCAGGCCGTTGTGGCCGCCGCCCACCACGATGGCGTCGTATCGTCCGGTGGCGCTCATCGGGTCTTCCGGGGCGGGTTGAAGAACGGCGTCGGGACCACGCGCGCTGGCGAGCGTTTCCGACGATGCTCGACGGTGACTTCCATTTCCAGCGCCGTGCCCGGCCCGGCGTGCGCGGCGGGGAGGTGCGCGAGCGCGATGTAGCGCTTGAGGAGCGGGCTCCAGCATCCGCTCGTCGCGTACCCGACCTGGTTCTCGCCGTCGTAGAGCGGAACACTGGTGCGCCACGCGACCATCGGCAGTCGCGGCGGAAGGCCGACCTCGGCGTACAGGCGTTCCAGCGGCTCCCACGCGATCTCGATACCGACGAATCGCCACGCGATCCCCCGGTTGTGCTCGGCCTCGAGCGCCGCGCGGCCCACGAAGAAGTCCTTGTCGAGCTTCACCGTTCGGTCGAGGCCCAGCTCGTATGGCGACGACGTCTGGCTCGGGATCAGCGCCTTGTGCGCGCTCACATAGTCCACGTCTGCGAGCATCAGTCCTGCCTCGATCCGCGCCATGTCGAGCGCAAGCATGCCGGTCGGCGCGAGTCCGTAACCCACGCCGCACTCGACAAGCGTATCCCAGACGCCAAGCGCGTGCTCAGCGTCAACCCACAGCTCGTAGCCGAGGTCGCCCGTGTAGCCGGTGCGCGAGATCGTCACCTGAACACCGCGGATCGCGGCGGCGGTGCACCGGAAATAGCGCAGGCCGGAGAGGTCCAGCTGCGCGGCGTGCTCGAGGACCTTCCGCGAGTTCGGGCCTTGCAGGGCGAGCGCGGCCGTCGCGTCGGAGGCGTCGTCGATCGCGACCTGCATTCCGACGGCGTTCTCGTGCAACCAGCGATACGAGGGATCCGCCGACGTCAGCCGGAAACGGTCCTCGCCGAGCCGTGCGATCGTGCCGTCGTCAATCACCTTGCCGAGACTGTCGCACCACGATGTGTACGCGACTTGACCGACCGCCATGCCGAGCACGTCCCGCGTTACGACGCGATGCAGCAATCGCGCCGCATCCCGGCCCGTGACCAGATACTTGTAGAGCGGGGAGATATCGAGCAGCGCCGCGCCGTTCCGGATGGCGTGGTACTCGCGTTCGTGGACGAGATCGTAGGAACTCGCCACGATGTGACCCGCCCAGCGTCGCCAGTTCTCGCCCTGGCAGAGCGCCGCGACCCGCGGGTGCAGCGGCGTGTGCTTCAGCATGCGCGCGGAGCGGGATCAACCAACGCCCGAAGCCCGTCGTCGGTGCCGGCGATCAGCCGCGCGACCGAGCGTCCGCAAAGTGAGCCGACCAGGTTACCGGTTCCGCAGTACGCGCCGATCGCCCAGACCCGGGGTTCGACTTCGCGCATCACAGGCAAACCGGTGGATGTATAGGAGACCTGCGCGGCCCAGCGATGCGTGACCGGCGCCTGGGTACGAATTCGGCTTCGAAGCACGCCATCAAGATAAGACTGGACCACGGTACTCGGCTCCGCGGGCGCACCCCATTCGGTGTCGAAGGAGCGGTTCCGGCCGCCGCCGAGCGCCACGCGCCCGTCCGGGAGCTGGCGGAAGTAGTCGAAGCCGAAGCTGGCGGATACCGGGCAGGGAATCGAGACGTCGGTCGCGGGGGCGGTCGCCAGCATCTGCAGCCGCGTGGTGCGGACGATTCCGCCCAATGCCGGGACGGCTTGCTCGAGGCCACCGTCCACCGCGACGATGACGGCGCCGCAGCTGATGCGCCCGCCGGGTGAGTGGACTTCGGACCCCGAGATGTGCAGCGCGGGCGTCTGCTCGAACAGCAAGGCGCCTTCCGTGCTGCACGCCCGGGCGAGGGCATGCACGCGGGCCACCGGGTGGACTGACGCGTCGTGCGGGATGTAGATGCCCCGTCCGAACGTCGTCTCACGCTCCTCGGCTTCGATGCCGTCGTCACGGAGCGAGCGCATTTGCGCGGCGACATCGGCCCATTCGGCATCATCCGCGGCGACGCGGAGCGAGCCGGTGCGCGTCACGGCCTCGGGAGTCTCTTCTGCGACGCGATCGATCTCGGCGGCGCTCAGGCGGTAGAGGGCTGCCGCAGGCTCGCGCCCGAAGGCGGACACGGCCTCGTGGTGGAACTTGGAGAGTCCGGCGCGAAGGATGCCGCCGTTGGCGCCCGCTGCGCCGCCGGCGATCACGTTCGCGTCAACGCCGACCACGGTGAGTCCCAGCCGCCTCGCCTCGAGGATGGCGCTCAACCCGGATGCGCCAAGCCCGACGACGCAGAGGTCGGCGCGGATGACCGTGTCGAGCCGGTTATTCGGCGGCGACACCGGGTTGGTCGGGTTGCGCCAAACGGGACGCAGGGCGTGATCAGCGGATGTCGGCACGAATCCTGGTGGCAGTGGTCGGACGGTCCTCAAGTCGGCGCAGCGGCGGAGCGATCGCCTCAACGTATTGAGTAAGTTCAGTCCATGCGCCCCTCACTCCTCCTCGCCGCCGTCCTCGCCTCGGTCGCCCCAGTACAAACCCAGGCCCAGGGCCGCGAAGCCGACTACGTCGCGAAGAACTTCCGTTTCACCACGGGCGAGACACTCGCTGAGGTGAAGATCCACTACACGACCATCGGTACGCCGCGAAAGGATGCGCGCGGAGTCGTGCGAAACGCCGTGTTGATCGGGCACGGCACGGGCGGAACAGGGCGGGGAACGTTCGTGGGCCGCGGCTGGGCCGGTGAGCTCTACGGCCCCGGGCAACCGCTGGACACGACGAAGTATTTCGTCGTGCTCCCCGACAATCTGGGGCACGGGGCATCGTCTAAGCCCAGCGACGGCCTCAAGACGAAGTTCCCGCGATACACGTACGACGACATGGTGAAGCTGCAGTACCAGCTCCTGACGGAAGGCCTGGGCGTGAACCACCTGCGCCTCGTGATGGGCACGTCCATGGGGTGCATGCACTCGTGGGTCTGGCTGTACACGTACCCCGAGTTCATGGACGGCGCCGTGCCGCTGGCGTGCGCGCCGACGCCGATCGTTGGCCGGAATCGGATGATCCGCACGGCGATCATGGAGTCGCTGCGCAACGATCCGCAGTACAACAATGGCGACTACACGGGTCGGCTCCGAGGCATGGACGCCGCGCAGGGATTCCTGTGGGTGATGGGCACCGCGCCGCTGAACAACCATCGCCAGGCGCCGACCACGGCCGCGGCGGATTCCGCCATGCGGCGGACGCTCGCCGGTGCGAGCACGGACCCGAACAACATGATCTGGTACTTCGACGCATCACGCGACTACGACCCGTCGAAACACCTCGCGAAGATCACGGCGCCCGTGCTGCACATCAACTCGGCGGACGATTTCGTGAACCCGCCCGAGCTCAACAACGTCGAGCCCTACATCAAGCAGCTGAAGAACGCGAAGTTCATCCTGCTGCCGATCACCGACCAGACGCGGGGGCACGGCACGCACTCGCTGCCGGCGATCTGGGGCAAGTCATTCGCGGAGTTTGTGGGGGGGCTGCCGGAGCGGTGACGACAACTGCGAGTGATGGGTGATCGGTTTTCGGTCGTCGGTGTGGGTTAACCACAACCGACTACCGACCACCGATCACCGAATGCTCGCCGTTTGCGCCGTCCCGTCATTCCGCACCACTTTCCCGCCCTTCATCACGAAACTCACGCGCCGCACGTTGGTGATGTCGGCGACCGGGTCGCCGTCGAGCGCGATGATATCGGCTTCGTAGCCCGCGGCGATCGAGCCGATCCGGTTGCCCAGCCCCATGGCTTCCGCGTTGACCGAAGTCGCGGAGACGATGACGTGCATGGGCGTCTCGCCGGACTTCTGCACGCGGCAGATCATGTCCTCGGCGTTCCGGCCGTGCGCGCCGGCGACCGCGTCGGTCCCGTAAGTGAGCTTCAGGTTCGGCGTCGCGAGTGCCTTCCGGATCACCTCGGCCGCGAGCGGGAGCGCGCGTTCCATCGCGGCGAAGCCCTCGGCGTTGTAGTTGCCGATCCCGTCGTACTTCGCGCGGTTGTCGAGGTAATTGGAGAACACCAGCGAACATTGCGGCTGGAAATACACGCCGTTCGCGGCCATAAGGTCGAGCGATTCTTGGTCGGCGAACACGCCGTGCGTGATCTCCGTGCATTTCGCCCGGGCGACGGCCATGACCGATTCCTTCGAGTGCGCGTGGACCATGACGCGGAGGCCCTGCGAGCGCGCCTCGGAGCACACGGCGGCGATCTGCTCGTCGGTCAGCGTCTGTGTGCCGCCATCCCTGATGCTCGCCGACGCGAACAACTTGATGAGGTCGGCGCCCTGTTCCTTGCGCTGCCGCACGAGTTGCCGGAGCGTGTCCGGGCTGCCGCGGCTGATCGAGTTCAGTGACGTGACGACGCGTGGACCCGGCAGTCCCTGCGTCTCGATCCACTCGCGCAGGTCCTTGTCCTCCGGCGAGCCCGGGCTCTCGACCGTCGTGAACCCGGCGTTGAGCGTCGCCGCGGCATTGGCGGCCGCAGCGAGCATGGACTGGACCGGCGTGTCGCCGTCGCGCGCCGTGTGGTAGCGCCCCTGGCGATTGAAGTACCAGGTGAGGTGCGAATGCGCGTCAATCAGGCCCGGCAGCACGGTGCGCGCGCCTAGGTCAATCAACCGCGCGCCGGCCGGAACGGCGGTGCGCGCACCGACGCGCACGATCTTGCCATCGGTGACAACCACCTCGGCGTTCGTGAGCGTCGCGCCACGACCGTCGAGGATTCGGGCCGCGCGGATCACGGTGGTCGCCGCTGGCGGCGACTGGCTGAGCGCTGGCCCGCTGGCCGCAACGAACGCCAGTGCGCTGAGCGCGGTTGTGGCTGCCTGACCCAGGCGCCCGATCATGCGACCCGTGCCTTCGAGCGAAGACGCATCGAACCTCCAAGCAAGACGCCAAGCGGACCGAGGACGACCGGCGCGTAGAGATACCACGCGGGTTCGCCGGACCGGGCGGTGATTGCGGTTGAAACCGCCATCACCGCGACCAGCCCTGCGAGGAAGACTACATGTTCCCAGTGCCGCGCGCGCGCGAGCGTGGCGCACGCGAAGCCGGCGACGGCGGCCGCGAACGGGGTCGCCGCCGTCGTCATGATGCGAAAGTTCATCGGGATCGTTTCGGCGGTCGCGCCGGTGGCGTATGCCGCGATCACGGTCGCGAACAGGAGGGCAAACGTCATGATCGCAAACCCGCCGATCAGCGCGACAAGGCTCCGGATCACGCCGCGACCGAGGCAGCCGCCTGGGCGAGGTCTTCGCCGCCCGTGAATGCCGCAACGGTCACCGCGGTCTCCGCACGGAGGGACTCCTTGACTCCCGCGACCGAGAGCGGCGCCGCGCGACCGGCAATGAACTCCACCCGTGCGCGCGCGACTTCCGGCACTGCGCGCGGCATGATCACGAGCAGGTCGGTGTCGGACCAGCGGTACACGCGGTCATGCGGTCGCACGGCGCTGTCCACGACGCCCGCCACGTGCGCGAGCACCGCACTGGCGGCGCCACTCCCGTGGGTATCGAGGATCCGCTGGTAGTTCGCAAAATGCAGCCGCGCCACCGAGCCGAAGCTGGCCCGGGCAAAGTCGAGGCCAACCTGCGCGTCGAACGCGCGGCGGCCGAGCAAGCGCAACACGGGGTCGTACAGCTCCGCGAGCTTTTCGCGATCGTGGACGAGCTTCAGGTGCGCGCGCGTGTCGTCGGATTCGCGGCGTCCGTCCTCGAGCATCAGGCGGACCATGGCCCAGGCGAGCACGAAGTTGAGCAGCACCTCGGTGTAGAAGCCATAGCGTGCCCAGCGTACCAGCCACGGGTTGCTCGTGATGTCCGGCGCGAGACGCTGCAGTAGGTAGAAGATCGCCAGCGAGGCCGCCAAGAGGCCAAGCGCGATCAACGTCATCGAGGCGGTGCGTGTGCCGATGCTGCGGCGCGACGGCGGGAGTGTCACGAGCAGCAACCCGGCCGCGAGGTATCCGGCGGCGAGCAGCGGGCCGGTGACGAGGGTCAAGGGCGCGAGCGGCTCATGCTGCGTATCGCGCGTGAACGCAAGCGCAACGCCCGCGACGAATGCCGCTCGCCATAGCCACTTCATGTCGCGCCCGCGCACCAGCATGCTGACGCCCGTGACGACGAACGCAACTGAAGCGAGGCGCGCCCCCCATGTACAGTGCCCCGAGCACGAACGTGGTGGTCGGCGACTGCGGGTAGAACACGCTGTTGCTGTCCACGAACCGCTCGTAGCAGAGGCCGGAGAGCAGCGCGGCGGCGAGCAGCACCCATGATCGCTCCCACGCCTGGAAGTATCCACGCCGGTCCGCTTGGCTCCGGAGCAGTGCGAACACCGCGAAGATGAGCACGACGCCAAACAGCTCGGTCAGCGGCCCGAGCGCAGCGAGATAGAGATGCGGCGAGAATCCCAGCATCAGGCGAGCCCCGCGGCGGCGAGAGCCCCGAGGGACTTGTTGACACCCGTCACGATCCGACGATGGTAATCCATCTGGCCCAAATGATACGACAGGTGCGACACCAGGTGACCGATCAGGAGGCCCGTGGTGAGGCGAATGCCGCCGATCTCGAGCGGGAAGGGCTCATCGAGCCGGGAAGCGTCGAGCTGCGCCAACGCGCGCGTGCACTCATCGGCGGCGGCTTCGAGTCGCTTGACAAGTTCGTCGCGCGGCATGGCCTTGGTCGAAAACTCGGCGTCGCGGTCGCGGACGTACCCCGAGCCGCCCAGCTGCGCCCCGATGAACCAGCGCAGGTTGCCGGCGATATGCAGGGCGAGATTCCCGGCCGAATTCGGAAGCCCTGCCGGGAGCGACCAGATGGCCGCCTCATCAGGGTACGCACGAAGGACATCGCAGACCGTGGCCAGTTCGCGGCCAATGAGTCGCGCGTAGTCACCTTGGATTGTCAACGATGTGACTCCATTCTTTACACTGGATAGGCAATATACGAAGAGATTGTTGGATGAGGACGATCTTTGTGGCGATTCCGGAACGGCGACTGCCTTAGCCGGGAAACTGAGGAAACGGCGGATAACGGCGGAGACGGCAACGGCAGTGCTTGGGGAACTGCAACTACAACGGCAACCGCAACAGCAACTGCTAACGACAACGACGGCTTTGGGCCGGAGCTTGCCCCGCAATCGCAGTTCCCACAGTCCGTGTAGTATCAGTAGTTATCCGTACCTTCCGCCTTTTCCCTGCCCAGGTAGTCATGACCCGAAAATCCAACCTGCTCATTGTCGCCGGCTGCGTGGTATCCATCGCAGCGATCCAACAACCGGATCCGCCGCTGCGCGGCTTCACGGCCGAGTCGAGTCGTATCCAACGCGACTGGGAGACGCGGTTCCGCGCGATGCCGGACCCGGCACGCATCCGCGAGATGCTCCGCCTGCTCTCCGCGCGGCCGATCCACCTCGGCTCCCCCTACCAGAAGGCGAACGCCGAGCGGCTGCGCGATTCGCTGCGCGCGTGGGGTTGGCAGGCCGAACTCGAGGAATACTCAGTCCTCTTCCCGACGCCGAAGGAACGTGTCCTCGAGATGGTCGCACCCACGAGGTTCGTCGCGCGCATTGACGAGCCGACGCTGCGGGAAGACGTGAGCACGGCGCAGAAGTCGGAGCAGCTGCCGACGTACAACTCGTACTCGGGCGAGGGCGACGTGACGGCGCCGCTCGTGTACGTGAACTACGGCACGCCGGCCGACTACGACGAGCTCGAGAAGCGCGGTATCTCCGTGCGCGGCGCGATCGTGATCGCGCGATACGGCGGGAGCTGGCGCGGCATCAAGCCCAAGGTCGCGTACGAACGCGGCGCGGTCGGCTGCCTCATCTACTCCGATCCAAAGGACGACGGGTTCGCGCAGGGCGAGGTGTACCCGGCCGGCCCGTGGCGACCGAAGGACGGCGTGCAGCGCGGCAGCGTGATGGACATGCCCGTGCACCCGGGCGACCCGCTCACGCCGAACATCGGTTCGACGAAGGACGCCAAGCGGCTCGACATGAAGGACGCGGCGACGATCATGAAGATCCCCGTGATGCCGATCTCGTACGCCGATGCGCAGCCGATGCTCGCGGCGATGACCGGGCCGGTCGCGCCTGAAGCGTGGCGCGGGGGGTTGCCGATCACGTACCGCATCGGCCCCGGCGCGGCGCGGGTGCGGCTCAAGCTGGCGTTCAATTGGAACCAGACCCCGCTGTACAACGTGATCGCCAAGATCCCGGGCAGCACCTGGCCGGATGAGTGGGTGATGCGCGGCAACCATATGGACGGCTGGGTGAACGGCGCCGCCGACCCGCTCTCCGGTCTCGTCGCGGAACTCGAGGAAGCGCGCGCGCTCGGCGCGCTGCTCAAGCAGGGCTGGCGCCCGAAGCGGACCATCGTGTACATGGCGTGGGACGGCGAGGAGCACGGGCTCATCGGTTCGACCGAATGGGCCGAGCATCACGCATCCGAGCTTCAGGCGAAGGCCGTGATGTACGTGAACACGGACGGCAATGGGCGCGGCTACCTGAACGCCGAAGGATCGCATTATCTCGAGAACCTCGTGAACGCGGTGGCGCGCGAGATTCCCGATCCCCAGACACGGGGCACCGTGTGGAAACGCTGGCAGGCCGCCGTAATCGCGCGCGGTGATGCGCGCGCGAAGACCGAGGCGCGCGGCGCCCGCGCGGACCTGCGTATCGGCGCGCTGGGTTCCGGCTCCGACTACACGCCGTTCATCCAGCACCTCGGCATCCCCACGCTGAACATGGGGTTCGGCGGCGAAGGGGGCGGTGGCGTCTATCACTCGATCTACGACACGTTTGAATGGTACACGCGCTATGCCGATACCTCGTTTGTGTACGGCCGCGCGTTGGCGCAGACGGTCGGTACGATCATCATGCGGGTCGCGAGCGCGGAAGTGTTGCCCTTCCAGTTCGACCAGCTGGTGGAAACGGCACGCGGCTATGCGGGCGAACTCAAGGCGCTGCGTGACGGCGAGGCCGCGAAGATCGCCGAGGTGAACCGCATGCACGATGAAGGCGTGTACGCCGCGACGACCGACCCGCTGAACCCGCTGCAGCCGCCGAAACGTGAGGCCCTCGCGCCCGTCCTCGAGTTCAGCATGGTGGACAATGCGTTGGATTCACTGCAGCGCGCGTCGCAGCGATACGAGCGCGCGAAGGCCGCGGCCGTCGCGCAAAACCTGGCGAATGTCGCACTCAACGCGTTGAACGGGCTGTTGAGCAAGGCGGACCAGGAGATGCTGCTGGCCGATGGTCTGCCCAAGCGACCGTGGTTCAAGCATTCGCTGTATGCGCCCGGACTCTACACTGGCTACGGTGTGAAGACCATGCCCGGCGTGCGCGAAGCGATTGATAACCACGATTGGCAGACGGCGAACGTGCAGCTGGGGAAGGTGGCCGGCGCGCTCGAGAAGGAGGCGATGATGGTCTCGCGCGCGGCGGCTTTACTGGAGAGGCGATCGATCGTGCCTTAGCTGCTATTGCTGGGAAACAACGGGAACCGCTGATCAGGGCGGATACGGCCACTGAAAAGACCTGAGGGGAACTGCGACGACGGGTGAGTGTCGTTGCAATTCCCCTCAGTTGTTGTTGCAGTTGCAGTAGTTGCAGCTGTTGTTGCAGTTGTAGTTGTTGTTGCAGTTGTAGTTGTCGTTACCCAAGAAGTAGCAGTTGCAGTATCCGCAGTTATCCGTCGTTTCCGCCGTTTCCCTGCTCAATTAGTTGCCGTTATCGTCGTGAACGAATCTGACGTAGCACTGCTCCGAGCGCCTCAATCTCCCTGCCGTAATCTGCCCAGTTCCCGGCCCTCTGAGCGGCCATCGCCCTATCGTAGTGCTCCTGCGCCCTCTGGGTCAGCGCATCAATCAACGTCGCCGACGCACCACCGCCTGGTCCCGCCGTGGCACCAGACACTCCCGCAGTCGGAGCCGCGAGCGGAGCGAGCGGCCGCGATCCACCCCCACCAAACACCATCGCCAATCCCTCCTCGAGCGTCGCGCCCATCGCCACCTGGTTGCCGTGCGCCACCACCACGCGCTTCAGCTCGGGGATCGCGCCACCCTGGGCGCGCAGGTAGATCGGCTGCACATAGATCAGCGACTCCTCGATCGGGATCACCAGCAGCTCACCGCGAATCGCCTGCGAGCCGCCCTGGTCCCACAGCGTCAGCTGCCGCGAGATATCGGTATCCTGCTCAATCCGGTTCGCGATCTGCTTGGGGCCGTACACCAGGCTCTGGTTCGGGAACCGATACACGATCAGCTCACCAAGCTTGTCCCCATCCATGCGCGCCACGAACCACGCTGCGAGGTTGTCCTTCCCGCGTGGCGTGAACGGCGTCATGTAGATGAACTCGGCGTCCTTTTCGCCCGGGAGCCGCATGATCATGTGGCGCATGAACGGGTTGGTGGCCCGCTCGCGCTGCGCCGCCTCCGGGATCTGCCACTGGTCTTCCCGCGCGTAGAACTCCTCGGGCCGATCCATATGGTAGGTGGCGATCAGCGCGGCCTGGATGCGGAAGATCCCGGTCGGGACCCGCAGGTGCCGACGGATGTCCTCCGGCATCTGCGTCATCGCCGTAAACGCCGACGGGAAGATGCGCTGGTACGCGAGCGCAATCGCATCGGTCGTGTCGGCGAGGTACGCCGTGACGGTGCCGTCGTAGGCATCCACCGTCACCTTGACACTGTTGCGCATGTAGCTGAGGCCGTCGCTCGTGCGCGCGGCATACGGGTACGCGCGGCTCGCCGTGTACGCGTCGAGGATCCAGACCAGCGAGCCGTCGTCGCGGATCACCGGGTATTGCTCGTTGTCGAAACGCAGGAACGGCAGCGCGGTGCGCGCCCGCTCGTTCACGTTGCGCCGGATCAGCACGCGCGACGTGTCCTCGAGATCGCCGGTCAGCAGGATGTTGTAGGACCCCAGCCGCCACGCGAACAGCGCGCGTCGCAGGAGTGAGCCGATCGCGATGCCGCCCTTGCCGGTGTAGCGCGTGGTGACATTCTGGTCGCCGGCCGGATGATCGAACTCCTCGTGCACCGTGCCGGTGAACACGTACGAGTTGGTGAGCTCGCCGTAGTACACTTGCGGCTTCTTGAGCGCGATCGAGGTGGTCGCCGCCGGCGGGAGGTCCTTCACGAAGAGGACGGGCAGGCCCTCCGACGTGACCTCATTCACGGGCGCCATCGCGAGGCCCATGCCGTGCGTGTACGTGAACCGCTCGTTGATGAAGCTGCGCGTGGGCAGCGAGGCCGAGTTGAGTTCGCGGACCGCGAGGTGGACCTGCCGGTACTTCCCGTCGATCACGTAGCGGTCATCGCTGACGCTCGCGAAGTCGTAGTAGGTGCGGATTTCCTGCAGCTGTCCGAGGGTCTGCCCCAGCAGGTCGCGCTCCCAGAGGCGGATGTTCCCGATCGTGGCCGCGTTGGCCCGGATGTCGTTCATCGTGAGCTGCGCGTCGCCGGAGAGATCGCGGGTGACCACGCGATCCAGCCCCCAGGCCGCGCGCGTGGCCGCGATGTGCCGCTCGATGTACGGACGCTCGCGCGCGAGTTCGTTCGGCGCCACGAGGAGTTTCTGGACGAGGGCGGGGACGACGGTACGACCCAGGATGTTGACGCCACGAAACCGATCACCGCGAGCTGCAAGTGCCGCGCGACCCGTCCGCGGCTCGCGCCATAGAGCACGTAGCCCGCACCGGCCAGCGCGGCGATCGCCGCACCGATGATGCCGGGGAGACGGGCATGGATGTCCGTGTAGCTCGCGCCGACGAGCGGGCCGGTGGTCGAGGCCAGCAGTTCGGCGCGCGAGACGATCCAAAGGCGGAGCGCGAAGAGCGCGAACGCGGTCGCCGCGAGCCCGGCGACGTGCCATGAGGCGGACGGCGCCGTCGCCTGCTGGCGCGGCAGGATCTGCAACTCGCCCTTGAGCGCGTAGAGCAGCACCACGGCGATCAGCGAGATCACGACCACGACGAGGGCGGTCGTGATCGTGGCGCCGATCACCGGCAGCGCAAAGATGTAGTACGCGACATCGCGACCAAACAGCGGCTCCACGATTCCCGTGTCGCCGCCGCGGCCGGCCATCAGGAATCCGAGCCAGCGTGCAGACGCAGAGAGTCCGGTCAACAGCGCCACGGCCGCCGCGAACCCGTTGAAGAGAATCGGCAGGATGCGCGCGACATCGCTTGGCGCCGCCCCGACGCCACTGGCGAACACCGTCACTTCGCCGGACGTGCGTGGTTTCGCGCGGGCGATGTTGAAGTACAGGATCGCGAAGGCCACGCCGCCGTGCAGCGCGAACATCCCGATCTGCCACTTCAGCGAAGTCGTGAACACTTCCTGGAAGCCGACCTCGCGGAACCAGAGCAGGTCCACGGCAAAGTTGCCGAGCCAGGGCACACCGATCACCGCGACGGCCACCAGTGCGATGATCAGGCGGAGGCGCTTGGCCAAACGCTGGAGCGCAACGGTGTCAACGCGGATGGAACCGAAATCGCCGGGTGAGGTCATAGTGTGGTGAAATCTGGTGAGTGTAGGCCCGCGCGTGCACGCGCGAGCACGTCATCCGGCGCGGCGCCTGCGGCCCGGAGCTCCCGCACGCCGGTGTCGCCGTCGGACTTGCTGAGCTTCGCGCCGCCCGGCTTCACGATCAACGCGTGGTGAGCGAACCGCGGTGGCGTCTCGCGGCCGAGCGCGCGCGAGAGCCGGATTTGCCGACCGGTGGACGCCAGGACGTCGGCGCCGCGAACGACGAGATCCACGCCCTGGTCCATGTCGTCCACTACCACGCAGAACTGGTAGGTAAAGTTTCCGTTCCGGTCGCGAATCAGGAAGTCTCCGCACTGCCGCGACGGGTCCTGCTCCTGCACGCCGAGCCAGAGGTCATCGAACCGCTCTGTCCCCGGCTCGATCACGAAGCGCCGCGCCGGCGTCGCGTCGCCCGCAACGCCGCGATGCCGACAGGTGCCCGGGTACCGAGTCTCCTCATTGAATACGTCCCCGGACTCGGCTGCGATGTCCTTTCGCGAGCACAGGCACGGATACGCGAGCCCGCGCGCCTCGAGTTGGCCGAGCACGGCCTCGTACCGCGCACGCCGATCCGACTGCCGTGGCACCTCGCCGTCGGGCCTGAACCCCAACCACGCGAGGTCCTCACGGATGGCGGCCTCATACTCGGGTCGGCAGCGGGTGCGGTCGTGGTCCTCGATTCGCAGCAGGACGCGCGCCGCGGCGGTGTCGCGCGCGTCCCAGACGGCGATCGCGTTCGCGACGTGGCCGAGGTGGAGATAGCCTGTCGGGGCCGGCGCGAACCGCGTGGTGAATCGCGCAGTGAAGCGTTCAGTGGGTGCCATGTGTGAATCGGGCGCGGGGCAGCGTTGATCGCCGCCCCGCGCCCGTGCCGGACCCCGCGCTACCGGCCGCCCTGCAGCTGCTTCGCGACCTGCTCGGCTTTCTCCATTACGCGGAGCAGGTTGCCACCCCACAGCTTCTCGATCTGCTGCTCGGTGTAGCCGCGCTTCACCAGCTCGTAGGTCACGTTGATGGATTCCGGCGCGCAGTTGAACCCATCAATGCCACCGCCGCCGTCGAAGTCCGAGCTGATGCCGACATGATCAATGCCGATCAGCTTCACCGCGTAGTCAATGTGATTGACGAAGTCCTCGACGTTCGCGCGCCGCGGCGTGACCGGCGCCGGGTAGCGCGAGTTGACGTCCGTCAGGCGCTGATTGAACCGCGTGCGTGTGGCGTCGTCCATGGCATCAATCGGGTTGCCGCCGCGTCCGCCGCCTGCGCGACCACCCGCGGCACCGCCGCCCGCCGCTCCGCGTCCTGCCGCCGTTGGGGCTGCCGCCGGAGCTGCCGGCGGGTCGCCGATCGAG
>VGVM01000062.1 GCA_016874035.1 Gemmatimonadota bacterium
CGCGCCGACGTGGTGACGGAGTTCGTTGAGGGCGTGGACCTGGTGACGGCGCTGCGCGACTACACCGGACATGCCGAGCGTCATGAGATTCGTGTGGCCGTTTCGCACCTGCTGGGGGCGCTGTGGGACATTGGCGCGGTGCACCCCGACCTCAACGCCCGGAACATCCTCGTCGTGCAGCCGTTCACCGAGCGACTGGCGTACGTGCTCGATGTGGACCGGGTGAAGTTCGGGCGCCGAGAGGATCACCGCATTCCCGGTGGCATGCGCAACTCGATGCGACTTCAAGAATCGCTCCGCAAGGCGCAGGCCGCCGAGCAGATTCACTTCGCCATGAACGAAGTGAGTTCCCTGGCCAGTTTCCCCACGGGGCGCGAGCGAGGAATAATCGCCCCGCCTCCTCGCCTGTGACCCGCAACCCCGCCGCCGTCGGCGCCGCCGTCCCGCTCGACCGCGTGCTCGTCGTCATGATGAGCGCGGTCGGCGACGCGGTCCATGTGCTGCCGGTGCTGGACGCGATCAAGCGCGTGTCGCCGCGCGCTCGTGTCACGTGGGTGCTGCAGCCCGGCCCGGCGACGCTTGTGCGCGGCCACCGGCACGTGGACGAGATCATCGAGTTCGACCGCCGCGCGGGGCTGCGGGGGTTCCTCGACGTGCGACGCGCGCTCGCCGCACACTCCGCCGATGTCGTGCTGAACCTCCAAGTGTACTTCAAGGCGGGGATCATCACGACGTTCACGCAGGCGCCGGTGAAGCTCGGTTTCGATCGCGCCCGCGCCCGCGACTTCAACTGGCTGTTCACCACCCATCGCGTGCCACCTCACGCCATGCAGCACGTGCAGGACCAGTACTTCGAGTTCGCCCACTGGCTCGGCGTGCCCACCGACGGCGCCGCGTGGCATCTCGGTCCGTGGAATGACGAGGAGCGCGCGTGGCAGCGCGAGTTCGCGGCGCGTTTCGACCGCCCGATCGCGCCGATCGTGATCGCGACGAGCAAGCCGGAGAAGGACTGGCCCGCTGAGCGCTGGGCGGAGGTGTGTGACGCGCTGTCGCACGACTTCGGGCTTCAGCCGGTGCTCGTGGGCGGGCGGAGCGACCGCGAGCTGGCAGCTGAGGCGACCATCCTCGAACGGGCCACGGCGAAGCCGGCGACCGCGCTCGGCAGCGGACTGCGTCGGCTCGCGGCGATCCTCGAATCCGGCGCGCTGGTGCTGTCGCCGGACACGGGGCCGCTTCACATGACCGTTGCGCTCAGGCGACCCGTGATCTCGCTGATCGGGTACTCAAATCCCAAGCGTGTGGGCCCGTACCGCTGGTGCCAAGACCTGATGATTGACACGTACGGCGAGCCCGGCGAGGACTATTCGATCTCGATGGAGAACCGGACGGGCCGGATGCCGCGGATTTCGGTGCGTGATGTACTTGAACGCGTGCAGCGCTGGCGCGATCGGTATCGCGCCAGCGCCTGAGCCGCCGCTGGTCCCGCCGGCCTGCGCGCTACGGGTGACTCAGCTTGTACACATACGCTGCTACCGCCCGGTGCTTCTCCGGCGTCAGCGGCGCGCCGCCGAACGGCGGCATCATGCTTGAAAACTGCTTGGGCGCCATGACACCGGTCTCGATCTGCTTGTAGATCGCCGGGAAGCTGCCATCGCTATGCAGCCACGTCGTGTCGGTGAGGTCGGGTGCGGCTGCGCCGGACTTGCCCTTGGGCCCGTGGCAGGCCTGGCACGACGTCGCGCCGATCAACCCGTGGAAGATGCTGTCGCCGAGCGCGATCTCGCTCGCCGTGATCGAGGACGGGTCGAGATTGACGGCGGCCGACGCCTTCTCGTCGTCATCTCGGTCGTCCGACTCCCGCCCCTTGTCGCCGGACCCGCAGGCCAATGAAAACGCACAGACGCTGAGCGTCAACAGACGAAGAATCGGCATCGCTACTCCCAGGTTTGGATTGTAAGGAACATCAGAAGTCCCGGCGTTCGAACCGCCGCCGGGCAAACAGGAACGGCACCAGCGCCCAGCTGACGAGAGCCAACAACGCGATCGCGACACCAATGCTGGATCCGAACGCCTGGCGGAACACCGCACCCGAGTAGCCCATCATTGCCGGGATATCGAGTTGCGAGATCACCACGCTGCGCGCGATGTCCACGGGGTTCGCCAGCATGAGGCCGATCATCACCTTGTCGAGCGGCCATCGGTCGTACGCGGCCGCGATGGCGAGCACGCCGGCGTCATACAGCAGGGTCAGCGCGAGCCATGTGCCGAGCGCCACGCCGATCCCTCGCAGCCGATCGTCAATCCAGAGTGCGATCAGCACCGCAAGCGCCGTGCAGGCCGCCGTCAACCCGATCGCGGCAACCAGCAGCGTGACGAGCGGCCCAACCGGGACAGCCTGCCTGCCCGCGTGCAGCACGAACGGCAACGCCATACCGAGCGCGCCGGCCGCGCTCAGCGGCACGGTCAGTCCGCCCACCAAGCCGACAAACAACTGGCGCCGCGGGATCGGCTGGGCCAGGAGCAGCTCGGTGAACTCACGCGTGCTGTACACGTACACCACACCAAAGACGAGCGCCGCGAGCGGAACGACCGTGAGTACCAGGTTCAGGAGGCTGAGCACGACCTGATCCGCCGTGCCACCGAACCAGAAGAGCGACTCGCCGATCGCGAAGAACCCCAGGGCATAGGCCGCCAGCCAGGGACTGCGCACGAGGTCGCGCACGCGGAAACTGAACACGAGGCCTGCGACGCTCATCCGGGCTCCGTTGCGACGCCCGGCGCGACCGCCGAGTCCGACACCGGGTCCGCTCGCCGCACGGACCGCATCAGCGAGACGATGGCCGGCTCCACACGACTCTCGCCGGTCGCCTCGCGAAGTTGGGCAATGCTCCCCGCAAACCGCACCGTGCCGTCGCAGATGAACGTGACATCGTCCGCAAGCTCTTCCAGCTCGCTGAGGACGTGCGACGTGATGAGCACCGCGCGACCACGGTCACGCTCACGGCGCACGCGATCACGCAGCGTCGCCGCAGCGACCGGGTCGAGGCCCGCGGTCGGCTCGTCGAGCACGAGCACGGACGGAGCGAACATCATCGCAATGGACGCGTTCAGCTTCTGCCGCGTGCCACCTGACAGCGTGCCGACGGGCCTGTCCCAGTCCGCGCGGAGTCCGAAGGCGTCCAGCAGCGACTCGTCCCGCGCCTGCCCGCCCCGCAGCGCGGTCACCAACTCGACGATCTCGCCCACGCGGAGATGGCTCGGGAAGTTCGCCGCCTGTGGCATGTACCCGACCTGTGAGCGGTACGAACCGGTTACATCCACCGGCGTACCGCCGATCGAGATCACGCCGGCGTCGGGGTGCGTGAGGCCGAGCAGGATCTTGATGAGTGTGGTCTTGCCCGAACCGTTGGGCCCGACGAGCGCCGTGACCCGCGCGGCCGCGACGTTGACCGTCACGCCATCGAGCACGTGGCGCGCGCCGAACGCCTTTCGGATGCCGTCAAACGTGATCATTTCGGCGCTCGCATGAGTGGATGCCGGTCCACCAGGACGTCGGGCGCCAGCACGGGCAACACGCGTTCGGCGCTGTCGAGCAGCCCGACAATGCTGCTCCGCAGCAGGACCATCGCCGGTGGGTGCTGTTCGACGACCAGCGAGAAGAGCCGCACGGGCCGGAATGGCGCATCCCCGACGCCGTCGCGGTCGAGGTCATAGCCCCGGTACGAGTCCCACCAGTTGCGATCGAAGGTGGATGTGCTGGTCCGCGAGTTCGTGACCACGTCGAAGGCGTTCCGTGAGAACCGATTATCCGTGAACTCGTTGTGCTCGGCGCTGGCCAGCACGCGCACCGCCCAGCCGTTTCGCGTGAGCGTATTGCCGCGGATGGCGAGCCGCGACGACCCCTCGAGGTGCATGCCCGTCGAGTTGTTGTCGAAGATGTTGTCCGTGATCTGCCCACCGAGGATTTCCTTGAGGAGGAGCCCATAGGCGGCGCCGCCGCGCGCGTTCTCGAACCGGTTTCTGTGGATCACGACACCACGACTGAACATCACGGCCACACCGCTCGTGTTGTCGCGAAACCGGTTAGCGACGTAGCGGCAAGAATCAGAGAACATGAAGTGCAGGCCATACCGCTGGTTGGCTTCGCTGCTGTTGTCCTCGGCGAGCCCACCCGTGGAGAACTCGAAGTAGATCCCGTCGCGGTGCCCGGACACCGTGTTGCGTTCGACGATCGTGCGAGGCGAATACCAGAGATGGATCCCGTTGCCGCCGGCCCACTGCTCGACTCCGCGGCCGGTGACCTCATTCTCCGTCACGCGGCAGCCTGCGCTCTGCTTGAGGTAGATCGCGAAGAACGTGTCGCGCACACGGTTGCGTTCGATCACGCAGTCCGACGTCGTACGAACGAGGATCCCCGCGAGGTCGTCGAGATCCGAGCGGCCCGTGTTCGTCACCGTGAGTCCGCGCACCGTGACCCGCGGCGCGGCGACCACGAGTACCGTCTGCGCGCCGCCGCCGTCGAACGTGGGCCAGCCGCGCCCCTCGACCGTGATGCCCGGGACATCGAGCACGATCGTCGGCTCGCGATACGTGCCGGCCTCGACGATGATCCGTCCGTTGGCGCGCACGCGGCGCACGGCTTCGGTGAGCGTCGCCACACTCGTACCCGGCGCCACCACGACGACCGAGTCCGTGAGCGGGCGCGCCGCCTCGACGGGACGCGTCCGACCTTCAGGCTGGCCGACCACCGCGAGCGCGACGGCCGTGAGCACCGCGATCACGGCGACCCCACACCGCTTTGGGTGGTCGGCTCGCGCTGGAGGTCGTCCCAGGTCGCCAGCGTGCCGCCCAGCGCCGACTGCTTCGTGGCCGCGGCGGCTGGCGTCGCGAACGCCACCATGGCGCCGCCCATGGGGCTCGCGACCGTCGCGCCCCTGAGGAAGCCCGCGGTCTCCGCGTTCACGAGTGTTCCCGGGTGTTCGAGGTCCATGACGTACGTGCCGGCGATCGCCGTCGTGTCGGCTGTTCGTCGCCACGAAACCAGGCACTCGACGGAATCAAACGTCTCGATCTTCCCGGTCCGCATCACGACCTGGCCGCCAAACCGCGCATCGGAGATCGTCATGCGGCAATAGCTGCACGCATCCTGATGCAGCACGATCTCGCGCGGGCCCGGGGTGCACGCCGCCGCCGCGGCGGCGACGGCCAACGCAGCCACCGTGCCACGCCGTCGGCCGACCATCAGTGCGGCGAACGCCAGGCCCCCGGCGAGCCCAAGCATCCAGCCGCCGGCCGCCGGCAGCGACACCGCCCGGAAGTTCAGCATCTTCTTGCTCCCGATGAGCGGCGGCTGGTAGCTCATCCCCGGCACCTTGATGATGGCGTTCGGGGAAAGGTTGTGACCGTAGTCGTACCCCCACTTGTACATGTCCGCCATGCCTGCCACGCCCAAGAGCCCGAACGCGACGAGCCAGCTGAGGATCGCCGTACGGTTCGCGCGGATCGCCACCAACAGTGCGGCGCCCGCGAAGGCCATCAGGATGTACGGCATGTAGCGCAGTTCCGGAATGGACTCCGGCACGATCTCAGCCATCCCGATGTAGTGATTGAGGCCGTTGATCGACTTGAGATCTTGCGGCTTGATACCCGTGATCGTGTTGGCCCGAATGAGGAGGCCCAGCCCCTCGGGATACTGCGGCGCGATCAGGTCTATGCGCCACAGCGGCACCGCGAGCGCCCCGGCAACGAGCACCGAAGCCATGAGCATGAAGAGTCGCGGTAAGCGGGTCACGGGTTCGACGTGCGATTGAAGGTGAGGCCCCGGTCGGGGAGCGCCGTTCGCGCTCCCCGACCCTGACCTGGCCCGCTACTTGTTGCCGGCAGGAGCCGGCGCGGTCGTCGGTTTCGAGAGCGTCGCCGTGAGGGCGACGGCCGAACCCGGGGCGGAGACACGGATGTAACCCTGCATCTCCTGGTGCAACGCCGAGCAGAAGTCGGTGCAGTAGAACGGGTGCACACCGACCTTCGTCGGCACCCACTTCAGCGTGCGGGTCTCACCCGGCATGATCAGCAACTCGGCCGCCTGGGCGTTCCCCATCACGGCGAAGCCGTGCGGGATATCCCAATCCTGCTCGAGGTTGGTGACGTGGAAGTACACCGTGTCACCGAGGCGCACGCCTTCGATGTTGTCCGGCGCGAAGTGCGAACGGATGGACGTCATCTTGACGTGCACCGCCCGGCCCTGGCGCGAGATGCCGGCCGCCGCTTCGGTCTTCGCCACCTGCGGGTGCGTGTTCTCCGCGAGCGTGAAGAACTTGACCTGACGGTCCTTGATCTTCGACGCCAGGATCGCCTGCGCATAGTGCGGCTCGCCTTCCGTGGGGAAGTCGAGGAGCAGCTTCATCTTGTCGCCCGTGATGTCGTAGAGCTGCGCGCTCTGCGTGAGCTCGGGACCCGTGGGCAGGTAGCGGTCCTTGGTGATCTTGTTCATCGCCACCACGTACTTGCCGGTGGGCTTGCTGGTGCCGCCGCCGGGGACGAGCAGGTGACCGATCGAGTAGTAGGTCGGGACGCGATCCACCACTTCGCGGGTCTCGACGTTCCACTTCACGATCTCGGACGAGAGGAAGAACGACGTGTAGGCGAAGCCCTTGTCGTCGAACTGCGTGTGCAGCGGTCCGAGGCCCGGGTTGGTCACTTCACCGGCGATCGTGGATTCGTACTTGAGCACGGGAATGCCGTCGATCTCGCCGGCGAATTCCTTGCCTTCGATCGCCTTGGTCATCTTGCTGAAGGAGTGCACGGGGATCACCGAGGCGAGCTTGCCGCCGGCCGTGATGTATTCGCCGGTCGGGTCCACGTCGGCGCCGTGCGGCGACTTCGGGGTCGGCATGAAGTAGATCGAGCCCGGGCAGTCGGCCGGCGTCAGCTGCGGGACGCTGGTCATGCGCTCGCTCTTCGCGACGCGCGACTTCTCGTCCATGTAGTTGTGCATGTACTCGGCGGCGGCCGGACGCGCCTTGCCCGCCTTGGCACACGATTCGATCGCCTTCCAGTTCACCGCCGCGACATAGTCCTTGTCGTTCTGCGACGCGTTGACTTCGAGCAGCGAGTTGGCCTGCTCGGTGTTGTACGTGGACAGGAACATCCAGCCATGGCTTGGCCCCTTGCCGGAGCGGGCGAGGTCATAACTGAAGCCCGGCACGACGAGCTGGAATGCGATGCGCATCTTGCCCGGTTCGTTCGCGACGACAAAGGAGATCTGGCCCTTGAACGCCTTCTTGAAGTCGCCGATGGGAACGTCGCGGTTCGGCACCGGCACGGAGAACCGGGTCGAGGCGACCAGGTACTCGGTGTTCTCCGTGACGAACGGCGAGCCGTGGTTGCCGGCCGCATTCGGGATCTCGATGATCTCCTCGGTCTCCATGCGCGTCAGTTCGATGCGCGCGACGCGTGGCGTGTTGTTGCCGTTGATGAAGAGCCACCGGCCGTCATCCTCGCCATTCGTCTGGGAAAGCGCCGGATGGTGCGTGTCATCCCAGGGGATCATGCCAAAGCTCGTGTTCAGCAGTGGCTTGGTCTCTTCCGTGTAGCCATAGCCGTTTTCCGGATACTGCGAGAACACGGGGATCGTCTTGAGCCGCCGGCCCGACGGGAGGCCATAGACGCCGATCTGTCCGTTGAACCCGCCGGACATGAACGCGTAGAACTCGTCATAACTCCCCGGCGCGACATACACCCGCGCCGCCGCGTCGCCCGCGGCAACGCTCGCCCCGCCTGAACCGCCGGCACAGGCATACACAAGGAGGGACGCGGCCACAACGGCGGCTCCGCCGATGAGTACGCGTCCCGTAGAGACTTTCGACATATAGCACCTCCCTTCCGGCTGAAGTGGCCGGGCTGCGCGCGCCTAACTCTCGAGCAGGTTGAGCTTGAGCGCGAACTTCACGTAGTCGCTGCGGTGGTGCAGCCCGAGTTTTTCGTTGATCCGTTGTTTGTAGGTATCCACCGTTTTGGGACTGATCTTCAGCTGCGCCCCGACCTCGGGTGCGCTGAAGCCTGATGCGACCAGCTTCAGGATTTCCTTCTCGCGGTTCGAGAGTTCCTCGAACCGACTGCGTTCCGAAGCGCCTTCTTCGCGCTTCTTGAACTCCTTGGCGAGCGCCCGCGCCGCACCGGCCTGCAGGTACGGATCGCCGTTCGCCACCGCGCGGACCGCATCAACCAACTCGCGGTCCGCCGCGCTCTTGACGAGGTAGCCCGACGCTCCCGCCTCCAGCAGCGGAACGAGCGACTCCTCCTCGGTATGCATGGTGAGGATCAGGATCCGGCACGGCATCTTGCGGGCCACGATCTCGCGCGTCGCGGCAGCGCCGTCCATCTCGTCCATGGAGAGGTCCATGACCACGACATCCGGGCGCACCCGTTCGATGATTCCAAGGGCCTCACGGCCGTTCTTGGCCTCGCCAACCACATCAATGTCCTTGGCGGTGCCCAGGACCGCCTTGAGCCCCGCACGCACCACCGCATGGTCGTCAACCAGCACGACCCTGATCAAGTCGCCAGCCATTCGTCGAATTCCTCCGGTTCGCCCGAAGTTAGTCTTGGCCAGCCGCTCAGGCAGCGACATAGAGGGTCCTCCCGCCGACGAGTTCACGCCATGAGACTACGGCTCGGGAAACGGGTGCGAAGTCGGCGATCTTGCCCGATTCCCTGACGGAACCCTCTACATCCCTGTCAGCGATTCCCGCACGTCCGGGGCGGGCCGGAGGGCATATTTCGCGCCATGCCAGAACGACTCCCCGACGCTGCACTCCGTCAGGCCCTCGCGATCTCGGTGGACGCGGTGATCTGCGTTGATGCCGAGCAGCGGATTCAGTTCTTCAATGACGGCGCGGCGCGAACTTTCGGATACGACGAAGTGGAAATCCTTGGCGAGCCGTTGGACCGGCTCATCCCGGCGCGTTTCCGACACGGCCACAAGAGCCACATGCGCCGGTTCGGCGAGTCCGATTCCGGCGCGCAACGGATGGGCGAGCGCGGAGAAATACGCGGGCTCCGCAAGGATGGAACGGAGTTCCCGGCCGAAGCCTCGATCGGGCACATCAAGCTGCCGCATGGCCATCTCTACTCGGTCGTATTGCGGGACGTGACCGAACGGCGCGAGATCGAGGAGGTCAACACGCAGCTGGTTCGCAACCTGCGCAACGCGGTCACCGCGCGGGATGAGATGCTGGGCGTGGTGTCACACGACCTGCGCAACCCGGTCAACGCCGTGAAGATGCTGGCCGCGGCCATTGTCCGCGCGGGGGACCGCGAAATGGTCCCGCTCGATGTGCTGCAGCACGCCGGGGTCATGCAGGACGCCGCCATCCAGATGGACACGCTCATCCAGGACCTGCTCGACGTCACGCGCATCGAATCGGGGCGGCTGCAGGTCTCGCCGCAGCCCGTGGCGCTGCGCGCGCTGGTGGAAGGCGTGGTCGAAACGCTCTCGCCGCTCGCCCACGCCGGCGAGGTCGTGCTGAAGATCGAGTGCCCGAAGCGACTGCCGAAGGTGGATGCGGACCCCGACCGCGTCATGCAGTTGCTTTCGAACCTCATCGGCAACGGCATCAAGTACACGCCGCGCGGCGGCTCAGTGACGATCAGCGCCGAAGCGCAGCCGGAGGACATCAAGGTGGTGGTGGCCGATACCGGCGTCGGCATCAGTGCCGACGAACTCCCGCGGATCTTCGACCGGTTCTGGCAGAGCAAGCGCACCAACCGCAGCGGTGCGGGGCTCGGACTCAACATCGCGCGCGGGATCGTCCGCGCGCACGGTGGCCGGATCTGGGTGGAAAGCACGGAGGGTGCAGGGACCAAGGTCCACTGCACCCTCCCTCGCGCGTCGCGTTAGAAGCCGACGGCGCCTTCTACCATGATCCCCTTGAACCGACCGCCGTTCCGGATGTCGGTCGTCGGGAACTTGTTGTACTTCTGGTCCACGGCCTCGAGCTTGAGCAGGATGTTCGGCGTGATGTACCAGCCGCCACCCACCTGCACCCGATTGATATCCACGTCGTTGGTCATGTTGGCGAGGCGACCTTCCACGGCGTTGTACCGTCCACCGAAGTAGAGCTTGTTATCGTGGACTCGGTACACGGCCTCGTACGCGTTCTGCTTCCACGAACGGTCGGTGGCCTCGGCCCACGAGCGTCCGTCCGCCGTCTCGATGTTGGCGAACACTTCCAGCCCGCGGAACTTCACGAACGGGTTGATCACGAACGCCTTGACGTTTCGGCCGAAGCCCGGGTTCAGCTGGCCTGACCACGCCTGGGCGACGTCGGTCGCTGTCGTGTTTTCCATCACATAGTAGTAGCGCGAACCGGCGCGGTCACCGGAGAACAACACATTGTTGTTCGCCTTGGAGATCGTATACATCGAGCCGGTCAGCCGCACGCGCCAGTCGTCGTTGAGCTTCGTGTCGAAGCCGCCCTTGGCCAGGTACGCAGCCGTCCGACGGGTCGGCACGGTGACCAGGCCCTTGGACTCGCCGTTCGTCACGCCACCCATCACGAACATGTCCTTGTGCTTGAAGTACAGTTCGCCGCCGATCTCGGTGGTCATCGCGTCCATGATCAGGTTGCCGACGAACGGGTTGTACATCGCCTGCCCGTTGTCCGTGCGACGGAAGTGCATGTCGCCGTAGTTCACCTCGAACTGGCCGAAGCGCACCGTCAGCTTCTCCATGATCTTGTTCGCGATCTTGTTGTCAATCGGCGACTTGTCCACGAGGAGATAGCCGTCCTTCACCCAGGTCTCTGAATGGTGCCGCGCAGAGAGATACGTGGTCATCGCCACACGAATGCCGTCGGCGAGCTGCGCGTCGAGATACAGGTTCGCGACGGAGTTGTTGAACCCGTTGCCGAACGTGAACAGCTTGTTCTGGTCCACGTTGTTCACGAGGCGCGGCGCGGCCTTGTTCTCATGCGTCACCGCCTGGTAGCTCTGGAGGAACGCGCCGCCGAAACGGAGCACGAAACCGCGAAACGGTATCGTGTCGTTCTTGACGGATTCGAACATGTTCAGCCCGCGGGAATCAGCGGGGCGGAGGCGTTGCATGTCGATCGGGCGAAGCTCGGGCGTTGAGCCCTGGGCGTTCGCGACGGTCGCAAGTACCGTGAGTGCAACGGCTCCTCGGCGCATCATGGTGGTAATGGTCATACTCTGTTCTCCGGGAAAGGTGATCCTGCGTCGGGACTGCCTTGGAACTGCCGCGATACCGCTCCTGCACTCCGGCTCATTGCATCGTGAGGTCGAACCGGACCTTCACCCTCTCACCGACACGCATGGTGCCCAGCATCAGCGTCGGCGGTGACAGCTGGTACTCCTTCATGTTGAGTTCATACAGGCCCTGCAGGCGCACCGCGCCGGTGGCCGTCGGGACCAGGGATCCCGTCAGGGCGATCGGCTTCGTCACGCCACCCAGCGTGAGCGCCCCATGCATGGTGACCACCGACGAGTCCGCGGACTTTGCGAGGTCGTAGGACTCGAGCGCGAACGTGATCGTCGGGTGGTCCTTGGTCTTGAGCGCCTTGACCATATGTCCGTTCATCGTGCCGTTCCCGCAGTCGAGGCGCTCGGCGGGAACTGTCAGCTTCACGGTCGTCACGGCCTGGGTGCCTGCGAGCAACGCGGCTGCGGGGTTCTCCCCGGCAGACTCGATCGCTGCGTCGAACACGGCGGCCTTGCACGTGAAGCTGCGGACCGTTGAGGTCCCCTCCACCCAGAGGCGGCTTTCGGGGCCGAGCTTCATTGAATCGATCGCGGCCCAGCCGACCGTGGCCACAAGTGCCACGCCGAGAAGACCGGTTCGTTTCGTTGTGTTGCGCATCTGGAACTCCTGCGCTTCGAGTGTCTTGTGAGCGGGCGTACGGCCTCATTCACGAGTTCAATGTTCGTTCCGGAATTCAGGGCGGGAGTCGGGGGCGTCTGCACCCGTTGTGCGGGGCAAGTGCACGACCGGGTAGGGGATTCCCCTAGGGCGTGGAGCCTGATCCGACCCGCGCGGCCCCGCAGGATGGGGTCGGCCCCGCGATGCTGGCGAGCGTCATTGTGCTCGACCCCGCCACCGGGACGACGCTGCGGATGCGCACCGGAATGCGGCGAGCATCGTCCGAAATGCTGAGCCGGATCGTCCCGATTCCGTCATAGCGCGCGCGGTCGCGCACCCGCATCTTCACTTCAATGACGTTGAACTTCCCGGCCGGTGTGTCGAGGGTGTCGCGGCCCGTCACGCGAATGTCCGTGGGATTCCGGTCTGCATCGAAGTGGCGCCGGAAGCTCCAGGCGGAATCGCTTCCGAGCGGCAGGGTCCGGATGAAATAGATGAATGACAGCTCGTCGAGCGGCGCATCGGACTCGACCGCCCCCTCCTTCCCTGCCCTGTTACGCCATCGGCGCTCTTCCAGGTTGATCTCGACCGAATCCGAGTCCCTGGAGAGCACGTTGCGCTGGTGCTGCACGAACCGCAGGGCCGCGAATCGCGCCGGATCGAGCCAGGAGGTGGTGCGATCGGTTCCGCGCACGGGGCCAATGCCCACCGAGGCGCTCGACTTGAGGACGTAGGCCTCGCGCCCGCGCACATCTGTTGGCCCTTCGACGGACATCACGTTGCGTCCACGCGCGCCCATGAGCGAAACGCGCACGGAGTAGGTCAGGACCTCGCCGGGGCCGAACGGCAGGCACGCCGGCGCGGCCGGAACCTCTTGGGCCACGGCGTCGCGCGGCGTTGCGGCCAGGCAGGCAGCGCCAGCCAGCACGCCAAGTGCCGCAACCACATCCCTCGAGGCGCTTGCGCGGAGGACTCCTGAGCGGGACACGCCAGTAACCTCGGGAGCCGACACGGGTCGCGCTGTCAGTCGCATCGCCCGGTCGGCCGGCGTCACTCCCTGACGCGGCCGTCCGGTAAACGCTTAGTGCCCGCCCACGCCCCGCAGCACGCCCCGCCCGGGCGAATATCGGTAGCCCAGCGCTTCGACCAGCGCCACCAGGCGCGTGAGCCCCAGCCCCATCACCGTGAAGTAGTCGCCTTCGATGCGCGACACGAGTGTCGCCCCGTATCCCTGGATGCCGTACGCGCCGGCCTTGTCGAGCGGTTCGCCGGTTGCCACGTAGTCGGCGATGCCCTGCTCGTCGAGCGCGCGCATGGTCACCGCCGTGGTCTCAACGCCCGCCGCGCTGCGGTCACCCGCGCGCACATGCAGCGCCGTATGCACGAAGTGGGACCGGCCGCTCAGTGCCCGCAGCATGCGCGCCGCATCTGCAGGGTCCGCCGGTTTCTCCAACAGGACGCCGTCCACCACGACCACCGTGTCGGCGGCAATGACCAGCGCATCGGGCTCGGCCGACGCGATCACCGCGGCCTTGTCCGCCGCCAGCCGCTCGGCATAGCGGTCCGGCGCTTCCCCCGCGGCCGGGACTTCCACCACGTTCGCGGGCCGGACCTCGTGGGCGATCCCGATCAAGTCGAGCAGCTCGCGGCGCCGCGGCGAGGCCGAGGCGAGGATCACCCGGACCGAAGGAGCGTTGGTCACCGATCGAGCGTCAGCGTGACCGGACCGTCGTTGACCAGCTCGACGTCCATCATCGCGCCGAACTCGCCGGTCTCGACCGGCGCACCGCGTTCGCGCAGCGCCTGGACGAATCGCTCATACAGCGGGACAGCGGCATCGGGGTGCGCGGCCTGAATGAAGCTCGGCCGCCGCCCCTTCTGCGCGTCGCCGTACAGGGTGAACTGCGAAACGACCAACAGCCCTCCGCCGACTTCATCGAGCGCGAGGTTCATCTTCCCTTCGGCGTCACCGAACACGCGC
>VGVM01000063.1 GCA_016874035.1 Gemmatimonadota bacterium
GGCGCGGCTCCCCGCCCAGCCAATGTCGCCGAAAACGGTGTATCGGGCGTCGGTGTTCCTCGTCCCGATCTCGCCGCGTGCGAGCCAGAACGCGTTGCCGCGTGCCGCGAGCGCCGTCTGGCCGCGGACCGACTGCAAGCCACCGAGGAAGAACCGCCGTTGTGTTGGCAGCCCGCCCGCCGATCCGCCCGCGCTCAGCGTAAGCGCCGTGGTGGCGAAGGGCAGCGCGGTCGTCACGGTCATATCGCCGATCACGCGCGCGTAAGTCGAGTCGCCGGCGGCCGCCTCGACACGAAGGTCCGTAAACAGGCGCGTGCCGTCCGGGTTCAGCCCCCACTGTGGCCGTATGCGCAGCGACCCACCAAACTGCGTGAGTGGCGCGGCCAGCGGGTTCGCGATGAAGCGGTCATCGTTGCCGCCCTTGAACAAGGTCCAGCGCGAGTGAACCGAGTCCCCGCGCTGCCGCTCGGCGAACAGCCGCCACTCGAGCCCGCGCCCGCTCGCCGGTGCGCGCAGGAGCTCCGCTCCCATGGCGCGATAGTAGGCCCCTTCGTCGCGCGCATAGAGCAACGCCGCGGTGGACGCACCGAACGACAACGGGTTCCCCCAGTCATCGGAGGCCACCAGCCGCCGGAACGCGGACACGCGATAGACGGAGCGCCCGTTGGTGCGCGCCACGCCGAGTTCCCCGTTGACCTGGCGATCGGCCCAGGACCCGCGGATCCCGGCCGACGCCGTATATCCGAGGCCCAGCGCGCTGGTGATCGTCGCGCCGGTCGAGAATCCCTCGACGCGATTGTACCGCGTGTGGGCGAGCCCCCATTCGATCGTGGGCCGCTGCGGGCCCCAGCCGGGCTGCAGCCCGAAATCGAGGGCCTTCATCAGCGCGGCGCGCTCGGCGCCCCCGAACACGGCTTCGTTGGCATCGTAGATGGACGGCGGCAGGTCGGGCGAGTTCGCGAGTTTCGCGGAGTCGCACGGGACCTGCATCGCGATCGTCAACGATCCCTCGTACTGGCGGCGATACGTCGTCCGCAGGCCGGTCGCCTGGCACTGCGACTCGCGGTCGCGGGCGAGTTGTTCCGCCCGCTCGCGGCGTGCGATCCGCAACAGCGAGTCGCGCACGACGGAATCCACGCCCGCCTTGCGAAGACTGTCGCGAAGCACGAGCACGGGGCTGCGCGCCGGCACGGGAATCGGCGGGACGGAATCCGACCCGTTTACGGTTTCATACCGAAACCGCTGCTCGAATGTGATCGGCACGCGCATGAAACTGACCTGCGCGTACCCCTCGATCGCCTGCGTGCGCGGAAGCCAGAATCGCTGGTTGTACAGGCCGTACTCGATCGTGATGCCGGAGATATCGGCCTTCATCGGCGACAGGAACGGTTTCGCCCAGATCGGCGGCCCGTCATCGTTGCCGCGATCGCGCCTCGACGTGTCCGCGCGCTCCCGCGCACTCTCCTCCCGTGCGGCGGCCCAGATATCCAGCGGCGTGCTCAAGCGGTACACCGCACGCACGAGCTGCGCGGTGCGCACATCGAACCAGAACGACCCCACCGCGACGTTCCACTTCGGGTTGCGCGCCGCGATCAACAACTCGCGCAGTACGATCGTGTCGCCGTCGGGCAACGTCATGGTCACCGAATCGCCGGTCGCGTAGGTGTAGTACGCCTCGGCGCCGGTCGCGATCGGGTGGACCAGGTCCTCTTCGTCCACTTCGGCGCGCGCGAGGCCGCTCCCGACCCAGAGGTTGTCACGGCCTGGGTAGTACGGGATCGGGGCAAGAGGCGACCCGCTGTTCGAGCTTTCGTCGTCCGCGACCGGCGCCACGGACCGACTGCCGGTCACCTCTACCCAGGCTCCGCTCTTCCGGCTCCACCGAATTCGCGACGCGCTCTCATGTCGGAATGCCAGCCGTTCCCGGCCAAGCGCCTTGAACCCCAGGCCGACCGACACCCGCTCGTAGGCCTTGGCGTCGTAGTTCGTGAGTGTTGAGTCCTGTCGCATCCGCGCGATCCGCGCGCGCGTCAGCAGGTCCTTCGCGGCCGGATCACGATACGCGTTGGCGAAATGCGCGTCGGTCACGGGTACGCGGCGCGGTGGCCGACGGCGGGACGTGTCGTCCCGCACTTCTTCAAACACCGCCTCCGTCCTCGCCTCGCGGATCCTGAGTGAATCGCGCTTGGCGCCTGCGCCGATCGTGACCTGGGCTTGCAGCGCGAAGGCGGCGGGGAGGGCGAGGGCGATCAGCATCGGTCAGTGGGAGGTCGGCAAGGAGGCCGAAGCGCCTGCGGCGCTTCGGACCCTCATGATACGTTCCTTCACATTCAATGGTTTCCCTGCGAGACACTTCAGTGACCGAACCAGACGCTGTCGGCGACCTGCCAACCGAGGAGTTCCGGAAACACGCGCGGGAGCTCGTGGACTGGATCGGCGAGTATTTCGAGCACCCCGAGCGGTTTCCGGTGCTGCCACCGCTCATACCGGGCGCAACGCGCGATGCCCTGCCGGCGACGCCTCCGGACTCCGCCGAACCGCTGGCACGCATCCTGGGTGACATCGAAAGCCAGATCGTCCCGCGACTCACGCACTGGAACCACCCGGGCTTCCTTGCCTACTTCGCGAACACCGCGAGCGTGCCCGCGATCCTCGGCGAATGGCTCGCCACGGCGCTCAACACCAACGCCATGCTGTGGCGCACCGGCCCTGCGGCGGCAGAGCTCGAGGCGCTGACGACCGACTGGGTGCGACAGCTGATCGGCCTGCCTGCGGGCTGGTTCGGGACGATCACCGACCTCGCTTCCACGTCCACGCTCTACGCGCTCGCGGCCGCCCGCGAAGCGGACCCGACCCTCGATATCCGACGCCGCGGTCTCGCGGGCCGCGACCTGCCCGCACTCCGCGTGTACTGCTCGGACCAGGCGCATACGTCCGTGCACAAGGCCGCGATGACGCTCGGCATCGGGCTCGACAACGTCGTCCCGATCGCGTCCGACGCCGACTTTCGCATGATCCCGTCCGCACTCGACGCCGCAATCGCGGCGGATCGCGCGGCGGGACACCGCCCCATCGCAGTCGTGGGTGTCCTCGGCACCACGAGCAGCACCAGCGTGGATCCGCTCGACGCCGTCGCCGATATCTGCGCGCGCGAGAAGCTCTGGTTTCATGTGGATGCGGCCTATGCCGGCGTCTGCGGCGCGGTGCCGGAGCTCAGGCACCACATGGCCGGCGCCGACCGCGCGGATTCGTTCGTCGTGAACCCGCACAAGTGGCTCTTCACGCCGATGGATTGCTCCGTGCTGCTTGTTCGCCGACCGGAGGCGCTCAAGCGGGCGTTTTCGCTCGTCGCCGCGTACCTGGAAACCGCCGAGCAGGAGAGCGTGGTCAACTATATGGATTACGGCTTCCAGCTTGGGCACCGCTTTCGCGCACTCAAGCTATGGATGGTGATCCGCGCATTCGGTGCGGACGGGATCGCCGCGCGCATACGACATCACTGTGCACTCGCGGCGACGTTCGCCGGCTGGGTGCGCGAGTCGCCGGGCTGGACGATCGAGGCCCCGCATCCGTTCTCCGTGGTCTGTTTCCGGCACGACCCGCGCACGGGGCCAACCTCCCTGCCCGGGTCCGCTTCGACCATGACGGATGCCGAAGTGAACGCACACAACGCGCGAATCCTCGACGCCGTGAACGCGTCCGGGGAGGTCTTCCTGTCGCACACCGTGTTGCGCGGGAAATACGTGATCCGCGTCGCCATCGGGAACCTGCGCACGGAACAGCGCCATCTGGCACGCGCATGGGAGTTGCTGCGGACTGCAGCGCGGATTCCGGCGACTTGAGGCGTTGGTACGGCGGGAGGTCGTGGAACCGCGAACGGCCGTTCGGGTTAACGTCCTCGTCCCCGGTGCGTCCAATTCAGCGTACAGGGGCCGCCGCCCGAGTCGCGGACGGCTTTCCGCACCTTTTCACCAGCAGCACAGCGAGGAGTTGAACCCAATGCAGTGGAAACACCTCTCGATCGTCGCGGCCACCGCCGCACTCGTCACCGCGTGTGACCTCGGTCCCACGGCGTCCGACAACCTGCAGGACCAATTCGATCTTGTGGATCCCGTCGTCGCGACGTTCAACGCGACCCAGGGACTTCCGGGCGGCCCCGTTGGTGAACGTGGTGGCCCGCCGTTCATGGGCGGCATGCCGTTTGTCGGCGCGCCTTCCAGTGCCGCAGACGGCCGCGGCCCGGGCGCGGCGTTCCCGGACAGCATCAAGCTCTCCGACGCACAGAAGGCACAGATCCAGGCCCTCGTCACCGCGTTCCAGACGGCCAACAAGGCCGATCTCGACGCGATGAAGGCCGCTCGCGACGAAGCGCAGGCCGCTCGTAAGGCCGGCAAGCCGCGCGATGAGGTGAAGGCGATCCTCGAGAAAGCCAAGGCCAACGCCGAACGTGTGCGCGCAGCCGGCGCGTCACTTCGCACGGCGATCGGCAATGTGCTCACCGCCGCGCAGCGCGCTTGGCTCGAGGCGCACAAACCGTCCCGTCCGCCCCGGACACCGTAGGCTGGCACAGGCGCATCAAAGCAAGACGGGGGAGCGTGCAAGGCACGCTCCCCCGTTCTTCATTGCGTCGGCGGGCTAGACGTTCGCCTCGCGCGGAATCGCGTACTCATCGGTCTTCGGGCGCTCGGGAAGCTTGAGCATTCCGGTGAACTTGATCCGCCAGTCGTCGAAGATCTCATAGACCGTCGGGATCACCACGAGCGTCAGCACCGTCGAGGTGATCACGCCGCCGATGATCGCGATACCCAGAGGCGCCCGGAAATCGGCGCCCTCGCCTCGGCCCAAGGCGACCGGGATCATGCCGGCGATCAGCGCGATCGTCGTCATCATGATCGGACGAAGCCGGACGCGCCCGGCTTCGATGATTGCCGTCCGCCGGTCCGTGCCGTTTTCCTGGCCCCACTTCGCAAAGTCAATCAGCAGGATCGCGTTCTTCGCCACGATCCCCATCAGCATCAGCACGCCGATCAGCGACATGATGTTGAACGTCTGCCCCGTGATCCACAGCGCCAGCACGACGCCGATCAACGACAGCGGCAACGAGGCCATGATCGCCAGCGGCTCGAGGAACGAACCGAACTGGATCACAAGCACGAGGTACATGAGCATCACCGCGATGCCCATGGCGAACAGCATCTTGCTGAACACCTTCTCCTGATCGCGCACTTCGCCACCGGACGAGAATCGGTAGCCCGGCGGAAGGTTCAGCCCAGCGATCGCGGCCTGGATGCCCGCATTCACTTCAGCGAGCGACGCACCCTGCGTGTTCGCCTCGATGTTCACCACGTTCTCGCGATTCAGGTGACTGATCACCGCCGGCCCCAGCGCGGGCCGGACCGTCGCGATCTGCCCGAGCGGCAGCACGCGCTGCGGCCCCCCGCCCTGCCCGCCGACGACGATCGGCAGCTGCTCGATGTCCGACGCGCGCCGACGCGATTCCGGCGCCAGCCGGACGCGCACCTTCCGGTTTTCTCCGGCCGGGTCCACCCAGTCGCCGGCATCCACGCCGGCAAATGCCGGCCGAAGCGCCTGCGCAACCTGCCCGACCGTCACGCCGAGCGTGCCCGCCAGCTCGCGATTCAGCTGGATCTCCAGCTCCGGCTTCTGTCCCTTGGATGACAGGCTCACGTCCACGGCGCCGGGCACCTGCTTCGCCAGCTTCAGCACCGAGTCCGCGAGTTGGTTGAGCATTGCCGTTTCGCGGCCGCGCAGCTCGAGCTGGATCTGCTTGCGCGCACCGCCGAATCCGCTGGTGAACACGGCGATCTCCGCGCCACCGACCTGCTTCACTTCTTGGCGCAGCAGTTCGCCCATTTCATACTGGCTGATGTCGCGATCCACCTTGGGCACGAGCCGTATGTACACCGAGCCGAGGTCCGGAGCGGCGATTGCCGCACCGGGGATAGCGATCGTGCTCGCGCCGATCGTCGTGAACGTGTAGCGCACCTCGGCGCCATGCGAGCGCGCAATGCGCGCCACTTCCTCGGTCTTCATCTTCGTGTACTCGAGGTTCGACCCCGGCGGAGTCTGGACCTCGACGAACACCTCGCTGCGGTCGGAGTTCGGCACGAAGCCGCCGCCCACGAAGAGCGCGGCGATCACCAGCGCGCCGACGAACGTACCGATCGCCAGGAACGACATCGCCCAGCGATGGTCGAGCGCCCACGCCACGACGTTCGTGTAGCGGTCGGCCTGGCGGTTGAACCAGTTGTTGAACCGGTCGAGCAGCTTTGTCACCCACGACTTCTCGTGCTCCTCGCGGTGCGGATCCGCCCAGTACGCCGAGAGCATCGGGTCCAGCGAGAAGCTCACGAACAGGGACACCAGCACGGCACACGCAATCGTGAGTGCGAACGGCTTGAACCACTGACCCGGCACATCGCCCATGAAGCCGATCGGCACGAAAACGGCGACGATCGAGAACGTCGTCGCCGCGACCGCGAGCCCGATCTCGTCCGTACCCTCGTGCGAGGCGCGGAAGTGGTTCTTCCCCATCTCGACGTGCCGCACGATGTTCTCTCGCACGACGATCGCGTCGTCAATCAGGATGCCGATCGCCAGCGACAGGCCGAGCAGCGACATCGTGTTCAGCGTGAACCCGAACGCCCAGACCGCGATGAATGCCGAGATCACCGAGACCGGGAGCGCGAGGCCGGTGATGACGGTCGAACGCCACGAGTTCAGGAAGAGGAACACCACGAGCACGGTGAGCGCCGCGCCTTCGAGCAGCGCCTCGTTGACGTTGCGTACGGAATCTTCCACACGTTCACCCGCGTTCTGCACGATGTCGATCGTCGTGCCCGCCGGCAGTGTCGCGCGAATCCCGTCCACGGCGGCGATAACCTCGCTCGCGACCTGCGACGTGCTGTACCCCTTCGATTTCTTGACCAGCACGCCGATGGACTCGCGACCGTTGAACAGCGCGGCCGATGTTCCCTCCGCCGTGCCGTCGCGGGCCACCGCAATCTCGCCAAGCCGGATCGGACGCCCGTTCCGCTCGGCGACCACCAGTTGCATGAAGTCCGCCGGCGTCTCGAGCTTGCCGCGTAGTCGGATCGAGCGCTCGTCGAGGTTCCCCGTCACCTTGCCCACGGGCACTGCGAGGTTCTGCGTCTGCAGGGCGCCCACCAGCTGCGCCACGCTGATCCCCGCCGCGCGCATCGCGTCCGGCCGGATCTCCACGGTCAGCTCGCGCTGCACGCCGCCCACGACGAGCGCGTCCGCGACACCGGGAATCGAGCGCAACTCCTTCGTGATCCCGGGGTCGGCGATCCGCGTCAGCGCCGGCGCTTCGAGCGAGTTCGAGTTCAGCGAGAGCTGGACGATCGCCTGGTCCTGCGGGTCGAAGCGCGAAAGGATCGGCTCCTTCATCTCGGCCGGAAGCTGGTCGCGAATCGCCGAGATCTTGTCGCGAATGTCCTGCGACGCCTGCTGGATGTCCTTCTCGAACACGAAGAACGTCGTGACGTTCGCGAACCCGTCCTGCGCGGTGCCCATGATGCGGTCCACGCCGGAGATGCCCGAGATCGCTTCCTCGACCCGGTCGAGTACTTCGCGCTCGACGACGTCGGGCGACGCACCCGGATACGGGATCGCGACATTGACGATCGGCTGCGCGACGTCCGGGAACTCATCCGTCTGCAGCTGCGCAAGCGAGAAGAGGCCGAACACGACCAGCGCCACCATCGAGACGATGGTGACGATCGGCTTCTTGATCGCGAAATCTGAGATGAACATTCGGGATCGCTCCTACGGCTTCGCGGGCTGTTTGCCCGCGGCGGAAGTCGGCGGTGTGGCGGGGGCCGCCGGCGCCGCGGCCCGGTCCGTGCCGGCCGAGACGCGGAGCGAGCTGCCCGCCGTGATGCCCTGCGCGGCACCGATCAACAGCGAGTCGCCCGCGACCACGCCGCTCGTGATTTCCACGCGCTCGGTCGCGTCGTCGCGCGTGCCGAGGGTGACCTCGACGCGTTCGACTTTCCCGCCCTTTACGCGCGAAACTGCAGGACTCGGTCCGCGCTGGTCAATCGCCGTAAGCGGCGCGACCAAGCCGTCGTGCGATGTCGTCGCAACGCGACCCGTGGCGTACAGCCCTGCGACGAGCCCGCGCCCGGCGTTCGGGATCCGCGCGTAGAGCCGCACCTGCCGCGTGCCGGGGTCGGCGCTCGGGTAGATGTTGCTGATCGCGCCGGTGAAGGAACGGTTCGGGTAGCCGGTGACCGAGAACGTCACGGTCGCGCCCACCCGCACGCTGCCCAGCTGGTCCGCGGGAACCATGCCCTCGAGGCGCATGGTGCTCGGGTCCACGATCGTAACCAGCGGCGCACCGGGCGCCACGATGTCGCCGGGATTCACCTGCCGTTCGCTCACGATGCCGTCGTACGGCGCCTTCACCACGGTGTTGTCGAGGTTCTTCTGCGCGCTCGCGAGCCGCGCCTTCGCGTCGTCGAGCTGGGCCTGGGCGCCAAGCGCCGCGCGCCGCGCGAGTTCCGCTGCGTTCTGCGCGATCGCGCCCGCAGCCAGGAGCTTCTCCGAACGCTCCTGATCGCGCTTGGCGATGTCGGCTGCGAGCTCGGCCTGCGTCACCCCGCTCTTGGCGGACAGGAACATGTCGCGGATCGCGGTGTCGTCAATGCGAACCAGCGGCGTGCCCTTCGTGACCGGCGCGCCCGGATCCTGCATCACGGCCAGCACGGCGCCCGGCACTTCGGCGCGCAACGAGGCCGTGCGGTCAGCCACCAGGTTGCCCGAGATGGCCGGACCCGACGTGATCGTGCTCTGCGCGACGATCGCGATGTTTTCCGGGCTGATCGTGATCACGGGCGCCGCCGAGCTGTCGGTGGCCTCGGCATCCGTGCCGCCGCATGCCGCAGCAACGAATGCGACCGCGATGAGTCCAGTGAGGGAACGTGCAGTGAGAAACATGGAAGTCGTATGTCCAGAGTTGATTGTTGCCGGTTTGTTGCCTGCGTTATTGGCGCGCAGTTGTCGGTCACCAGCACCGACAACCGACCACCGACCACCCATAACCCGCTGTTGTCGTCGCATTTCTAGCGCCCCCTCGCCTGTGCCTGCTGCCCCTGCGCCAGCGGCAGGTCCTTCAGCAGCGCCATGCGCAGTCGCGCAACCTCGAGATCCCGCGCCGCGAGCACGCGGTTGAGCCGGGCCTGCTCGTACTGCGTGCGCGACTGCAGCAGTTCCACCTGCGTCGCGATCCCTTCCTCCTGGCGCACTTCGGCGATCCGGTACGCGCGGGCCGCCTGCTCATCCGTTCCGACACTCGCGGCGTACGCGGCTTGCGCTTGCTCGAGCTGCGTGACCGCCGTGCGGGCGTCGAGCGCCGCGAATTCCTTCACCTGCGCGAGCGATTCCTCGGCCTCAGTGAGGTTGGCCTCGGCGACCATCCGGTCACCACTCAGGCGACCGCCCGTGAACAGCGGCAGCGACACACCCACGTTCACATTCCAGTTCGGGAAGAACAGGCCAAGCGAGTTCGGGATGAATGACCCATCCGGATAGCCGAACCGTTGGTAGGTGGACGTCACGCCCACCGTCGGCAGCCTTTGCCAGCGGGCCGCGCGCAGGGCCGATCGCTGCGCGTCCACATTGGCCTCGGCCTGCCGCACCGCCGCGCGACGCGCCGCGGTCGTGTCGGCCATCATCCCGCGATCGGTGCCGGGCACCTCGATCGGCCGGTCGAGCGACGCCGGGCGCGTGTTGCCTTCATCGCGAATCGGCGTGGTCAGCGCGAGCGGCTGCGAGAGCGGCACGCCGAGCAGCTGCCGGAGTCGCAGCAACGCGACGTCGCGGTTTCCGCGCGCCTGGATCAGCGTCGGGCGCTGGTTGTCCCGCGCGACACGCGCCCGCAGCATGTCGAACTCCGACGCCGAACCCACCTCGTGTGCGAGTGTCGTGTGCTGCAGCGATCGCTCGGCTTGCGCCAGCGTGCTGTCGGCGATCTCGGCCAACTGCCCGGCGGCGACGGCATCGTAGTAGGCCTGGGCCACATCGAGCATGACCTGCGCGCGGGCGCCGTCCAGCCCGATGTCCGCCGCGGTGCGTGCGGCTCGCGCGCCGGCGTTGGCCGCTTCGATGCGACCCGCGGAGAACACCGTCTGCGAGAAGTTCAGCGTGATCGTCTCGGTCACGGGCGACGCGAAGATCTTCGAGATCGAGCCGAAGCCGTTCGATCCGGAGCTGCTGCTGTCGCTGCCTCCCATCGAACCACCTGAACCACCTGAACCGCCCGAGCCGTTGTTGTCGCGCTTGGCGATTTCCTGGAACTGGCTCTGGATGCTGCGCTGGTAGCCGAACGACGCGCCCAGTTGCGGGAAGAACTGCGAGCGCGCCTGCGCCTGCGTTCCGCGTGCGCGCAGCGATCCCGCCTCCGCGCTTCGAATCGTGTGCGACACGCCGGCCGCCATCCGCAGCGCATCGGCGAGTGAAACGGCAAGCGGTGCGTTCATGGCGCCGGCTCGTGAAGGTGTCGAGCCGCCTTGTGCGGCCAATGAAGTCGCGCTCAGCGCCAGGGCGAGCGCACTTCGGGTCATGAGTATTCGGGCAAACGTCATTGTTCGAGGTGTTGTGTGTTCGCTACGACGCACGCCGCTGGGCGACCGGCGGCGCGGCGGAGAAGTCCACGGACTTTAGGCAGAGTTGTGCATAGGTGCCGGGCGCATCGGCCTCGTCGGGGAAGAACTGCGGCATGTACTCTCGTGAGATCGAGTCATGGAACAGCGCGCTGATCAGCATGCTGGCCGCGGCGCGGATGTTGGCGTCGGCGGGAACGAATCCATGTGCACGCAGCCGATCGAAGTACGAGTACAGCGCGTCGAACGTCGCGTCGGCCCCGCGGGAGACGCACTTCGGCATTTCCGGACTCTGGTCGGCGTCGCTCATCGCCTGCCGGATCATGGCCCGCATGGAAACGAGCACCGTCGCGGTCTGCTTCGCCCAGGCCGTGAGCTCGCTTGGCGGATCAAGCGGCATCTCCGGCAGCGTACCGACGTGAACCGGAACGCTGTGCGCGCGCATGGCCTCGACGATCAGGTTTTCCTTGCTTCCGAAGAGTCGGAAGAGCGTCACTTCATTGACGCAGGCGCACTCGGCGATCGCGCGCGTCGTGGTGCCGCGGAATCCGTGCTCAGCGTAGAGCGTGGCCGCGGCCTGGAGAATCTGTTCTCTGGTCGGGTGTGACATGGCACGAATGTAAGTGAGCACTTGCAGGGTATGCAAGTACTCGCTTGCACACTGTGCGACTCATGTGCTCAGCGGGTGCCAGAAGGGTAGACGTGATCGGTGTAACTCTTTATGAGACAACCACTTCGCTCATTAACGCCAGCAGGTTGCCTGATGGGTCCTTGAAATCGGCTAGCCAGATTTCGCGATCCGGTAACTTGGCAACCAGGTGCGGTTCGGTGCCGAACACGACGCCTCGCGCGCTCATCGCGGCGGCGGCCCCGCGGATGTCAGCGACCTTAAGGTAGATCACCGAACCGCCACCTGGAGTCAGTCCGCCCTCGGGCTGTGAGAGCATCAGCCTCACATCGCCGGTCATCAGGAACGCCATCGTCGGCGGAGCGGGAATCGGCAGCTGCGTGAGCCCGATCGCGTCTCGATAGAACGCGAGCGCGCCCGGCACGTCGGAAACGGTGAGGGCGAGCTGCGTGATGCTGGAGACCTGCGATGCCGAAGCCATGGACGACCCCTTTAGTTAGTTAGCAAAGCTAAATATATTCATTCCCATGAAACGCGCCAGAGGCCCCGCACCAGCCACCGCGCCGCGCGCCGCAAGGCGCTCGCCGTCCCACGACGCCGCGGACCGCCTCCACTCGGCGGCCATTCACCTCCTGCGCCGCGTACGACGCGAGGACGCCGGATCCGGGCTCAGCGCCCCGCACCTCTCCGCGCTCTCGGTCATCGTGTTCCGCGGTCCGCTCACGCTCGGCGAACTCGCGCATGCCGAACAGGTGCGGCCGCCCACCATCACGCGGATCGTCGCGGCCCTCGAGGCGTCCGGACTGGCGACGCGGTCGGCGCGGCCCACCGACCGCCGCATCACGATCGTGAGCGCCACGGCCAAGGGCGCCCGCCTCCTCGACGAAGGCCGCCGGCGGCGCATCGCCGCGATCGCCGATGAACTCGCGCGACTGCAACGCCGCGACCTGGCCACCATCGAGCGCGCGCTGGACCTGCTCGAGCGTATCGTGGGGCCTCCGCAACGTGCCGTTCCCGCACGCAATGCGTCGTGACGGAGTCGCGGCTCACCCGGTGACGTAGGGACGGTGTAATTCGGTAGCTTAGAGCCGCATATGGCGGCCCTGCTCACGATCTGCTTCATCCTCTCCGGCGCGGCTGGACTCATGTACGAGTCCATCTGGAGCCGCTACCTGGGCCTCTTCGTCGGCCACTCGGCGTACGCCCAGGTCATCGTCCTCGTCATCTACCTCGGTGGCATGGCGGCGGGCGCGGCCATTGCCGCCGCGCGCGCCGGGAAGATCCGCGAACCGCTGATCGGCTACGCGGCGATCGAGGTCGGCGTGGGGCTCGTCGGGCTGTTCTTCCACGAGATATACGAAGCGACGACGGCCTTTGCGTACGCCTCGATCTTCCCGTCGCTGTCCGCCGGCCTCGTGCTCACGACCGTGAAGTGGAGCATCGCGGCCGCGCTCATCCTCCCGCAGTCCGTGCTGCTCGGCATGACCTTCCCGCTCATGTCGTCCGGCTTCCTGCGGCGCGTGTCCGCGGATGGCAAGGAACACAGCGGCCGCGTGCTCGGCGTGCTCTACTTCGCCAACTCAATCGGCGCCGCGGGCGGCGTGCTGCTCGCCGGCTTCTACCTGATCGGCGCAGTCGGGTTGCCCGGTACCATCCTCGTCGCCGCGATCATCAACATCGTGGTGGGGCTCGCGGTGTTCGGCGCCGTGCGCATGCAGCAGGATGCCGGCGCGCCTGATGTGGTGGTCGCAACACCGGCGGCGGGATCCGATGCGCCTTCCGCGCCGCCGCCCGACGCAGAACCAACACCAACGCCCACGCTTTCGCCCGAGTCAAGCGCCTCGTCGCAGCCGCTGATGGACACCACCACGCTCTGGCGCGTGATGCTTGCTGTGGCGGCCGGCACGGCGCTCTCGAGCTTCATGTACGAGATCGCGTGGATTCGCATGCTCTCGCTCGTGCTCGGGAGCGCGACGCACTCGTTCGAGCTGATGCTGTCGGCCTTCATCCTTGGCCTCTCCCTCGGCGCGTTCTGGGTGCGTTCGCACGCGGACCGCTTCCGCGACCCTATCCGCGCGCTGGCCACGACGCAGTGGGCGATGGGCGCGCTCGCGGTCCTCACGCTGACTGCCTATCTCGCGAGCTTCCGCTGGATGGCGTTCATGATCCAGGGGCTCGACCAGAACGCCGAAGGCTACCAGTTGTTCACCATCGCGAAGTACGGCGTCGCGATGGCCGTGATGCTGCCCGCCACGTTCTGCGCGGGGATCACGCTGCCGCTGATCACGCGCATCCTGATCAGTGCCGGCGGCGGCGAAAAGGCCATCGGCGCCGTGTACTCGGTGAACACACTGGGGTCGATCATCGGCGTGGCGGCCGCTGCGTTGTTCCTCATGCCGCTGATCGGGCTCAAGGCACTGCTCATCGCGGCCGGCGTGATCGACATGGTGCTCGGTGTGTGGCTGATGTTCATCGCGGGACGGCGGCAGTACGAAACGCGCCGC
>VGVM01000064.1 GCA_016874035.1 Gemmatimonadota bacterium
TCACCACGACGACGTCGGCCTCCGCCGCCTTGCGGCGCGCCGCGAAGACAAAGCACTTGTCGAAGTGCGGGCACTTCATCCGCGTGCAGAGGTCGGACTCAGCCGCCACCTCGTCCCAGACGTCGGCCCTGGGCGCGAACGGCAGGTCGGCAACGCTTCCATCGGCCGTGCGCGACGCCCAACGGTCGATCGCGCGCAGTTCGTCCTGCGACGCCGAATCGAAGAGCGATCCCGACGACCCGCGCGCGTGATCCAGGCGTTGCAGGCACACATAGTTTCGCCAGCCCTTGAGCAGCGCGAACCGCACGGGTTGGTCGCCGAGCGCCTCGGCGAGGAACGGAAGGTCCTTGCCGACGAGCTGCTCTTGGAGCGTGATCGTGTTCGTGCTGACGATGGTCCGCTCGCCGTTCGCCGCCGACCAGCGCAACGCGGGAACGAGATAGCCCAGCGACTTCCCGACCCCCGTCCCTGCCTCGACCAGCGCAATGCCGCCGCGCGAGTAGAGGTCGGCGATCAGGCGCGCCATCTCCCGCTGGCTGGGCCGGTCCTCGTACCGACCGAGCGCCTCGGCGACCGCCCCACCGGGGCCGAGCGCCGCCGCGATCGCCTCCCCGTCGAGACTCGCCACGGGGCGCGCGCGCGGAACCTCGACCACGACGTACACGAGTTCGGCCGCATTGTCCACGATCCCGGATCCGATCCCGTCGTCGTGCATGCGCTGCGCAACCATCAGGTCGGGGCCCGACGGTTCGAGCACACCCGACGGGTGGTTGTGGATCATCATCTCACCACGCTTCGCGAACCCGGGGAGCGCGAGCACGCTGTCCGCATCGCCGCGCGCCACCGCGCGCGCGCCGACGATGATCCCGGCTTCGTCCACCTGACAGGCGAAACACACCTCGCGTCCGCCCGCAAGTGCGATTGCCGTCCGCATGGCCCGCGCCGCGGCGGGCGCCAGGCGCGACTCAGCCACGGGTCGCCGACGCGCCCGGTTTGCCGCGACCGGCGCGGCTCACGTCTTGAGCGGCTTTTTCTTTGCGGCCGGGAACAGCACGTTGTTCAGGATCAGCCGATACCCCGGCGAGTTGGGGCGCTGCGCGAGGTCGGTCGGCGGCGCCCCGATGTTGTGCTGCGGATCCTCCGGGTCGTGCCCACCCAGGAAGGTCCACGACCCCTTCCCGAAGTCGCCGTGCAGGTACTTCGCCCAGGGCGTCCCCTCTTCCGTGGCCAGCACGCTGACGCCCGGCTTGAGCCGCGCCCGGGTGAACGAGGTGGTGACGCCGTAGTAGTCCGCGATCACGTTGCGGTGGTTCTGCACCAGCATCGTGTTCACCGGATCGAACTTCGCTGAGAAGTTGAACAGCGTGAACGTGTTCAGGCTCTGGCGCCTCGAGGGCACGTTGACCTGGTGCCCGTCAATGTCGCTCATCGAGTTCACGCCCGGGTTCATCTCGAGCCGCACACCCTGGAACGCGAACGTGCGGGTCCAGTCCATCTTGCTGTCGGCGTCGGGGTCCATCGGCGTGCCATCCAGGAACGCCGCCGCGATGTCCACGTTGTGCGCGCCGAGCGCGAGCTCGATCGTCTCGGTCGCCCCACACATCGCGAACACGAATCCCCCGCGTTCCACGAAATCGCGCAGGCGGTTGGCAACCGCCTTCTTGAGCGCCGGCACATTGGGGTACCCGTGGCGCTGCGCGGTCGCCATGTCGCGATCCCGCTGTTCGATGAACCACGGCGCGTCGCGAAACCCGAGGTACAGCTTGTTGAACTGGCCGGTGAAGTCTTCGTGGAAGAGGTGCACCCAGTCGTACTTGGCCATGTCCTGGCCGAGCACGTCGTCGTCCCAGATCTGCGTGTAGTCAATGCCGGCGTACTTGAGCGCCAGCGTGACGGCATCGTCCCAGGGCGGCGTCTTGGGCGGCGAGTAGATCGCAATCCGGGGCGCCTTCTCCAACGGGATGGCGTCCATGTTGCCCTGCGCGATCTCGCGCCGCGCCGCTGCGACGCCCGCCTCGTTGATCGGCTGCACGGTCACGCCGTCGAGCCCGGCCTTCCGTCGCGTGGTCGCATTGTCGGGCAGCAGGAAGCTCCCGCCCCGGTAGTTGATCCACCACTCGGCGCGATCGCCGTTCTTGATCGCCTGGAAGGTCAGGCCGTACGCCCGCAGGTGATTCTGCTGCGCGTCGTCCATGGGCACGAGCAGATGCTGCGCGCCGAGCCGGCCCGAAACGACCGTCAGCGCGACCGCAGCAAGCACCCCGATTCTCCGTGTCATGCGATACCACTCCTCAACAGTTCAAGCTCACGCCGTGCCTGCGGAACCAGTGCACTGGCGGGATAGGACAGGATAAGGTGTTCGAAGCGTTCCGTGGCGCCCGCGCGGTCCCCGCGTCGCCGGAGCGCCCGTCCCCAGTCCAGGTCGGCCTCGGCCGCCTCCGGCGACAGGGAGTAGCGCTCCACGATGCGCTTCCAGAGGACGATCGCCGCACCATCGTTACGGCGCGCCACGTGGAGGCGCGCCGCGTGGGCGAGGAGCAGCGACGCGACATCGGGCAGGTCCGCGGCGGCACGCTCAAAGCGCTGCGCCGCGCCGGCGGTGTCACCGCGCGCCAGCGCCAGGAAGGCCGCCCCGGCGGCGGCCCCGCTGTCTGCGCGCGTCCGGCCAAGCAGCGCCATCGCGGTGACGACATCAGAGGTCGCGTCAGCCGGTCGGCGCAGGCCCGCGCGCGCCTTCACGAAATCGCCCGCAAACAGCGCGATCCATCCGACCACTTCCTCGCTGTCATCGGCACTCGCGCCCGCGAGCGCCGCCTGCGCCTTCTCCACCTGCCCGGTGCGCACCCAACCCCACGCAACTTGCCGGGCGAATGCGCGCCGGCTCACGGCGTCCGCCGCCGCGCCATCGCGTGCGACGAGCGCCTCCGCATCGGCGGGCCGCGCCAGGTTGGTCAACGCGCGGACTTCTTCGACCAGGATTCGCGTACGGATCATCTCCGGTGATGCGCGCAGCCGGGCAGACGCGAGGATCGCAATCGCCGCGGCTGGGTCACCACCGGAGTTGGACGCGCCCGCGGCCCGCAGCTGCGTGCTCAGCGAGGCGCGTACGCCATGCATCGCGAGCAACGCGTCACGGGCCGGCAGCCACGCCTGGGTTCGCTCGGTTTCCTCCGCGAACTCCTCCCAGGTAGCGTAGGCCGAGTCAGCCGCCGTCAGCGTCGAGAGTACGTTCCACGCCTCGCGCGGATTTCCCCAGCCGAGTTCGAGCATGCCGAGTGCCTTGCGTGCCGTCGCGGACGCTTGCGTCGCCTTGGCGGCCGAGCCGCGGTCGCGGTCCGCGCGCGCGAGTTCGGCGCGCACCGAATCCCGCTGCGCCGCGGGCGCGTTCGCCAGCGAGTAGCGTGCGCCTTGGTCCGCGTACGGCTCGCGCAGCATCACGTCGCGCCAGAACGCGGCCGCGCGCCCCCATTGGCCGAGCGCGCCGCTGAGTTGCGCCAGCTCGACAAGCAAGGCGTGGGGCGACCCGAGTGCGACAACACCCTGCTGCAGGATTGAGTCGGCGACCGCATTTCGCAGGTCGGCCATCAGCTGGCCGGCGAACTCCTTGTACGGCGCCGCATCGCCGGGGGCGGCGCGCACCCAGGCGTCAAATGCGCCTCGCACCTCCGTGTCGCGACCGAGCGAACGCAGGGTGCGCATCTGCGCGCCGCGGGCCGCCCGGTCACCGGGTTTCGCGGCGAGCACCGGCTCGATCGCCACAAGCAGCGAATCGTCCTGCCCGAGCTGCGAGAAGATGCGCTCCAGGCCAAGGATCGCCTGCGCAGTCTGCCCGCTGGCCAGGAGTTCCCGCCACACCGCGATCGCTTCGCGCGCCTTCCCGGTCTGCTCGAGTTCGACCGCGCGAGTGACGGAAGCGACCTGTGCCTGCCCTTCAGACGACGCCGGCAGCAGCGTGGCCGCCATCGCGAGCGCCAATGCGCCCGCGACGGCAGCACGCAGTTCAGGGGGTCTTGTCGCCATTCAAGCGGCGGAAGTAGTCAATGACGAGCCGACGCTCCTCCGGACTCAACGCCCGGAGCTGATTCCAGTCCGGCACCTGGAACTTGGTACCCGACCTCCCGGAAGCGGTGGCGTTCGGCGGCAAGAACGGGTTCGACTGGTCGCCCGGCTTGGACTCGCGCTTGGCCGACTCGTCCGTCTTGTCGTTCTCGAGCGTCCGCCCGGCGTCCAGCATGCGGCGGAACAACCGCTGCTGCCGTTCGAGCACCGACGGATCCACGGCGCCCTGCTCGAGCGCCTGTGCCAACTGCCGCGCCTCGCGCGCCAGTTCTGCGGCGCGACCGCTCTGGTCCGCATCGCCGACCTCGGCGAGCTGGCGCGCCACTTCACGCTGTGTGCGACTCAGGTCGCGCGCCTGCTCCCGGGCGTCCTGCTGGTTGAGCCCCTGCCGCGCCTGCTGCTGCGCGAGCTGCATGAGGCCCTGCATCTGCCCATTCAGGCTGCCTTGCTGCTGCGCGAGCTGTTGCAACTGGGCCAGCAGTTCGGGCAAGCCCGACGCAGACTGGGAGTTGTTCGCGCGCTCGCGGTCGCGGGCCAGCGCCGACGCGACCTGACGGAGTGCGTTCGCCGCGTCCGTCATGCTCTGCACGGCTTGTTGCGGTGCACGGGCATCGCCGGCATCACGAGCCGCCTGCTGCACGCGAGCCTGCGCATCAGCCATCGCGCGCTGCGAGCCCTGCGAGACCAGTGCGGAACGTCGCGCCTCGGCATTCAAGCGGTTCGCCGCCTGGTCCACGCCCTGCTGCAGCGCCCCCTGCTCTGGACGCAGCGTCTGGTCGTTCGGGTTCCGGCGCGCGCGGTTCGCAAGGTCATCCTGCTGTCGCGCGAGCTGCAGCATCTCCTGGAGCGAGCGGTCGATTTCGCCCGTCACCTCGTTCTTCCACTGGTCCACCTGGGCCTGACGGCCCTCAGCAAGCGCCTCGGCGGCGCGCTGAAGCGCATCCGCCGCTTGCTGCTGGGCGTTGCCCTGCTGGCCACCCTGCTGTTGCTGACCGCCCTGTTGCTGCTGGCCGCCTTGCTGCTGCTGGCCGCCTTGTTGTTGCTGACCACCCTGCTGTTGCTGACCCTGTTGTTGCTGGCCGCCCTGCTGGCGCTGTGGGCCCTGCTGCTGCTGGCCCTGTTGCTGCTGGCCCTGCTGCGCCCCTTGTTGCTGCTGCATGGCTTGCTCGAGTGCCTTCTCCGCCTGTCTGGCCTGGTCGAGCGCCTGATCCGCCAGTCGCGCGGCCGTGTCAGCGTTTTCGCGACGCAACCGGTCGCGCAGCGCCTCAAGGTCCTTGGACAGCTGGTCGGTCCGCTGCTCGAGGCGCTTGAGCTGGTCCTGGCTCGCCGTGTCGCGCTTCGCCTGCTGTTGCGAGTTCTGCGTGCGCTGTTCCTTCGCGAGTTCGGCTGCTTCGTCCTTCAGCGTCTGCATCGCGCCTTCCAGCGCGGCACGCTTCAGGATCTCGGCGCTCTTCTCCATCGCCTCCCGCATCTTCCGCTGCTGCTCGGCGAGCTCCGCCAGCGACTGCTTCGCCTGTTCGCCCGCGAGGTTCTGCGACGCGCCTTCAAGCTTCTTCAGGGCCTCGAGCATCTCTGGCGTAAGCGCCTGACGCATCAGGTCCTGGGCCTGCTGGAGCTGGCGCGCCAGGGCGGTGTCGAGCGCGCCGGCCTGCCGGAGCTGATTCTCGAGTGACCGGCCCGCCTGCTGCATCTGCTCGACCTGCGACTGCATCGCCTTCTGCTGTGCCGCGAGTTGCTGGGCCTGCTGGGCCTTGTCGAACTCCATCGGCTTCTGGTCCGCGCCCGGCTGCTGGCCGCGCTGGTTGGCCGCCGCGGCCGTTTGCTGTTGCAGCTGCCCGATCGCCTTCGCCATCGCCGCGGCGCGCGCCGCGGCTGAGTCCGCGGCCGCACGCGCCGCCGCTCGCTGCTCTTCGTTCGCCGGAACCTTGAGCGCGATCTGTCGGCTCATGCCCTCGAGGCGGCGCGGTGATGCGTCGCGTGCCATGAGCTGCAGGTGTACGGCGTCTCCGGGGGCGAGATTGAACCGCGCGAGGTCGATCGTGAAGCTGCCGGTCCAGTCCGGCTGGCCGCCGCCGCCGAGGTTCTGGATGGTCGGTGCTTCGGCCTTGCCGTCACGCGCTACGCGCCAGAGGCGCATCGCCACGATCTCCAGCGCGTGGTCGTCGGTCGCGAGGAGTTCGAGTTCCACCTTGTCCTTCGCCTCGACCAGCGAATCCGCCGACGGCGAAAGGATCTCCGCGATCGGGGCGGAGTCCGGCACCACCTCGAGCAGCAGCGGCGGCGGGACATCGGCGATCTGCGTTGTCAGGCCCTTGGCATCCCACTCCCAGCTTCCGCTCTCGCCGGGCGTGAACCGGCCGCTGAACCGGCGCCCGGACGCGGCGAGCGCAATGGTCCGGCCTTCGCGCGTCAGCGTCACGGAGGCCAGTGCCTCCGACGCATTGCCCTCGATCGTGATCGTCGTGCCCAGCGGAATCCGCACCGGGGCGTCACCGGGCATGGATTCGTCGGCTCGGCGCAGGTACGCCGGGAACTGCGCGCGGACAACGACATCCCCCACGAACGGCCGGTCAACCACCCGGATCACCGCGCTGTCGCTCGTTGCGCGACCGTCGGTGACCAGCAGCGTGAGGTCGGCATCCACAGGACCGATCTCGGTGATCACCTTGCCATCGGTCAGCATCAATGGCGTCTCGACCCAGGCGCTTCCGGTGCTGCGCTTGCGGAGCGAAACGGTGCTGCGGCCGCCCGCGCGAACCTCAAGCCGGACGGTCGTCCCACGCAGCAGTCGCGCCGGGGCGTCCACCAGCTCGATCGGTGGAAGCAACGCGCCGTTCCACGCGTCCACGGGATGCGTCAGCGCCTGCCAGCCGTCGCCGGAACGGCTCGCCGCGATCAAGCCGAACGCGGCCACGGGGATCACGATGCCGGCGGATCGCAGCGCGCTGCGGCGGAGCCCGGCCTCCATCGCCGGCGCCAAGGGTGACGGCTTCGGCGCAAGCGAGTCGGCCAGCCGCGTGGCCGCGCGAGTCACGAACGCCGTCTTGTTCGCCGCGAGTTCCACGAGGCCGCGCAACGAGCCATCGCGCAGCTTCTGCTCCCGCTCCACGGCACGCGCGACGGCCAAGGCGGACCCGTCACGCTCGAGCGACTTCAGTCCGCGCACGATGACCCACGCGGCGAGACCGGCCGCCGCAACCCAGATCGCAAACGGCAGCACCCGCGGCAGCGCGATCCAGCGCGACCCGCCGAGCGCGATCGCACCGATCGCCAGGATCAAGAGCGCAGCGGCAGCGGCGCGCGCCGACATCGCCGCGCCCAGCAGGGTGCGCGCCCGCGCGCGTTCCCGTTCGACAATCGAGAGAATCGTCATGGAGTCGGCCGGCTCGTGATAGCGTAGGTGAAGAGGTTGATCCCCATTCGCAGCGCCTGTTCATGGATCTCGGGCGGATCTGTCGTATAGGTGCCGAGATCTTCCCATCCGTTGCCCAGATCGCTCGACCAGCTGTAGTACACCGCGAGCCGGGTCCCCAGGAAGATCCCGAACCCCCGGGCCGGTTTCCCGTCGTGCTCGTGCACTTTCGGCAGGCCCTTCGGGAACTCGTACACCGCTCGATACACCGGGTGCGAGAGCGGCACGTCCACGAACTCGTGATCGGGAAAGACCTTCTTCATCTCGCGACGGATGTGCTCGTCGAGACCGTAGTTGTCGTCAATGTGCAGGAAGCCGCCGCGCGTCAGGTACTCGCGCAGGCGCGTCACTTCCGTCTCAGAGAACGTGACGTTGCCGTGGCCCGTGAGGTGCAAGAACGGGTAGTCCCACAGGCGATCGTCCAGGAGCGTCAGGCGCGCCTCGGTGAGTTCCACCGGAAAGGTCGTGCGATCCCGGATGGCCTTGAGCAGGTTCGGGATTGCCGACGGATTGGCGTACCAGTCTCCCCCGCCGTCGTACTGCAGGCGGGCGATACCGAGGCGCGGTGCCGGCGCCTCATTCGCAGCCGACGCCGCACCCAGCGCGCCAAGCGCGCCGACAGCGAGGCCAGCCACAACCATGAGCGAACGGTTCATTCGTGGGCGAGACGGTAGGCGGTGTTCCGGGGTACCCCTGACTCTAATGATAGTACGCGCGATACCTCCCGCGCGCTCAGACCCTCGGCCCGGAGGGCCAGGACCCGTTGGCGGAGCTCGGCCTCGTCCGGTGCCTTCGGTTCGGCGCCCCCGATCACGAGCACCACTTCGCCCCGGGGCGGTTCGGACTCGTACGCAGCAGCCAGCGAAGCCACCGTACCGTGAACGAACTCCTCGAACTGCTTGGTCAACTCGCGCGCGACGACGCAGGGCCGCGATTCGCCGCCGGCCGCCGCAAGCTCGGCGAGCAGCGCACCCACGCGGCCCGGGGCTTCATACACCACGGCCGTGTGCCGGAGCCCAGCCAGGTCCGCGATCCAGTCTCGGCGCGCGCCGCCCTTCCGGGGTGGGAATCCCATGAACGTGAACCGGTCGAGCGGCAGGCCCGCACCGACCAGCGCCGCGAGCAACGCCGAGGCCCCCGGCACCGGAACGACGCGAATACCCGCCGCCACGGCGGCCGCCACGAGCCGGTGCCCGGGATCCGACATCAGCGGCGTGCCGGCGTCCGAGATCAGCGCGAACGACTCGCCGGCACCCAGCCGAGCGATCAGGCGCGGTGTGGCCCGGGCCTCGTTGTGCTCGTGGTAGGCCTCGAGCTTGCCCCCGATCCCATGCCGTTCGAGGAGGGGCCGCGAGTGGCGCGTGTCCTCCGCGAGGATCGCGTTGACGCGGCCGAGCGTTTCGATCGCCCGGGCCGACAGGTCCGCAAGATTTCCGATCGGGGTGCTGACGACGTACAGCGTCCCGCCCCCGGAGTCCGTCACGCGAACAACTTCCAGTGCAGCGTCTCGAACAGCCCAGCACCCTGGAACATGTGCCGACGTTCACGCAGCAGGTCTTCGTGGAAGCGTTCCACCGGTTGCCCGTTGGCGGGATGGCAGTGGAAGAGCAGCTCATTCAACCAGGCGGCCACCGCGGCGCTCAACTCCCGCGGCTCGGCAATGGGGTCCTTGACGTTCGAGCTCGGCGCGCGGCCGAACGAGAGCGTGGTGGTGGCCGACGGCACCACCGGCGCGGATTCGACGGCCACCGGGAGTCGGTCAAGTGCCGGATGGCGCTGCGCGAGGTGCCGGCGGGCCTGATCGGCAACCTGGGGCGCCGAGTCGTTGCCGGCGCTCACCAGCCGGCGTACGGCGTTCGCCATGAGCTCGCGGTAGGCCTGCACGAGCGCCGGGGCGGCTTGCACCGGAAGTGGCGGCGGCAGCGGCCAGCGCTTGACGCGCACCCAGCTGTCGGTCGAACCGATCAGCCGGCGAACCTGGGATTCGGGAGGCGCGACCAGGTCGTCGCAGAAATGCGCGCGCACGATGTCGCCGCCGCGGAACACGACATAGTTGCGTCCTTCGTCCTGCATGATTTCGAGCACGCCGTCGAACATCGTGACGTGCAGGTGGGCGAGGACCGAATCCGGGTTGTCTTGATGGACATCGTGCGGCCATGCCTGCGGCTCACGCAGCTGCGACGCGTGCATGATCGCGAGCAGTTCGTCGTCCGCTTCATGGAAGCAGACCTCGCCGTACTCGGCTTCGCGCGGCACCTTCGCGACGGCATCGGCGATCGCGATCGCGTGGAACCGCTGCCCGTCCGGGCTCGCGGCGGCGTTGACGACCTCGCCCTCCTGCAGGTAGAACAGGACGAACTCGTCCGGCAGCCACACACACACGTAGCCGAACACCCGCGCCGCGCGATCACGTTTCGCGTCGGTGAACAGGTTGCGCAGGTGCACATACGCCAGCCGCGTCCGAGGCAACAGGACGCGGTAGCGCGGGAACCGGATGGAGCCGGCCGGGAGACTCATCGTCCGGGGTCGGTCAGCAAGGTGTGGCGACGGTGCACAGCGGGGCCCGGCACGCGCCGACGCTAGGCGGCGTGCTGGGCGAACTTGGCGGCCAGCGCGGCCTTCGGGACGGCACCGATGACTTGGTCCACCAACTTGCCGTCCTTGAAGAAGAGCAGCGCCGGGATCGACCGCACGTTGAAGCGCATCGTGGTCTTCTGGTTCGAGTCCACGTCGAGCTTGGCCACGCGCACCTTGCCGGCGTACTCGACGGACAGCTGGTCGAGGATCGGTGCGATCATGCGGCACGGCTGGCACCACGCCGCCCAGAAGTCCACCACCGTGAGCCCGGGCTGCTGCTCCACCGCCGTCGCGAAGTCCGCGTCCGTCACCGCCACCGCATTCGACATCGTCCGTTCTCCATGCCAGGCGATCGCGCGCGCCGCTCACACGAGCCCGCGCATGCCCGCTAACGTAAATCGTGTCGCGCGAAGCCCCGTGCCTCGACGCGTCCCAAACCGCCACCCACTCACCATCGAACCCGCGATGCCTCTTGCCCCAGACCCCGGCGCCGGCACGACTCGTATCGCCCATGTCGGGCTCGCCGTGCAGCATGTCGAGGCCCTGCAACCGCTCCTCACCGGGATCCTCGGGCTACCAAGCGTGCCGCTCGCGGACTCCGACGGCGCGAAGATCGTCGGCTACGCCGCCGGAGATTCGCTGGTCGAACTCCTCGAGCCGGTCACACCCGGCACCCCGATCGCGAAGTACATGGAAAAACGCGGCGCCGGAATCCACCACATCTGTTTCGCTGTGGCCGACCTCGACGCGACGCTCACCAAGTGCCGCGACGCAGGTATCCAGGTGATCGACCCGGAGCCCCGCCTCGGTGCCGAAGGCAAACGCGTCGCCTTCCTGCACCCGAAATCAACGGCAGGAATCCTGATCGAACTCTCTGAATACTAACGGGGCGTCCAAGCCCGCCGAGATCGCGGGCACGCGCGCGCGGAGCGGCGCTACGGCGCCGCCGGGATTACCCGGGACGGGTGCAGAACCCCTTGTTCTGGAGCGCGGGCAGGTCCACGTCGCTCACCAGCCAGCGGCCCGCGCCGGTGCGGGCCGCGATGAACCGGGCCTCGCCGGTGTTCGCGCCTTGCTTGAGCTCCGCGGTGATGAACACGCGACCGTTGGCCGCGGGCTGCGGATCGCCAAGCTTGCGCGTCTCATGGCGGAGCACACAGGCCATGATGAAGGTGCGCGACTCGAGCTCGTTTCGGTCCAGGCGTTCGCGGGTCAGGCCCCGCTCGTCTCCCCAGACGGCCGCGATGGCCTGCAGGTCCTGCTGCTGGGCCGCGACCAGCATCTGCTCGACCGCCCCGCGGGGCGCGCCGGCGCCCACGGACGCGGCCGACGTCATGCCGACCGGAACCGTACGGCAGCCGACAAGGACGAGCGAGATGAGCAGTGCTTTGCGCATGGTCAGGGCCTCCCGCGTACGGACGACCGCCGTGCGCGCCGCGCAACGTATGTAATTTCCCGGCGTGAAACCGCTCCGCCTCTATGTGAACATTGACCACGTTGCCACGCTCCGCCAGGCGCGGCGCGGCGACGAACCGGACCCGGTGGTGGCGGCCCGGCTCTGCGAAGACGCCGGCGCGGACGGGATCACGGCGCACCTGCGCGAAGACCGGCGGCACGTGCAGGACCATGACATTGACCGGCTCCGATCGTCGCTGCGCACGCCGCTCAACCTCGAGATGGCCTGCACGGACGAGATGGTGGCCATCGCGCTCCGGGTGAACCCGCATCACGTCACGCTCGTCCCTGAACGACGGGAAGAGGTGACCACCGAGGGCGGGCTCGACGTGACGCGCGACCAGCCGCGGTTGCGCGCGGCCATCGCCCGGCTGCAGGCCACCGGGATTGTCGTCAGCCTCTTCATTGACCCGGACGCCACGATGGTCACGGCGTCCGCGGAACTCGGGGCCCGGGCCATCGAGCTCCACACCGGCACGTACTGCCACGGCGGAGGCGACTCCACTGCCCTCCGCGCGCTTCAGGACGCGGCAAGCCTGGGGGCGCGGCTCGGTCTCGCCGTGCACGCGGGCCACGGGCTGACCACCCGCAACGTGGGCCCGGTGGCGGCGATCCCGGAGGTCGAGGAGTTGAATATCGGCCACTCGATCGTCAGCAATGCGGTGTATGTCGGGTTACCGACGATCATGCGCGACATGCGGCAGGCCATGCACGACGGCCGCAGCCGCGGGGCGCGATGACCCGGCCCCACCGGCACCCGGAACTTGGCTGACCACGAACGCGCCTGACGGCTACCTTTTCACGCAATGACCAACGGCCTGCTGGATTTTTTCGTCCTTGAGGCGAGCGAGTACACGGAGCAGCTCGACGGCGCGCTGGCGCGCGCGGCGGGCAAGGCGCCGGACCTCGACATCTTCACGCGGAACGCCCGCGCGCTGCGCGGCAGCGCCACGATGGCGCGCGTGCAGGGCATCGCCACGGTCGCCACCGGCCTGGAGCGCCTCGGTCGAGGGCTCCGCGACGGCAGCCTGCAGTGGTCGCCCCAACTCCGTGCGGCGATCATCGCCGCCGTGGATGACGTGAAGATCCTCGTGCGCGGCGCGCGTACCTGGGGCACTGCGGAAGACAGCCGCGCCGCCGCCCGCGCACAGGAACTCGACGCACTCGCGCCCGCGTTCCAGCGCCGCTCGGTCGTCACGCCGATGTTCGCGATCGGCAGTGGGCTCTGGCTCGCCGCCGAGACGGCCGACATCGCCGCCGGGCTGCGCCGCTGGGTTGAGCAATCGCTCGGCGTTGACGCACTCGCGGAAACGACGCGCAAGATCCGCGCGCTGCGCGGTATCGCCGCGCTGGCCGACACGCCCATCCTCAAGGACGTGATCGAGACGCTCGACAACACCGTCAAGACCCTCGAACTCGGCGCCGCACCGACCGACGCACACCGAAACCTCTTCTCGTCCGCCGTGGACGCACTCCGGGAGGCGTCGGAGGCGGTCCAGAACAACAAGCAGCCCGACCCCGAGAGCGCCGCGATGCGCGCCTGGCGCGGAGCGGGCATCGTCACCACAGCGCCCACGGAAGATCGGGACTATGTGGTCCCGATCGCGGCGCTCTTCCCTGACGGTCCGGGCACGAACGTGGTCCAGGCCGCGCCGAACCCGCCCACCACGCCGGCGCAGCGGTTTCGGCTGGAGGTGGTCGCGCAAGCCGAGCATCTGCGTCGTCTCGTCGCCGACGCCCGCGCCGCGACCGATGGCCCGCCACGGCAGCGCGCGGCTGCGGAGCTCAAGTCCGGGATCACGGCGCTGGCGCGGATGGCCGAAAGCTTCGGCGAACGCAGCATCGCGGAGGAGTTGAAGGGGCTGAGCGAGCCGGCAGGTGCCGCTGAGTCGCGAGCGCTCGATGGGCTCGATCGTGTCGCGACATCACTCACGCGTGACGCCGTCACGGCCGCTGCCGCCGCTGCCGCCGCTGCCGCCGCTGCCGCCGCTGCCGCCGCTGCCGCCGCTG
>VGVM01000065.1 GCA_016874035.1 Gemmatimonadota bacterium
TCCGGCCTTCTCGAAATAGTCGCGCGCAACCTTCGAACCCGGCGCGAGCGAGGTCTTCACCCACGGCTTGCTCTTGAGGCCCTTCGCGGCGGCCTTCTTGGCCAGCAGTCCCGCCGCCAGCATCACGCTCGGGTTCGACGTGTTCGTGCAGCTCGTGATCGCCGCGATCACCACCGCGCCGTCGGTGAGCTGGAACGAGGCGCCGCGGTGTGCCGCCGCCTGCGGCGTGCTGACCGGCGCGGGCTGCCCCTTCTTTGCGGCCGCCTCCGCCATCTGCTTCACGTGTGCCTCGAGGGACGCGCCGTAGTTCGCCTTGACCTGTGTCAGCGGGATGCGGTCCTGCGGCCGTTTCGGGCCGGCGAGCGAAGGCACCACGGTGCCGAGGTCGAGTTCGAGCGTGTCGGTGAACGTGGGATCCTTCGCGCCGGGCTCGCGGAACAACCCCTGCGCCTTGCAGTAGGCCTCCACCAGCTTCACCTGAGGCTCGCTGCGGCCGGAGAGCCGCAGGTACTTGAGGGTCTCAGCGTCCACCGGGAAGAAGCCCATGGTCGCGCCGTACTCGGGCGCCATGTTGGCGATCGTCGCGCGGTCCGCGAGCGAAAGGCCGGCGAGGCCATCGCCGAAATACTCGACGAACTTCCCGACCACCTTCTTCTTCCGCAGCATCTCGGTGCACGTGAGCACGAGGTCGGTGGCCGTCGCGCCAGCGGGCAACGAACCGGTGAGCTTAAACCCGATCACTTCCGGGATCAGCATCGAGACCGGCTGGCCCAGCATCGCGGCCTCGGCTTCGATCCCGCCGACGCCCCAGCCGAGCACGCCGAGGCCGTTGATCATGGTGGTGTGTGAGTCGGTGCCGACGAGCGAATCGCAGTACACGACCGGTTCGCTTGATCCCGGCTCGTTGCCGACAAACGCCACCTGCCCGAGGTACTCGAGGTTCACCTGGTGGCAGATGCCCGTGCCGGGCGGAACCGCGCGAAAGTTCTTCAGGGCGGTCTGGCCCCAGCGGAGGAACTGGTACCGCTCGCGGTTGCGCTCGTACTCGAGGTTCACGTTGATCATGAACGCCGCATCCGTTCCGTACTCGTCCACCTGCACCGAGTGGTCGATCACCAGGTCCACCGGCTGAAGCGGGTTGATCCTGGTGGGGTCGCCGCCGAGCGTGGCGAGCGCATCGCGCATCGCCGCGAGGTCCACCACGCAGGGGACGCCGGTGAAATCCTGCAGGAGGACGCGAGCGGTGCGGAACGCGATCTCCTTGTCCACGGGCTGCTTCACGTTCCACGTCGCCAGTGCCTTGATGTCATCGGCCTTCACGAAGGCGCCGTCTTCGTTCCGCAGCAGGTTCTCGAGGAGGACCTTCAGCGAGAACGGCAGCGAGCTGACCGTCGAGCCGGAGATCTTCGCGGCGGCGGCGAGCTGGTAATAGGCGTAGGTCTTGCCGTCGACCGTGAGGGTCGCGCGGGCGGCGAAGCTGTTGTGCGATGTCATGCCCGAAAAATACTGCGGGCCGACGGGAAGAGTCTCCGTCGGCCCGCTTGCTTCGGCATGGACTTCGTGGGCCTGCGGCCGATACTTACGGCTGCACTGCCGCCGTCCGCTGCGTGTCCAGCGTCTTGAGCAGCTCGCTCCACTTGAACTTCGTGTCCTTCCCGCGGACGTACTGCTCCATCCACCAGAACTCGGCCATGGACTTCGTGTATTGGTCGCGGGGTTCCGGAATCCCGTGCGTCTGGCCCGGGTACACGAAGAACTCGGTCGGCACGTTCAGCCGCTTGAGCGCCATGTGCAGTTCCTCGCTCTGCGGACGCGGCACGCGCGGGTCGCCGTCCACGACGTGAATCATCGTCGGGGTCTTCGCGTTCTTGATGTACGCGATCGGCGACTGCTTCCACCACTTCTCCCACTCGTTGCCTTCAAAGAACAGCTTGTCGCCGAGGTACCATTGGCGGAGCCGCTGCGTGTCGCTCTGGCCGTACATGGAGATCCAGTTGGATACGCCGGCCCCGGTCGAGATCGCCTTGAAGCGATCCGTGTGGGTGAGGATCCAGTTTGACCAGTGGCCGCCGGCGCTCCAGCCGAGCGCGCCCATCTGCGTGCCGTCCACCAGGCCCTGCGCGATCAGGTAGTCCACGCCCGCCATGATGTCGTTGTAGCCGAGCGTGAAATAGTCGCCCTGGCTCTGGATCTTGAACTTCTCGCCGTAGTTCGTGGACGCGCGGTAGTTGGGCTGCAGCACCATGTAGCCGCCGCCGGCGTAGATCTGCGAGCCGTACCCGCCATTGAAGCCGAGCACGTCCGCCGACGCCGGCCCGCCGTGGATTGCGACGATCAGCGGATACCGCTTGCCTGCTTCGTACCCGACGGGCTTGGTGAGCACGCCGCCGACGTTCACGCCGTCCGTGGACTTCCATGTGATCTCGCTCTGTTCGCCGAGCGCCCAGCCGTCCACCTGCGGGTTCGGGTTCGTGAGCCGCACCCACGCCGACTTCGTGCCGACCTGCGCAAGCGAGGCCACCGTGTACACCGAGCCCGGGGTCTTCGGGTCGGAGTAGTTGATCAACAGGCGATCCGACACATCGTCGCGACTCACGTTGAGCGAGGCCTGCTCGTTCGTAAGCTGCGTCACCTTGCCGCTGGCGACATCGATCGAGAGGAACTGGTTGGTCGCCTTGATTCCTTCGTTGAAGTAGATCGTCTTGCTGTCGTCGCTCCACCAGCCCACCGTGACATCGCCGTCATAGCCGCCGCCGAGCTTGCGCCACTCGCCGCCGCCGATCGGGCGGACATAGATCTTGCTCAGCCGCATCATCTTGAAGTCGTCGGCGGCGCTGAACGCGATGGTCCGGCCGTCGGGCGAGAAGCTCAGCCCGCTCTCCGACGACTCGAGGTTGTTCGTGAGCCGCTCCACCTTCCCGGACGCGAGGGTCAGCAGGTACAGGTCCGCCGAGTTGCGCTCCTCAAGCGTGCCGCGGTGATTGCGGTCGTCGCGCGACGCGTTGAAGCCAACATGCTGTCCCTCCGGCGAGATCGAGAATGACGTCACGCTGTAGCTCGAGTCGCTTGTAAGCCGTTTGACCTGCCGCGAGGTCAGGTCGAGCTGGTACAGGTGCGAGCGCGGCTCGATTTGGTTGCGAATCATGACGCCGAACCGCGCCTGCCGGCGGCGCTGTTCATCCGGGTCGAGCGTGTCGGCCGCGAGGAACACGATGAAACGCGAATCACGCGAGACCTGCCACGAGTTGACTGGCGAGGCATGGCGCGTGAGCTGCACGGGCCTGCTGCCGGTCAGGTTCGACGCCGAGAGCGCCCACAGCTGTTGTTGCGCGCCGCGGCCCGCACTGTACACGAGCCAGCGGTTGTCGCGCGTGAACTGGAACTGCCCGACCGCGGCGCCGTCCGTGATCTTCTGCGCCTCGCCGCCCGTGAGGGGCAGGTAATAGAGCTGGTTGCCGCCGCCCGGCGCAGCAGCGGGCCCGCCGCCGCCGCCGCGGCCACCGCCACCGCCGCCTTCGTTGCCTCCCGCCGCGCCGGCCGCCGCATCACGGTCCGACGCGAACACGATCGCGTCGTTCCCGGCGAACCGGGCCGGGCCCTCGTTCTTGTCCTTCGTGAACGTGAGCTGCCGCGTGGTCGAGAGGCCGCCGCTGGTCGAGACGATATAGAGATCCGATTGCCGACGGCTCGCCTGCCAATCGGGCGTGGAGATCGAGTACACGCCCATCTGTCCGTTCGGGGACAGCGATGGCGGCGTGGCGCTCTTCATCTCCTGGACATCCATGAAGGTCATGGGCCGCTTCGCCTGCGCGGCGAGCATGGCCGGCGCGATGAGCAGTCCCGCGATGAGCGTACGATACGAGGGTGATCGCAGCGACATACGTACTCCTGCCAGAGAGGGGGATTCCACTGTCATACGTTCGCGCAAACCGCCGTGTTGTGGAAGGGGCGGCGCGTCAGTCCGACGCCACGAAGTCCTCGTCCGGCTGTGTGCGCCATTCCATGGTGGCGCGCCGGGAGTCGCCCTCGAGCGCCATGACCTTGATCGCCTTTGTCGGGCACTGGTGCACAAAGTCGCCGTCGGCACGGGACCATTCCGCAGTCGCTCGTGTCACGACCGCCTTGCCGGTCTCATCCATAGCGATCATCCCGGGCGCCATGATCGCGCAGGTTCGGCAGCCGATGCACGCGTCGCGATCGATGGACACCTCGACCGTGCGCTTGGGGAACACGCCTCCGGGCCCCATCAGGCAGTCGCCCATCGAGTCCAGCGCCGCGTGGGCCGCGACGTAGCCCGCCTCGATCAACCGGCGCGTGTGCGCGAAGCTGAACCAGTTGAACTGCCAGACTTCGGGCCGGATCAGGAACAGCGGCGGGCCCGACCAGCGCCCCAGCGACCCCAGCTGCATCGTCCGCATCATGGTCTGCGCGGCGCGCATGAAGATCGCGGCGAACCCCTTGTCCTGGATGCGCCGCGCCGTCGCCATGTTGGTGCTGCCGACATCAACGGCGATCACCCCGTCCACGCCGTAGCTCGCGGGCACCACGGGCAGGTTGTCGATCACGCCGCCATCGGCGCACGTGCGGCCACCCACGACCCGCGGCGGGAAGAACCCCGGGAGCGCGCATGAGGCGTACACGGCCTCGGCGACGCGCACGTCCTGCAGGCCCGGAAGTCCCCAGACGGTCTGCGCCGCGCGCTCCAGGTCCACGCAGTTCACCAACAGCGGCATGGGCAGGTCGGCGAACGTCCCACGGGGAACGATTTCGTCCACGAGATGCTCGAGCGGCCCGGCCAGGTACAACGAAGGCGAGAGCATGCGCTTCGTGACCATGTGCAGGTGGTCGAGCCGGAACAGGTCGTGCTTGCGCAGCGACGTGGCGCGCAGTTCCATCTCTTCCACCGACATTCCGCCGGCGTAGGCCGCGGCCAGGAGTGCGCCAATGCTGCTCCCCGCGACCACGGCGGGCTTCACGCCGCGTTCGCGGAATGCGCGAAGCACCCCGATGTGCGCGAAGCCCTTGAGCCCTCCGCCCCCGAGGACGAGCGCAACTCGCGGTGGGAGGCGGAAGCTCATGGTGTCACACTGTACGTGAGGCGCCTACTGCAGGTACTGGTACAGCCCCCAAAGACCGAGCCCGGCGCCGCCGATCATCACGATCTGGCCTGGGGTGTCGCGGATGATCGCGCCGGCGATGAACGCCGCGCCGCCGACGATCATCATCGCGCGGTTCTGGGGTGTGTCGAGCTGCTTCGGGGCGAGCGGTGCGGGCGCCGGCGCCTTTCGCACGATGCCCACGGTCGCCGCGGACGTCATGGGGCCGCTGCGCACGTTGGGCGAACGGGAACCCGCACTGTCGTGCTGCGCCGGGGCGATCAAGACCGCCCGACTCGGACTCGGGGAGTTGCCAGCCGGGACCGCATCCTGGGCTTCGGCCGCCGCCGCGGCTGAAATCAACACCACAACCGAAAACGCACGCCGAGCCAAACGCATCGAGTACATCCTCCGAAAGAGTATGGGCTTGGTACCTGGAAGCTAGGTGTACGATACCTTTCCGGCCACATGACGCGTGAAACCGGGCTGCGCCGCTCGCTGGGTGTTCGCGAGATGACGGCGAGCATCATCACCATCACGATCGGCGGCGGCGTCTTCCTGCTCCCCGCCGGTGTCGCGCAAACGCTCGGCTCGGCCGCGTGGGTTGCCTACGTCACGTGCGCGATCGTGTTCGGCCTGATCGTCATGTGTTTCGCCGAGGCGGGAAGTCGCGTATCGCTGTCCGGCGGGCCGTACGCATATGTGGAGCAGGCGTTCGGGCCGTTCATCGGATACGTCACCGGCGTCCTGGTGCTGCTGTTCGGCATCATTGCCCATGCGGCGGTCGCGGCCGGATTCACGCAGGCGATCAATGCCTTGCTGCCCGGCGCCGGTGAGGGCGTCGCACGGATCGCGATCCTGCTTGTGGTATTCGGCGGGTTCACGTGGGCCAACCTCCGCGGCGTCGGGCAGGGCGCGGTCGTCGTGCAGGTCGGCACCGTGGCCAAGCTCATCCCGCTCGTGTTCATCGGGACGGTGGGGCTGTTCGCGATTGACGGCGCGAACCTGGCGTGGCCGGGCATGCCGGCGGCCGGGGACCTGGCCCGCACGTGCATGATGCTGATGTTCGCGTTCTTCGGTGTCGAGACCGCGCTGGTGCCGAGCGGTGAAGTGCGCGACCCCGCGCGGACTGTCCCGCGCGCGATCTTCTTCGCGATCGGCGGGATCACGCTGCTCTACCTCGGCGTGCAGCAGTCGGCGCAGGGCATCCTTGGGCCGGATCTCGTGGCCGCCAAGGACGCGCCGCTCGCCGAGGCCGCGGAGCGCGGGTTCGGCGAGTGGGCGGGGTTCATGCTGAAGATCGGCGCCGCCGTGTCCATGGTCGCGCACACATCCGGGATGATGCTCGCGATGCCGCGCAGCGTGTTCGCAATGGCGCGGGACGGCTTCCTCCCGGCCGCGCTTGGGCGCGTGAACGAGCGCACCGGTGTGCCGGCGGCGGCCGTGGCGGCGTACGCCCTCGCGGTCACCGCGCTCGCCGTGACCGGCACATTCGCGTCCCTGGTGCCGCTGGCCAACATCGCGGCGCTGCTGATGTACCTCTTCTGCTGCCTCGGGGTGATCGGGCTCCGCAAGAAGAACATCCGGCTCGACGAGTCGCCGTTCCGGATTCCGGGCGGCGCGGTGGTGCCGTGGGTCGCGGCGGCGGCGATCGTCGTGCTGTTGAGCACGAGCACGGCGACGGAATGGGCGTACATCGGCGGGGCGCTGGCGGTGGCGGTCGCGCTGTACGCCCTGCGCGCGCGCAGCGTTCCCAAGGCCTCATGACCCCCGATCCACTGCTCGCCTTCCGCGGCGAGTTCCCGATCCTCGAGCGCTGCACGTACCTGGTGTCGAACTCGCTCGGGGCCATGCCGCGTTCCGTGCCCGACCGCCTCGCGGAGTACGTGGACCTCTGGGCGGAACGCGGGGTGCGTGCCTGGGCCGATGCCTGGTGGAAGATGCCGCTCGGCGTCGGCGATGAGATCGCCCCGCTGATCGGCGCGCGGGCGGGCGAAGTGGCGATGATGCCCAACGTGTCGAACGCGCAGGCGACGGTGCTCTCCGCGCTCGACTACTCGGCGCCACGCGATACGATCGTCATGACCGAGCTCGACTTCCCGTCGGTGCGGTACGTGTATGACCACCTGGCGCCGCGGCTGGGCGCGCGTGTCGTGGTGGTGAAGAGCGACGATGGGATCGGGATTGACGCCGACCGCCTGTGCGCGGCGATCGACGAGCGCACGCGGCTCGTTGCGATCTCGCACGTGCTGTTCCGCAGTGCGTTCATCGTGGACGTCGCGAAGGTCGCCGCGCATGCGCGCCGCATGGGCGCGCTGGTGTCGCTCGACGCATTTCATTCCGTGGGCGTGATCCCGGTGGATGTGCGAGCGATCGGCGCGGACTTCCTCACCGGTGGCGTGCTCAAGTGGCTGTGCGGCGGTCCCGGCGGCTCCTTCCTCTGGGCATCGCCGGAGATGAGCGAGCGGCACGCGCCGACGCTGACCGGATGGCTCGCGCACGCCAGACCCTTCGCGTTCGAACCGGAGATGGACTACGCGACGGGCGCCGCGCGCTGGCTGGGCGGCACGCCGGGGATCCCGGCGCTGTACGCGGCGTCAGAAGGCCCGCGGATCGTGCGCAAGGCCGGGATCGAGGCGATCCGCGCGAAGTCCGTCCGGCAGACGTCGCGGCTGATGGAACTGGCCGCGGCCCGCGGCTACCGCGTGAGTGCCCCGGCCGCCGTCGAGCGCCGGGGCGGCACCGTGGCGTTCGACGTGCCCCACGGCGCCGAGGTTTCGCAGGAACTGCTCGCGCGGGATGTCGTGATTGACTACCGGCCGGGCGCCGGCATCCGCGTGGCGCCACACTTCTACACGACGGACGCCGAGGTGGACCGCGTGGTGGGTGAAGTGGACGAGATCCTCCGTACCGGCGCATGGGAGCGCCACCGCAATACGGCGCGCGTCGTGACGTGAACCGTAGCGGCGCGTGCGCTGGCTGCACCGCGGCGCGCTCGGTAGCTTGGACGCACACCGCCTGGCGATCTCCAACCCTATCCGCCAATGCCGACCGCGCCACAAAAGCTGCGAAAGCAGTACCTCAACACCGAATATCCGAACGTCGTGCTCCGCTTTGAGGACGGCCATGAGATCGTCCTGAAGCGCGGCGTCGGCAAGACGTTCGACTGCTTCGCCGGCGAGACGATCAAGATCCTCGCGGTACGCGACCCTGACCTGCGTGAACGCGACCTGGTTGCGACGCGCAAGGCCGAGGAGTTCGACAACGCCTGAGCCGGCCGTGATCCGCTGGGAGTCGGCGGTCGCGGCGGCCCGCGCCGCGAGACAGCCGATCGTCGCGCTGGAGAGTTCGGTGTTCGGGCAGGGGCTGCGGTCGCCGGCAAACCGGGAGGCGCACGATCGCATGTGCGCCGCCGTGCGGGCGGCAGGCGCGGTGCCGGCGGTCACCGTGGTGTCGGGCGGCAGCTGCCGGGTGGGCGTGGACGATGCCACGCTCGAGCGGTTCTTCCGGGGTGGGGTCGAGAAGGTCTCCGCGCGCGACATCGGCCGCGTGGTCGCGCTTGGCGGTTACGGCGCGACCACGGTCGCGGGGACCCTGGCGATCTGCACGGCCGCGGGGATTCCCGTGTTTGCGACCGGGGGGATCGGGGGCGTCCACCGCGACGCGCCCTACGATGAGTCGGCCGACCTGCTGGAGCTGGGCCGGAGCCCGGTCATCGTCGTGTGCTCGGGCGCCAAGGCCATTCTCGACCTGCCGGCGACCGTCGAGCGCCTGGAAAGCTGCGGCGTGTCGGTGGTCGGCTACCGGACCGATGAACTGCCGGGCTTCTTCACCGCGCGCAGCGGAATCCGGGTGGCGCGCGTGGAAAGCGCGGACGCGATCGCCCGTGCCTTCCACGCCGATCGCGAACTGGGGCGCCCCGGCGCCACGTTGGTCGTGCAACCACCGCCGGCCAGCTCGGCGCTCGACGATGCCCTGGTGGCCGGGGCGGTGACCGAGGCGCTTGAAGCAGCCCGGGCCGCGCGCGTGCGAGGCGGCGCCGTCACGCCGTTCCTCCTCGGCGCCGTCGAACGCGAAACCCACGGCGCATCGGTCCGCACCAACATTGCCCTGCTCGAGGCGAACGCGCGGCTCGGCGCCGAGATTGCCGTGGCGTTGTTGCGCGTTCGCGCCGCTGATTAGCTTGCCAACAGTTCCCTGAGCTGGAGGTCACCGGGCCCATGCCGTCGCATTTCCTGAGCTCCGAGGAGTACGACGAACGCGCGCACCAGCAGTACAACGAAGGGAACTACGACGCCGCGCTCGACACGCTTCGCGAAGGCCTGACGCTGTATCCCGCCGCGGTGGAGTTGCATGTCGGCGTCGGGTACGCGCGCCTGGCCCGGGACGAGTTCGCGTGGGCACGGCGCTGCTTCGAGGAGGCGCTGGTCCTCGACCCGGATCATGAGGACGCGCTCGCCGGGCTCGGTGAGACCCTGCTCAAGTTCGGCCGCCGGGACGGCGCGCTCAAGGCGTTCCAGCGCATCCTGGAACTCGGCTACCAGGACGACGTGGAACTGATGCTCCAGGTGGCCCGCGTGCTGTTCCGCGACGAACTCCTCGACGACGCGCGCCAGTTCGTCAACGTCGCGCGGCAGCAGGCGCCGGAGAACACCGAGGCGCTCGCGCTCCTCGGCTACATCGACCACCGGGCCGGCAACGATGCCGAGGCCATCGCAACGCTCCGGCGCGTGCTCCGCATGGAGCCCGAGCACACGGAGGCCCGCGTGTACCTCGCCAACGTGCTGTACGACCGCGGGGACTTCGACGGCGCGCGGTATCACTTCGGCCTCACCAAACCCGACGATCACTGGGACGAGCTCGGGATCTGGCGCATGATCGAGTTGATGCGCGCCAACGGCGGCGCTGCGGACGCCGAGGCGATCAAGCCGTGGGAGGCCCGGCTGGAGGGACTGACGGCCGAGGACGACACGATCGATGAGATGCTCGGGGAGATCGAGCAGCGCGTGCAAGAGGAGGATTCGAAGCAGGCGCGTGACCAGCTCGAGTTGTTCGGCGCCATGCTGGCCTCGCTGGCCGGCGACAAGGGCGGGGACCGGCGGACGGTGGCCGTTCGCGACGGCCGCGAGTACGAGGGCACGTGGGACGAGATCGTCGAGCTGATGCGCGCGGACAGCACGATCGCCTCGCGCGACGCCGCGGAGTTCATGCAGCAGGAGGCGCGGCGGGGGTTCTCCCTGACCGGCGCCCTGATCTCGACCGCGGACGCCGAATCGTTCCTGCGCGATTGCGCGGACGCCGGCATGCTCCGGATCGTCGGGTAGCCGCCGGGTGACCGTGGCGAGCGGCGCGGGGCGCAGGCGATGATTGCGCTCCGCGAGGTGTCCAAGACCTATCGGACGCTGTGGACGCGCCGCGAGGTTCGCGCCGTCGAACAGGTGTCCCTGGACGTCGCTCCCGGGGAAGTGGTTGGGATCGCGGGCCCGAACGGCGCGGGCAAGTCCACGCTGATCAGCATCCTGCTCGGGTTCCTCCGGCCCACGGCGGGCGTCGCCACGATCGGCGGGCTCCCGCCACAGGAGTGGGTGGAAGCCCGCGGCGTGACGTACGTGCCGGAACTCATGGCGCTTCCCAGGACCTGGCGCGTCGGCGAGGCGCTGCGGCGCTTGGCGGTGCTCGATGGCGTGACGGACGAGGCGATGCAGGGCGACGTGGACCGCGTGATCGCGCGCACGGAGATCGGCGATCATCGGCGCAAGCGGCTCAAGGAGCTGTCGAAGGGCAATTCCCAGCGGCTCGGCCTCGCGCAGGCGCTCGTCACCCCGCGCGAGGTCGTCGTGTTCGACGAGCCGACGCACGGGCTCGACCCGGTGTGGACCGCGCGGTTTCGCGATGTCGTCGCGGACCTGCGTGCACCGACCCGCGCCATCCTGATTGCGTCGCACAACCTCGACGAACTGGAGCGCGTGTGCGACCGCGTCGCGATCATTGATCGCGGCCGTTTGCAGCGCGTGGTGGAAGTGCGGGGTGCCGGCGCGTTGGCGGACGCCGCCGCGCGCGTCTATCGGCTGCGGGTCGCGGCCGGCGGGGCGGCCGTGGCGTCCGCCTTCCCCGGCGCTCGCGAATCCGAGCCGGGGGTGTTCGACCTGCCCGCGCTCGACCTGCCCGCCGTCAACGCCGGGGTTGCCGCCGCTATCGCCGGTGGGGCGCTCGTGACCTCGCTTGCGCCGCGCGAGAGCGCGCTCGAGGCGGAGTTCCATGCGGCGGTCGGGTTGGCAAGCGCCCCGACCAGCGGCGCTTCCGGAGGCCGGCCATGACCATCGCGCGCGCCCGCGGCTGGAGGTATTTGCTGCGCTACCAACTCCCCGACTTCCTGGTTTCCCGTGCGGGGCTGCCCGTGCTCGCCGCGGTGATGATCGGCGTGATGGTGTACTACACGGCCGGCGCCGGCATCGAATGGCAGTCAGAAGACGGCGAACGGCTGGCGCAGCAAGTGTTCAGCACGCTCATCGGCGTCGTGATCACGCTCGGCGCGTTCATGGGCGTGGCGAAGCTTACGACCGATGACCGCGCGAACGGTTGGTATCGCTCCTACTTCAGCAAGCCCGTCAAGCGTACGACGTTCTACGCAAAACAATGGGCGCTCCACGGCGTGACCCTCGTGCTGCTCGTCGGGGTACTGGGCATGGCCTGGCAGTTGGCGACCAACAGCGTGTCCGTGAAGGAAGCGATGGTGGTCACGGCGCTCACCTGGATCATGCTCGGGGGCGTCGGGTTCCTGCTCTCGGTGCTCACGAACCAGGATGCCGGCCTGTTGTTCATTGCCTACGTGCTCAGCATGGTGCTCCATTCGGTGAAGGACCAGCGAAACTCGCCCATGTGGGGCTGGCTCCGGGAAGTCACGCGGCTGACGCTGCCGACGCAGAAGCTCGAGTATGTGAAGGACCTGCTCTATGCCGGGCAGCCGATCCCGTGGGGACACGCCGGGTTCGTGATCGGCTACGGCGCTGTCGCATTCGTCATCGGCGTCATCTTGCTGCGGCGCCTCTCGCTGGCGCGATGACGGCTCGCGCGCCGTGCGGCGCGGCGTTCCACGGGGCGAACGCGCTCGATGATGTCCTGCCGCCGGCGACGGTGGTCTCGCACCGCCTGACGAACGGCTTGCGCGTCCTCGCGCGGCGCAAGCCCGGGTGCGGCGTCGTCGCCATCGCCACGTATGTCGGGGCCGGGTACTTCGATGAGACCGATGACATCGTCGGCATCGCGCACGTGCTGGAACACATGTACTTCAAGGGCACGCCGACGCGAGGCGTCGGCGAGATCGCGCGCGAGACGAAGGCCGCCGGGGGCGTGCTCAACGCGGCGACCATCTACGACCACACGCACTATTACGCCGTGCTGCCGGCGGCGGCCTTCGAGGCCGGGCTGGCGATCCAGGCGGACGCCTACGCCAACTCGCTGATCGACCAGGGCGAACTCTCGCGCGAGCTCGAGGTCATCATCGAGGAGGCGAAGCGCAAGGCGGATTCGCCGACGGCCGTCGCGACGGAATCGCTGTTCGAGCTCATGCACGATGTGCACCGCGTTCGTCGCTGGCGGATCGGGCGCGAGCCGGGCCTGCGCGCGTTGCGGCGCGAACACGTTTACGCCTTCTACCGGCGGTTGTATCGCCCGGGCAACAGCGTCATCGCCATCGTCGGCGACGTGGACCCCGACGCCGTCGTGCGCGCGGTCGAGTCGCGCTACGGCCACCTCACCGATGGGGACGTGATGCGCGACCGCGGTGCCGCGGAGCCGGCACGGGCCGGCGAGTTCAGGTACCGCGAACTCGACGGCGACGTCCAGCAGAGTGAACTGGTCATCGGCTGGCGGACCCCCGGCGTCGCGCACGCCGATTCGCCTGCGCTCGACATGGCCGCCGCGCTGCTCGCGGCTGGGCGGTCGTCGCGGTTGTACCAGGCCGTGCGCGACCGCCAGTTGGCGTCGTCCATGCAGGCCTGGAACTACACGCCCGGCGAGATCGGCATGTTCGTGCTGCATGCGCGCGCGAAGCCGGAAACGGCGCCGCGCGCGATGGGCGCGGCATGGGCGCAGCTGGCGCATCTTCGCGACGGCGACGCCAGCGAGGCGGAGCTCGCGCGCACTCGCGTGACGCTGTACGCCGATGCCGTCCGGCGCCTGGAAACCGCGGAAGGGCAGGCCCATCACCTGGGTTGGTGGGAACTGAACGGCGGCTGGCGGAACGGAGGCGAGTACCTGGCGCGCGAACTCGCGGCCGACCGCACCGCGGTCGCGAACGCCGCCTCGCGCTGG
>VGVM01000066.1 GCA_016874035.1 Gemmatimonadota bacterium
TGCTCGCGACGGACTATAACAACGCGCCGGCTCCGCTGAACGCCAGCGCTCTGGATGCCATCAATACGATCGCGCTCCTGCAGACGGTCAACATCAACGCATACATCCCGAACAACAGCGTCGTGTATCCCAACTCCGGATTCGGGCGCTCGCTGCGATCCGTGGCCGCGCTGATCCGCGCGGACGTTGGGATCGAAGCCGCCCAGGTGGACATCGGCGGCTGGGACACGCATGCGGCGCAGGGTGGCGCGACCGGAGCGCTGAACACGCTGACCCGAGACTTCGCGTCGTCGCTTGCCGCGTTCTATGCCGACATCATCGCGACGAACGCGCGCGTGACGCTTGTGATCATGACGGAGTTCGGGCGCAACGCGCGCGAGAACGGCTCGCAGGGCACTGACCACGGCCGTGCGTCGGCGATGTTCGCGATGGGCCAGGGGATCGCTGGGGGGCGGGTGTACGTGAACAGCTGGCCGGGTCTCGCGCTTGAGAATCTTGAATCCCGCCAGGACCTGCGGGTCACGCTCGACTATCGCGACGTGCTCGCGGAAATCGTCCAGCGTCGCCTCGGCAACTCGCAGATCGCGCAGGTCTTCCCGGGCTGGAACGCCACGTTCCGTGGCGTGACGCGCTAGCGACGCTCCCTCAAGTGCAGACCGCCGTGATGAACGTCGTGGGCCGCAGCAGCCCGGTGCTAATCGACCGTGATCTGTCCGGCCATGCCGGGGTGCGTGCGGCAGTCGTACGGGAAGTTGCCCTTGGTGTTGAAGGTGCGAGAGTGCGTCTGATTGGTCACGACCGGGATGCTCTGCGGCGCGCCGGTCACCGTAGCGAAGGTCACGTCATGCGCCACGCCGGTAATCACCCAACGCACGGTATCGCCAACCTTGATCGTCACGAACGCCGGACTGAAGACCAGTCCCGGCGTGAATACGTCCACTGTCTGCGCGGTCGGGTTCCCCGGCCCCGTGGGCGAACTGGCGCTGTCGCCGCCTGAGCAGCCGTTCACGCTCACGGCGCCGACGAGGAGAACCGTTATGAAGAACCTGGGAGCCGGGATGTGGGATCGCATGCGTTCAATATGGAGTGTCGTGCCGCTCGCCGCCGTACTGGCCATCACCGCCTGCAGTGGTGATGGCCCCACGGGACCTTCGATCCCTGCTACACCGGAGGGGGCTTTCACGTTGCAGACGATCGACGCCAAGTCGCTGCCCTTCACCATGTACGCCGACGGGGCCTACACGCTCGAAGTGCAGAGCGGCACCCTGTCGATCACGGCCAACGGCAAGTGGGTGGCCAAGGCTACCACACGCGAAACCGTCGCCGGCATCGTCTCGGTCTACAGCGACTCGACCTTCGGGACGTGGACGCAGGTTTCTGGGACCAAGACCGCAGCCCTGGTGAATACGGAGTCCAACACCACGTCGAACGCGACATGGGGGGCGACGGACATCACGGTGACCGAGGTGGATGGCACGACGACGCGCCGCATCGTGTACCGGCGGAACTAGCGCGGCACTTCACGTCCCGCCCCGGATTCACCGCGACTCGTCCCGCCGCCCGCCTACGGGCGGTCAGCGATCATCGACACTCAGGCGGGTGGGTGGGGCTGTCAGCGGCTGCGTGTTGCTCAGCTCCTTGGCCAGCCAGCGCTTGGTGACGATTTCGCAGAACTCTTGCGTACCCAGGCGGCCCAAGTCGTCCGGAATCGCGTTGAACCGGAACCCGAGGAGTGCCTCGCATGCGCGGTGCAGATCGGCAGACTCTGCATACCCCGCGCGACCGGCGACCTGCTTGACGAGCACGCCCGTTTCGCGCCGCCAGATCACGGTCGCAAACAGGCAGCGCCCGAAGCGGATCAACTTGTCCGCGGTCGGCGCGTTCTGATCGTGCAGTCGCCGCGTGAGTGAGTCTGTAGTGAACCCGATGCGTCGCGCGATGGTGGTGAAGGATTCCACACCGCAGGCGGCGCTGAAGAGCACGCGGAGCACGCGGCGCGCGGTGCCGGTGAACAGGGGGGGCGATCGCGTCATAGACGACGGCGGCCGTCGCTCGACCGCGGGCATCGTTGGCGACGGCCGCGAGCAGCATGCCGACATCATCGCAATCGCCGAAGAGCAGGTGCCAGTCCTCGTCCTTGCGCGCGTGTATGACCTTGAACACCTCAGACGGTTCGAGGGACACAATCCCGACGCAGGTGGATGCCTGCGGCTCGACGTTGACGCCGCGGAGTGTGGCCCACGCGACGCCGCGCGATTTGCCGCGGAAATCAAAGGCCAGTACGGTCGCCTTAGGCACGGTGCTGCGCGCCGCGGGAACGCGCTCCATGGTCAGTCCGGGATCGGCTTCCATCGTATGCCGGACCCAGTCGAACCAGCGCGGATCGTCAGTAATGAGAGCGATGCTTGGCATGCAGGTACTCAGTGCGGTTCGTGCTGCCCAACGCCCGATCTGTTCACACAGCTAGCCGGAAAGTACGGCAATAGGGCTCGAGCGGGAGGGGCGGCAAGCTATTCGGCCGCAGCGGGTCCGACGGCGTCCGTTCGGAGCGCCCGGCGACAGCTGATGCTCGGCGCGTGCGGCGAAAACCCGTGTTTTGCGGCAAGACCCCGGCGAATGCGGCAAGGACGGGGATTGCACGATCCAGTGTTCATGTTCACTGTGTTGAGCAGTGCCATTTCCGCGGCCTGAACGCTCTCGAATTGCGGCGATCATGCCGTCGTCGTGTCCACCTCCCTAAGGAATGCTGTCATGAAATTGCCGACTCCGGGAACACCAGACCTCTTCCCGTCGCGCTTGGCAACCTTAGGCGGCTTCGCACTCCTCTTGCTGTCTGCGTGCCGCGATTCGATCGCACCAGAACGGACGCTGACCGTCATGGCAGCCTCGTCTCCAGAATACGTCGGCTTCGGTTTTTCGAATCGGTTCTTCAGCAAGTAGGTGACATGGTCGATTGGAGGACGTTGAGACGGGCTCAGGTCCTGCCTGCTGCGGTCAGCCTATTGGCAACCGGCGGATTGTTGCCTGCGCAGGCTGTGCATCTGCCCCGTGTATCGGTCGGCGCCGACTTGGTGGCTGCCCATCCGGCAATGTCGGAACTCAGTATCGGCGGACGACTTGAGGCAGTGGCGCTCACGACGTCTCGGAAGGCGATATGTGTATCGGGCTTCGCGGCGCGTGGTCTCGTGACAATTCACGAACAGGCGTGCATAGGGACTGTTTCTGGCGATCGTTGCGGTGCGACCAAGGACAGGGCAACGGGATTCGCGGCGCTTACCGCAGAAATTGTCGGCTGGTGTGGTGCTGCAGCTTCAAAGGCTCAAGCATGCATGAACGTCGGCATCGGCATTGCCGGGTTTGATGTAGAACGGCGCATCCCCGGAGGATCACCTGCTGAAGATTCTGGACCTACGCTCGTTGCTATGATTGGACGCGAGCGCATGGGCAGCGCTGATCGACGCATAAGGACAAGCGTTCGCCTCATGGGGTTCGTGGACGTTCTGGGCCACGCACAGTTCGCGTTGAGCGCCGGTGTCGCCGGAGGGCTCCTCGGCGGGCGCTGATCGGGTGGATTCTGCGACAGCCCCCTACCCCGCCGCCCCCACCGCCCTCTCCAATACATCCACCGCGAACTCCACGTCCGCGGCCGTGATACACATCGGCGGCTTGATGCGGAGCACGTTGCCGTCAATGCCGCCCTTGCCGAGTAGCAGCCCCATCTCGCGCGCGGCCTCGAGCACGTCCATCGCGGCCTGCTTCGCGGGCGCGCGCGTCGCGCGGTCCTGGACGAGCTCCACGCCGAGCATCAGCCCCATGCCGCGCACGTCGCCCACGAGGCGGTGACTGCGCTGGATCTTCTCCAGCCCTGCGCGGAACTCCGCGCCGCGCGCCTTCGCGTTCGCCTGCAGTCCTTCCTCGTCAATGATGTCGAGCACGGCGAGTCCCGCGGCCATGGATACGGGGTTCCCACCGAACGTGTTGAAATGCAACCGCGTGCTGAGCGACTTCGCGATATCCATGCGCGTCGTCACAGCACCGATCGGCGCGCCATTGCCGAGTCCCTTCGCCATCGTCACCATGTCGGGCACCACGCCGAAGTTCTCGAAACCCCAGTAGTGATCGCCTGTGCGCCCGAACGCGGTCTGCACTTCGTCTGCGATGCAGAGCCCGCCGGCCGCGCGTACGTGACCGTACACGTCCTTCAGGTAGTTCGGCGCGCCGTGCATCACGCCGCCCGCGCCCTGGATGGGCTCGCACAGGAACGCGGCGACCTTGCCCGGCGTGGCCGTCCGGATGATGTCCTTCACGTCGTTCGCCGCGAGCGCGGACAGTTCCTCCACTGACCCGCTGAACGGACTCGTCGCCGGGTCCGGGTTGAGCGCGTGATGCACACGGCCCATGCCCTCCACCGGGTGCTTCCACGTGCCCATCCCGGTGAGTCCCATGCCCACTGGCGAGCCGCCATGGTACGCGTGTCGCAGCGTGATCACGTCGCTCGCACCCGTGTGCAGCCGCGCCATCATGATCGCGAGTTCGTTGGCCTCGGTCCCGCTGTTCGTGAAGTACGTGACCTCGAGGCCCTTAGGCATCTTCGACGCCAGCTTCTTCGCCAGCAGCGCGATGTTCGGGTGCAGGTAGATCGTGGTCGCGTGCTGCAACGTGCCGACCTGCTCCTGCACACGCGCGACGAACTTGGGGTGCGAATGCCCGACCGAAACGGTCACGATGCCGGCAAGGCAGTCCAGGTAGCGGCGGCCGGTCTCGTCGTAGAGGTACTGCATGTAGCCCTCGACGATGAGCAGCGGGTCCTTGTAGAAGTGGAAGATCGCGGGGTGCAGGTGCTGCTTCCGCATCGCGATCAGCTCGGCTTTCGACGGGCCGGTGTACGGCTGCGGCGTGTGGGAGCAGGCGGGGAGGACGGGCATTGTGGCAGTGGCAGTCATTGTGCGTTTCCTTCCGTGTTGGTCCAGCGGACGCAATGCGCGCCGCTCAACTCATCCAGTTCGTCCCGGCTTCCCTGTTCCACTTCGTCGTCATCTTCTTCGACTGCGTCCAGAACTCGATTGACCCGCGGCCCGTGATATCGCCAACACCGAACCGCGACTCGTTCCACCCGCCGAACGAAAACGGCTCGCGCGGCACCGGTACGCCGACGTTCACGCCGACCATGCCCGCGTTTGCGCGCTCCATCACTTTGCGCGCCACGCCGCCACTCTCGGTGTACACCGACGCGGCATTGCCGTACGGCGACGCGTTCTCGACCGCGATGGCCTCGTCCACATCAGTCGCGCGCACGATCGCGAGCACGGGCCCGAAGACTTCATCCTGCGCGATCTTCATCTCCGGCTTTACGTGGTCAATGATCGTGGGTCCCAGGTAGAACCCGCCTTCACGACCGGGCACCGTCACGTTGCGGCCATCCACCAGGACCTTCGCGCCCTGCGACTCCGCCTCATTGATGTAGCGCACGATCCGCGCCTTGGACTCGGCGCTGATCACCGGGCCCAGGTCCTTGCCCGGCACCATCGCTCGCGCGATCTCGCACATGCGCGCGATCACATGGTCGCTGGTGGACACGGCGACCATCACCGACGCCGCCATGCAGCGCTGGCCCGCGCAACCGCTCATGGACGCAATGATGTTCGTGGCCGCCATCTCGCGGTCCGCGTCCGGCATCACGATCAAGTGGTTTTTCGCGCCGCCAAGCGCGAGGCAGCGCTTCAGGTTGTTCGTCGCGCGGCGGTACACCGCCTGCGCCGTCTTCGTGGACCCGACAAAACTGACCGCGCGGATCTCCGGATGGTCGCAGATCGCCTCGACGACATCGCGCCCACCGTGCACGGTCTGGAACACGCCCTTCGGCAATCCGGCTTCCGTCAACAACTCGGCGATCCGGCCCGCTGAAAGCGGCACCAGTTCCGAGGGCTTGAGGATGAAGCAGTTGCCGAGCGCGATGGCATTCGGCATGCTCCAGTGCGGCACCATGCTCGGGAAGTTGAACGGCACGATCCCGGCGACGATCCCCAGCGGGAAACGCTCGACGCGGCACTCGACGCCGCGACTGACCTCGAGCACCTCGCCGGTCGCGATCTGCGGCAGCGAGCACGCGAACTCGCAGAGCTCGATCGCCTTGAGCACTTCGGCGCGCGCCTCAGACTCGATCTTGCCGTTTTCCTCGGTGACCAGCGCGCTCAGCTCGTCAATGTGTTTTTCGAGCAGCGCGCGATACCGGAAGAAGACCTGCACGCGCTCCTTGATCGGCAGGGCGGCCCACGCAGGCCAGGCGCGGCGCGCGGCGTCCACCGCGAGCGACAACTCGCGCACGCCCGACATCGGCACGCGCGAGATCACCGTTCCGGCCGCCGGGTCGAAGACATCGATCTCCGGCAGTGTCGCGGTCGCGAATGCGCCCTCGATGTAGTTCCGGACCGGCGTGTACTTCATGTCACCGCTCCTACGCGGACGGCTCGTTGGCCGACGCCCTGTACGACCGCAACATGCTCACCGAGGTGTACAGCACGACGATCACGACCAGCCAACGCACGGCCGTCAGCGGCAGCGACTTCACGAGCAGCGCCGCGACAAGCACCGCGGGCACGCCGCCCAGCGTGAGGCCGAGCGACGGACGCAGCGCGTACGAACCCTTTTCAAGGAACCGCGCGCCCGCGATCGGCATGAGGAACGCGCACGAACCCATCATGATCGGGAAGGCGGTGGTCGGGTTCATGCCGAGCAGCGAGATCATGATCAGGCAGGGCGCATAGAGACCGACGCCGAGCGTCATGAGTGCGCCGAGGATGAAGTTGCCGACGAGTCCCGCGATCAGCAGCCCGCCCGTGAGGCCTTCGGCCATGCCGCCGGGAATCATCGGCGTGCCGCGCATTTCATCGAGGTTGCGGAAGATGAACAGCGACGCCGCGATCAGGAGCGTCACGCCCATGCCGAGCTGCACGTTGCGCTTCGACCAGCCCGATACGACACCGGCGCCGAGCCACGCGCCGGCGACGGCCGCGGCGAGCAGTGCGACCAGCGTGGTGAAGTCCACGGTGACGATCGCGATGAAGATGAATGCCTGCGCGATGGTCGGTGGCGTGTGGCCGATCGTGAGCGAGCCGGGGATCAGCCGGTCGTCCACGATCTTGGTCGCCTTCCAGACGGCCGTGGTTGGCGCGTAGGAACCGATGCCCAGCGTGTCGAAGAAGTTCGTGACCGTGCCAATGCCGAGCTCCGCCGGCTTCGGCCAGACCACGCCGCCCTTGGCCATGATCATCGGCACCGCGACGCCGAGAATCGTGATCGCGCCGATCGCGATGAGCATCCCGATGTTGAGGCCGTCCGGGCCCATCGGCATCGTGAGTGTCACGCCGCCATTCTCAAACACGAACCCGCCGCCGGCCATCCAACCGAAGACGATGCCCAGGATCGCCCCGATGGCGACCGCCGCGGGTGACGCCGGTCGCGACTGCGTGCCCTCAGCCGGCTTTACGTGCTTGAGCCAGCTGTAGGCGTAGTAGGCGACGAACAGTCCAAGCGCGAGAAAGAGCCAGGCTTTCGGGGACATGGAGGGCTGGGCTGGGGGGAGAGTTCAGGGTTGGCCGATCAGGACGCACCCAATCTGGCACACGCGGCACGGGGCCGCACGGTGCCGCAGGGGGCAGCTATGCCGTTCTATAGTTGTGTTCGGTGAAGCGCTTCCATCCCTTCTTGTTCTTCGCCTCCACCGCCCATCGGACTTCGCCGTTGTCGCCCGGCCAATACACCATGCGCGCAAGTCCGGCGGGCATCTGGGCTTCGAAGGCGATCGCGTCGGGGTGAACGTGGGGGCGGCCGCGGAATACACATTGCGCTTCCCTTCCTCGTACACCTGCCACGCGATGCGATCGGACTTCGCCGCGGCGACGAGTTCCTGCGGGTATCCCGGCGCCAACCATTGCTTGATGGTGGGCGTGTGACGCTGCGCGGCAGCGGGAAGCGCGAACAGTATGGCGCCGAATACGAACGACACCGAGTGAATACGCTGTCTCATGCGAACCTCTGGGTGGAGGCTACCGCTGACGCGAGACGTTCAAAATGCCATCATCTGGGTGAACTTGAGAACCAGGCTGCGCCCGGGGATGGGCGCGTCGGGCGTGGTGAAGCGGTTCTCGTTGAATACGATGAAGAGGTCCGACAGTGGCCGGTGGATGACGTTGAAGCGGATGTTCGAGTTCACCTGGCGCGTCGCCATGTCGTATTGCGAGAGCGCGTCGAGGAACATGTTCGTCGTGAACGAGTAGTTCACGCGCCCGGTCCAGACCGTGGCGTCAAACTCGTCCTTCGGCTTGTCCAGCGTGATTCGCGAGTGCTGGGAACCGACGGACAGCCGCAGCTTGTAGCTGGGGCGAACCGTCACCGTGCCGTTCACGGTGCTCTGCGTACCGCTCCAGAGCCCGCCCCAGGCGACGCTGTAATTGAGCGCGACCTTGCGGCTTGCGTCCGTCGTTCCGCGCACCATCCAGTCCGTCCATTGATATCCGCCCGGCGCGAGTCGCTGCGCCTTCGGGTTCCCGCGATTCAGGCGGAGCGAGTCGCGCAGGAATTCGTACTTCGGGTTGACCGATATCTCGATAAACCCGCCGTTCACGAAGAACCAGCTGTTGCCCGTGTGCAGGTTCTTGCCGATCGTGTTGCCGGCAAAATCCTCGTAGTAGTTCCACGTCAGGTGCGGATGGATTTCGCGCACGCCGCGGTCGCGCCACCACTTCCAGCGCGGTCGGACTCCGGCGTCGAGGAAATGCTTGCGCACCCCCGTGCGGCGATAGAAGCCCAGGTCGTTGTCGAACCCGTCGCCGATATGCATCTCCGCGGCCTTCACGTGGAGGAACGGCCCTTCCCAGTTCAGCGAGGTCCGCCACGTGTACTCGCCCGAGGTCTTGTCAGGGCTGTCCGAGAGCACGGCGAATGAGTTCCAGTCGAGCTTGCGGAAGAACCGCACATTGGCGTCCAGGCCGTACACGCGGTTGTAGTCGTCCGTTGAGTCCGTGGCATCGCGCGACATGTAGATCAGGCCGATGTCCGAACCATTGCCGACATTCCGGCGCAGTCGCATCGCGTTGTAGAGGTTGGCCGGCGTGCTCCCCGCTCGCTCGGTGAGCATGGACATGGCGCCGATCCCAAAGCCGCCAGCGGTTCCCGTCAGCCGCCCGCCAACCGGGATCGTCACCGGCTGGGCGGAAGACGTGAGCCCGATCCGCCGGCTGAAGAAGAGCAGCATGTCTTCATCGGCCGTGGGTGGCATGAACACGCGATTGTTCCGCGCGGCGTCGCCGACGTAGAACGTGCCCGAGTTCTCCAGGAAGAACTCGCGCTTCTCCGGGAAGAACTGCGAGAACTGCGTGAGGTTCACCTGCAGCTCGTCCGCCTCGACCTGCGCGAAATCCGGGTTCACGGTCAGGTCCAGCGCGAGCGCGCGGGTCACGCCGATCTTCGCGTCCACGCCCACGTCACCGGTCGAGGTGAACGGTGACTTGCCGAGCACGCGGTTGGACCGGCCAAGCGCGTACGGTTTCACGCGGGTGTCCCGCGAGGCGCGCTCGGGGCGCACGCCGGTGAGCTCGCCCGCGAGCGAGAGACGGGCGAGGTTGAACTCGCGCGGGATCGGCGACCAGAACGTGGTCTCGAAGCGGCGCCTGATGCGCCGCGAGAAGTTGATGCCCCAGGTCCCGTCGCTCGCCGGGTCGAATCGCAGGGCGCGGAACGGGATCGCCATCTCGACCGTCCAGCCGTCATTGACGCGCCGCGTCTTCACGTACCAGACGGCGTCCCAACTCGTGTTCGTCTCGCGGCCTTCGTTTGCCACCTGCCGGTCCGCCTTTGCGCCTTCGGCGTTGGTGATAAAGACATAGCCGTTGCGCTTGTCGCGGAACGTGTCGAGGATCACCTCGAAGCTGTCCTGGTCGTCCTCGCGAAAATCTTTGCGGATCTCGTTGACCACGATGTGTGACGGGTCGGAATCGTAGAGGTACGCGGCGACATACAGGTTGTCGGCGTCGAACGCGACGCGCACCTCGGTCCGCTCGGAGGCCGGTTCGCCGGTTCGGGGCTCGCTTTGCACGAAGTCCTTCGCGATGGCGGCGGTCTGCCAGACGGCATCGTCGAGCACACCGTCCACCTTCACGGCGGATGTCGTGGCGGTGGCGGTTAAGCGCCGGTTGCTCGTTCGCGGAGTCGCAGCGCCAGCGGACTGCGCAGTGGCCGGACGGGACGAAAGCGCGCCACAAACCGCGAGGACGGTGAGCGCGCGAATGGCTGCAATGGTTCCGATAGGGGTCGGCATTTTTGCGGTACGAGTGGGACAACTTACACTCCCTAATGATCTCCATACGCACAGGGTCCCTGCAACGATCCGGGCGGATGGTCGGTCCAATCACCTGACCCCACCATTCACTCCATGACCAGACTCCTTGAGCGTCTCCCGCTGACCGCTGCCTGCACCGCTGCTCTTGCGTTGCTGCCCGCGTGCTCGGCCCAGAAACAGGACGCCGAGCCGACCTCGGCGGGCTCGCCGGTGCAGGCCGTTGACGGCGCATTCCGGGCCGACCTCTTCGCCGCGCGTGAGCGAATCTGGCGCGGGTGGTTCGCGAACGACACCGTTGTGCTGGCCGCCATGCTCCCCGCCGATTTCGTCGGGATCGGGTTTGGCGGCGGGCCGTTCGACACGCGCGAGACCGCCATGAAGGGCGCCGCGGACTTTGCCGCCGCCGGTGGCAAGCTGGTGTCCCTCGCCTTTGCCGACGATCGCATTCAACGCATCGGCGACGTGACCACACTGTTCTCGAACTACACGATGGTCTTCACGGTCGGCAAGGACTCCACCACGCAGGCGGGTCGCGCCACTGAAGTCTTCACGAAGCGCGGCGGCCGGTGGATCAACCCGGCCTGGCACCTCGACTCAGGGAAGTAGCGTCCACGCGCGCTACGATGGCCGCGCTCGCGAGGTGGCCCGTCACGTTCGCGAGCGTCTTGAACATGTCGGGGATCGCGTCGAGCGCGATGAGGATGCCGACGCCTTCGGCAGGGATTCCGTTCTGGACGAGCACCGGGGATAGCAGGAACAGGCTCGCCGACGGCAGCCCGGGCACGCTGAACGACAAGAGCGTCGCGGTGAACACGAGCATCACCATCGCACCGGTATCCATCTCGCCGCCGTAGAGCTTGCCGAGGAACGCGAGCCCGACAACCCAGGCAATCGGTACGTTGATCCGGAAGAGCGAGACGGCAAGCGGAAGCGCGAACCCGCTCGCCCGTGGGCCGAGCGACAGGGTCTCGCCAACCGCCGCGACCATCGCCGGGAGCGCCGCGAGCGATGACCGTGAGCTGAAGCCCACGGCCTGGGCCGGCAACGCCGCGGAGGCGAACCGCCTCGGTGACATTCGCGCCGCGATCGCCACGACCCCATACAGCAAGAGCACGACCACGAACAGCGCCGCACAGAGCGTGACGATGTAATGCGCGAGCGCGCCGGCTGACGAGGCGCCCATCCGGATGCCCAGCGCAACGGCCAGCGCAAATACGCCGATCGGCGCCAGCGATAGCACCCACTGCACCAGCACCAGCAGGCCGTCCGACAACGCGCGGCAGACCTCGATCAGCGGTGCACGCTTCTCCGCATCGAGCCGCGTGAGCGCGAACCCGAGCGCGAGCGCAAAGACGACGACCGGGAGGATCGCGCCGTCGGCCGCCGCCTTGATCGGGTTCACCGGCACCATGTCCACGATCCGCTGGCTCAGCGACGGCATCGCCGCGCCCGACCCGCCCGCCGGTGTCGCCATGGATTCCCGCAGCCGCGCGGCAACGTCCGGCGCAATGTCGAGAAACTGGAACGACAGCGGCGTGAGCAGCATCGTCACGAACCCGCCCATCAGGAGCAGGCCGAGAAACACGGCGATGCTCACACCGCCGAGCTTGCCGAGCTGGCCCGCGTCGCCCGAAGTCGCGACGGCCGTGATCGTCAGCGCGGCCACGAGCGGGATCACGGTCATCCGGATCGCGTTGATCCAGATCGTGCCGACCATTTCCACCCGCGCGACCGACTTGACGACCGCCTCGCCGGCATTCGATTCGAGCAACGCGCCAATGGCGATGCCCCCCACCAGCGCGAGGAGTACGGCGAGTGCGCCTCCGCGACCGCCGCTTGTGTGAGCGGCTCCTCCGGCTGGTGCCCCGGGGGCCGGCTGAGGGCCGGCAGCAGTTGGCGGATCGGTCACGTATTTCATATTATCGAAGCTGAACCCCCTGCCATCTATTTAGAAGGAGGCCCCCCATCATGCGTTCGCTCCACTGGTCCAGGCAGTTCCGCTGGCTTGCCGCGGCGTCGTTGCTCGCCGCGCCGGCCGTCACCACGACCGCCACCGCCCAACAGGCGCGGTCCGACAAGCTCACCCTCGCGGATTATCTCGAGTGGGAGACGGTCTCGAACCCGCAGCTCTCGCCGGACGGCAAGCAGGTCATCTACACCCGCGGCTGGATTGATAAGCTCAACGATCGGCGCGCCTCGACGATCTATGTCATGAACGCCGACGGCACGCGGCCGCGCAAGCTGATGGACGGCGGCGGACCGGTCTGGTCGCCCGACGGATCGCGCATCGCCTATACCGCGCAGGGCGAACCGAACAACACCACCCAGATCTTCGTGCGCTACATGGACGCCGAGGGCGCCGTCACCCAGGTGACACGCCTGACCAGTTCCCCGGGCGGGCTCCGCTGGTCGCCCGACGGCAAGTCGATCGCGTTCACCATGCAGGTGCCCAACGCACCGGACCGCAACGAAGCGGAAGGCATGCTCGCCCAGTATCGCCCGCGCGGGGCCAACTGGACCGCGGCGCCGCGTGTCGTCAACAAGGTGGACTACCGCCAGGACGGCCAGGGCTTCACCGCCGATGCCACGCAGCACCTCTTCATCGTACCCGCGGACGGCGGCACGCCTCGGCAGGTGACGACAGGCCAGTGGAGCGTCGGCAACCCGCAGTGGACGCCGGACGGCAAGGCGTTCATCTATGCGTCGGGTCCGCGCATTCCGGATGCCGAATACGAATGGCGTGAATCCGAGGTGTTCACGGTGGACGCCGCGTCCGGCCGCGTCACGCAACTCACACGGCGCAACGGCCCCGACAACGGTCCGGCGATGTCCCCGGACGGCAAGTGGATCGCCTACACGGGCTATGACTCGACATCCGACACGTGGGTGGATTCGAAGCTGTACCTCATGGCCAGCGACGGCTCCGGCTCACGCTTGCTGCTCGACATGGACCGCTCACCGGCGAACCTGACCTGGGCGAGCGACAACAGCGGCATCTACTTCACCGTGCAGAACGAAGGGTCGC
>VGVM01000067.1 GCA_016874035.1 Gemmatimonadota bacterium
GTACAGGCCGAACGTAAGCCCGACGACCACCGAGGCGAGCGCCGCGACCAGGATCGTCGTCGGTGTCACCGCGGCATGCACGGGCGCCTGTGTCTGGGCGCGCATGATCGCCGCCGCGAGGAACGCGATCCCCAGTCCCAGCATCACGCCCAGCGCGGCACCGGCGCTCGTGATCGTCACCGACTCCGAGAGGAACTGGACGAGGATGTCGCGGTTCCGCGCGCCGGCTGCCTTCCGGATCCCGATCTCGCGCGTCCGCTCCACGACCGCCGCGAGCAGCACGTTCATGATCCCGATTCCACCGACGAGCAGCGACACGCTGGTCACGGCGCCCATCAGGATCTTGAAGACCCGCATGGCCTGCGTGAGCTGCTCGACGCGAACGCTGTTCGCGACGACGTTGACCCGCTCACGCCACGCCTGGCCGTAGCGGCGGGCGAAGAACTGCTCGGCGCGCTGCTTCGCGAGCGGAACGTCCTCGATGCTGCTCGCCGTCAACGACAATTGCGGCGGCAACGGAGCGCCGCCGAACCCGAAGATCACGCCGTCGGTGGTGCCGAACGGCACGAACGCCTCGAGACGTTCGCCCTCCTCCGATGCAAGCACCCCCACGACCGTGAACGGCTGCCCTTGCAGGAGCACGGACGTCCCCATGGCTGTGTCGACGATGCCGAGCGTGTCGGCGGCGGACGCACGCAGGACAACCACGCGTGCGCGTTCGCGCTCCTCCGCGTCGGTATAGTTCCGTCCTGCCCGGAGCCGGATCGAGTCGCCGCGGAGTGCGATGGGCTCCGTCGAGGCCGTGGCGCGCAGCGTGAGCCCGCGACCGCGCGATCCGGCATCGCGCTGCGCGATCGTACCGCCGCTCACGGCCACCTCGACCGCCGTGGCCTGGGGTACCGCCGCCTTGAGCGAATCGAGGTCGGCGCGCGTGAACTGGACCACGTCGGTGCGCCGCACGAAGATGCCGTCCACCCGCTGCACGAAGTTCGGCGTGATCGCGATGGCTTGCAGGTCGGTGGTTCGCGCCACCTGCTCGCGCGCGTACTTCTCCACGCCGTCGCCCATGGCCAGCACGGACACCATGGACCCGACGCCCATGATCACGCCAAGGGTCGAAAGGATCGTGCGCATCGGGTTGGAGCGGAGCGTCAGCATGCCGACGCGGAGGGACTCGGTATGGATCACGGCGTTGGGGTTGGATGGCTTACGTACTGTGCCCTAGCATCGCAGGTTTCAGCCGTCGGAGCGACCGTACCGCACCAACCCAAAACGAGGGAGCAATGGACCGACGTGAGATGATCGCCGGACTCGGCGGCGCGCTGACCGTCGGGCTCGCCGGCGCCCGGCATGGTCCGGGTCAGCGGGCCCCGACGATCGCGCAGCCGGCGGCGTTCCCGCGCAAGGCGGACTTCCGGATCGAACCGCGCGTCACCTACCTGAACGCCGCCTTCACCCACCCGATTCCGCTCGTCGCGGTGGACGCGGCCCGGCGGGCGGCCGAAGCGCGGGGGACCCTGCGACCGGCCGCTCCGCCAACCGGCCGCGGCGGAGTGCCGGGGGCTCCCAATCCGCGTGCGCAGTTCGCCGCGCTGATCGGGGCCAAGCCGACTGAGGTCGCGTACGTCTCGAGCACCAGCGCCGGCGAGAATCTCGTCGTACGCGCCCTTGGCCTCGACCACCGCCGCGATGGCAACGTCGTTACGGACGGGCTCCACTTCGAAGGCGCGCTCATGCACCTTGCCGAACTCGGGAAGCGCGGCCTCGACGTCCGCGTGGTACCGCCATCGGCCGATGGCCGCGTCACGCTGGGTGCGCTCGACCGGGTGATCGACCGGAACACCCGATTGGTCCAGGTCTCCGCGGTCGCGATGTACAACGGGTTCAGGCACGACTTGAAGGCCATTTGCGACCTGGCACACTCGCGCGGTGCGATGGTCTATGCGGATGTCGTGCACCTGGTGGGAGCCGCGCCATTCCAGGTCCGTGAATCCGGCGTGGACTTCGCCGCGACCTCGAGCTTCAAGTGGTTGATGGGCGACTTCGGCCTCGGGTTCCTGTATGTCAGCGAAGCGGCGCTCGACCGGATCGAACGCCCGGTCGTTGGCTACTACCAGGCCCCGTCGCTTCACGCGCATTATCCGCCGTTCGGCTTCGCGCCGGGCGCGAGCGACTACAGGGCGGTGACGTACGACATCCCGCGCACCGCGGCCGGCATGTTCGAGATGGGCACGCTGACCGGAAGCACGGAAGTGAATGTTGCGTTGCTGGCCGCGTCCCTCGGCTATGTGCAAACGCTCGGGCCGGCGGCGATACACGCCCACCGGCTCCCCCTGCTCGAACGGCTGCAGGACGAAGTCCCGAAGCTGGGGTTCCGGGCGATGACGCCGCGCGAGGACATGGTCGGCGTGGTCACGTTCGCGCGCGAACATCTCGGGTCGAGCGATGTCGCCGGACGCCTCCTGGCCGCGGGTGTCAACGTCCGGTTGGCCGACCATTGGATGCGCGTTTCTCCGTCGGTGTACAACGACATGGAGGATGTCGAGCGGCTGTTGGCGGCGTTGAAATAGGCGGTCCGGCCCCGCGCCGGACCGTTGCCCCAGCCCACTTCCGCTGGCTATTTTTCCCCTGCATTCCCGAGTAGCTCAGGTGGTAGAGCAGGTGACTGTTAATCACCGGGTCGGGGGTTCAAGTCCCTCCTCGGGAGTTGGCGATTGATTGGTTGGACAAGCAGCGGGGTGAGCGGCCGAGCCGCTCGCCCCGCTGTTTTGTCTTGCTACGCCGTTCGCGACGTCCCGGATCCGAAGAACCTGAGCACGTCGGGAATCGCGTCCACACGCCAGAGGATCTCGCCGTCCGGCCGGATGGCCCGCGGCACGCCGCCGAGGCGCGCGGTCTCCCAATCAACCTGCCAGCGGGTTTGGGCGGTCTGGGCCTCGATATGCTCGAGGTCAGCGAACGGCGGTACGCCGACGTCCCCGGCGAGCTGGCGGATCACCATCCGGTCGGCGATGTCGCCGCCCAGCTGCCAGAGCTCGCGAAACAGCCGGATGCGAAACTCCTCCGCTCTGCGTGGATGCACGCGCGCGACCGCGGCGACCGCCTGCATCGCGCGGACGGGGTTTGGGAGGCGCTTGGGAATTCGGACCTGTAACCCGGGCTGGCTTCTCACGAGCGGCGCCAGCTCCATCTCAAACCTGCCCTGGACGCGGCGATCCAGGTCCAGCCCAGCGGCGGCGATCCCGCGCTGCGATTCCACGCCGCGCCAGTCGATGCCGTCGTGCAGGCCGCGCTCGGCGAGCAGCTCGCTCAGCGCGAACGACTCGACCGAGATGAAGTCGTAGTACACGACGATCGCCATGCGTTGGAGATAGGCGTCGCTCCACGGCGCGACAAGCCCCGCGGTTCCCACGCGCGACGCCGGTGTCCCGTGACATATTTCCCCAATGGCAAACATCGAAGTCGGCATCCTCATGGGCTCGAAGAATGACTTCGAGACCCTCAAGTCGTGCTGCGACACGCTCACCGAGTTCGGCATCGAGTGGGAGGCGCGCGTGCTTTCCGCGCACCGCACGCCGGACGCGGCGCTCGAGTACGCGTCGAAGGCGGAGGGTCGCGGCCTCCAGGTGATCATCTGCGCCGCCGGCGGCGCCGCACACCTCGCCGGGTTTATCGCGGCCAAGACCATCATTCCGGTGCTCGCGGTGCCGATCGCCTCGACACCGCTTGGCGGGCTCGATTCGCTGCTGGCGATGGTCCAGATGCCCGCGGGGATTCCGGTCGGCACGCTCGCCATCGGGAAGTGGGGTGCGACCAACGCGGGCGTGCTTGCCGCGCAGATCATCGGCACCAAGCGGCCCGAACTGCGCGAGAAGATGCGGGCTTGGCGAGCGGCGAAGGCCAAGGACGTGCTCGCGCAAACCGTGCCCTGACCGACGGCCCGCGCGCGCCCCCACACCGGGCCGCCGCGTGGGAACCTGGCGCTCCGCTCGCGGATACTGCCCATGCATGACGCACCGCGCGCCGACGACGCCTTCACCGACGAGCTCCTCCGGTACCTCCCCGATCTCGCGCGTTTTGCGCGCGCGCTCGCGAAGGACCACGCCGACGCCGACGATCTCGTGCAGGACACCTACCTGCGGGCGTACCGCGCGCGGGACACCTTCAAGCCGGAGTTCGGTGCCCGCCAGTGGCTGTTTACGATTTGCCGGAACACGTTTCTCCGCGGGCGCGAGCGGGAGAAGTGGATCGTCGGTTCGCTGGACGAGGGCGACCCGGCGGACGAAACCGTCGCCAGTGTGGCGCTGCATCGCGCCGCTCGCGAGGCCGGCCATGAGGACGTGTTCGATCGCCTCGATTTTGGCCCCGCGCTCCAGCGAGCGATGACCCAGCTGGGCGAACCCTACCGCCTCGCGTTCGCGTTGGTGGACCTCGGGGACCTGAGCTACGCGGAGGCCGCGGCCGAGCTCGGCGTACCGCTGGGCACGGTGCGCTCGCGACTCTTTCGGGCGCGGCGCGAACTGCAGCAGCACCTGATCGCCTGCGCCCGCGATGCCGGCCTGGTTCGCGGCAAACACGGTGCCGCCGACAGTAAGGGGGGCGCACCATGAACGCGACGACCGTCCGCTGCGAAGACGTGATCCGCCAAGTCTGGGACTGGCTCGACCGTGAACAGGACCGGGCCCAGTGGGAGGCGATCGAGCGGCATCTCGCCGACTGCACCGGGTGCGCAAGCCATGTCGCCTTCGCGCGGAGCTTCCTGCATCACGCCAAGGATGCGCCGCTGCCGGATGACCTCACTGCGCTTCGCGTGCGGGTGGGCACCGCGCTCACCAAGGCCCGGTCGGGCTGAGCGCCGCGCGCGCGTGGAACGCGCCTGGCCCTACAGTCCGCCGTACCACTCGTAGCCGCGGTCACTCCAATAGCCGCCGTTCGCGGCCGGCAGGAACATCACGCGGGTGAGGTATTTGGTGTTCTTGTAGCCGTACTTCACCGGCGAGTGCACGCGAGCCGGGGCACCGTACGCCGCGGAAAGCGGCGATCCGTCCTTGCCATACACGATGATGGTCTGCGGGTGCATGGCGCTCTCGATGTCCCAGCTCTCGTGGTAGCCATCGTCGAACGACTCGAAGTCCACGAACCGCGAGGCGGGGTCCACCCCGCACGCGGCCGCCAGTGCCGAGACGGGGACACCCGTGAAATCGGCGACCGCCGTCCACCCCTCGACACAGTAGTGGTTGACGCGCTGGGTCTGGCGTTCCAGCCGCATCAGGTCGTCGAGCGAGAACGCCATCGGCCGTGAGACCATGCCGCCCACCTCAAGTCTCCACGCGCCGCGCATCGCCGCGTCCCAGATCGGCACCCGATCGGAAATGAAGTAGCTGGGGAACTTGTCCCCCGCGACGCCCACGCCCGGCGCGACACGATCCCGCGACCGGTGGGAGAACAACGCGCGCTCCAGCGTCTCATTCTTGTGCTGCGCGAACGTGAGCGCGCCCGCGGCCCGTGCCGGCCCGGTGGAATCGCATGCGGTCAACAGCGCGCTGCCGAACGTCGCACCGGCGGCGGCGATCATCTCGCGTCGGTTCATAGCTTCAGGTTGATGAAGGGGCGCGCATTGCGTGCCTCCGGCGAGAGACGCTCGCTCCAGCCCCCCGTCGTCATGGACCGAAGCGCGTAGGGATCAACCGCGAACACCATGAACACGTGTCCGACGGCAATCGCGACCACCGCGACCATGGACACAAAGTGCCAGTAGCGGGCCCACGTGTAGCCGCCGAGCAGGTCCGTGAGACCCGCGAACTGTACCGGCTTCCAGATCGCGATGCCGCTCACGACCGTCAGCAATGCGATCCAGGGCAGCGCGAAGTACGCCGCCTTCTGCAACGCATTGTGCTTGCCTTGGCGCGGATGATCCTTGCGGACGAACGCGTAGTACTTCACCATCTCGACGGAGTCGCGCAGGTCGCCGCGGCGCGGCACGAGGTCGCGCCACTCGCCGTGCAGGTACACCCACGCCATGTAGATCAGCCCGTTCACCACGAGCACCCACATCATGGCGAAATGCCACTGCCGCGCTCCGGCAAGCCAACCGCCGAAGGTCAGCCACGACTGGATCGCCATCCCCTCGAACGGATAGCAGCAGAACGTCTCGCCTTTCCGCGCGAACGCCGGGTACGCATTGAATATCCGGAGACCGCTCCCGACCATCAGCGACAGCGCCACGACATTCACCCAATGGGTGACGCGCACCACCCAGTGGTGGCGCGGCGAACCGGCAGGAGTGCCCTGCGTCATGCCGGGCCTATCCGCGGCGTCGCGCCAAAGTTCCCGGGCCGCTCGCACCCGTGGGTCCTACGGGCGATGCCGACGCACGACCTCGCGCACGCGCTCGATGTCGATCGCTTCAACCCGGCGCCCGTTCCCGCTCACTGACGTCGCCATCAGCAACGAGTTGTACACCGACTCTTCCGTAGCCTCGATTGCCGCCTGGAACAGCGCGGACACGGTTTCGTTCGCCAGTTCAGTCGTCGTATGGCGCGGGGCATCCCAGCGGCGGCGCACCTCGGCAGCCGTCGAGAACGCGATGACGTAATCGCCCGATCCGTTCGAACCGCTCGACCCGGTGCGGGCGATGCCCAGCATCGCGCGCGCCGCGAGCCGCTCGAGGTTGCGGTCCGACAGGGGTGCGTCGGTCGCCACGACGACCATCACCGATCCGTCGCCGCGTTCCGGACTCGTTTCCGATCGGTACGCGTACTGCCCGAGCGCCTTGCCAACCGGCACCCCGTCCATCTGCAGCACGCCCCCGAAGTTCGACTGGACCAGCACCCCGAGCGTGTGCCCGCCGAGCGACGCCGGAAGCCGTCGCGAAGCCGTCCCGATCCCGCCTTTCCAGCCGAAGGCCACGGTGCCCCGCCCCGCCCCGACGCTGCCCTCGGCGACCGGCCCGGACGCGGCACCGTCGAGCGCCGCCCGCACGTGATCCGCCGTGACGGGGCGCGACCGGATGTCGTTGAGTCCGCCGTCGTTCGTTTCGCCCACCACCGGACTGATCGAGCGCACGCGTTCCATGCCCGGCTTCGCCAGCATCCACTCCGCCAGCGCGTCCGCAGCCTTCCAGACGCAGAGGGTGCAGGTGAGCAGGATCGGCGTCTCGAGCTCACCCAGCTCGATCAACTGCGTGCTGCCGACCAGCTTCCCGAAGGCGTTGCCCACGTGCAGCGCGGCCGGTACCCGCGACTGGTACGCATTCTCGGCGTGCGGCACGATCGCCGTCACTCCGGTGCGCACGCGGTCGCCGACGTCCACGGTCGCGTGCCCAACGCGGACACCGGCGACATCGGTAATCGCGTTGTTCGCGCCCGGCGTGAATACACCCGGCGCAATCCCCAGCGCGCGGGCGCGGACACGCGCGGGAGTGGGACCGCCTGCCGGGGCTTCCTGGCCCGCGGCAAACGAGGCGAACGCCGGGAGCGCGATGGCAATGATCGCCGGCGCGATGGCTGGATGAATGCGTCGAGGCATGAACGCTATCTTACCGCCGTGCCGTTACACCCGCTCGTGGGCCATGAATCGCTGCGCCGCCGCTTGGCGGATCAGGCCGGGCGCGATACGCTCCCGGCCAGCATGCTCCTCGCCGGCCCCGCCGGCGTCGGCAAGCAGCGACTCGCGCTCTGGCTTGCCCAACTGCTCCTCTGCGAAACGGCCGTGCGCGATGCCCGCGCCGAACCGTGCGGCACCTGCACGTCGTGCCGCTATGCGCTCGACGCGGCGCACCCGGACCTCATCTGGGTCTTCCCGCGCCCGCGACTTCGGGACGCCTCCGACATTGACGTGGACGACGCGGCGTCCGAGATCGCCGAATCCGCGCGCGAACGCGTCGAGGAAGGCCTCTACGCGCGCCCCGACGGCTCGTCGGCGATCTTCGTGTACGATGCGCGGGTGCTCGTGAACCGCGCGGCGAAGAAGCCGGCCCTGGGCTCCCGGAAAGTCTTCGTCATCGGGGACGCCGAACGCATGGTGCCCCAGGCGTCCAGCGCCGAGGCGGCGAACGCCGTGCTGAAGATGCTCGAGGAGCCTTCGCCCGGAACGACCATCATCCTCACATCCAGCGAGCCCGGCGCGCTGCTGCCCACCATTCGCTCGCGCGTCGTGACGATTCGCGTGCCCGCGCTGCCGCAGGCCGCGATGCGCGAGTTCCTTGCCCTGCCGGTGGCCGAAGCCGTGGCCAAGCGCGCATCCGCCGAGCTCGCGGCCGCAGGGTCACCTGGCGCGCTCGCGGCGTTGGCTGACGCGAAGGCCGGTGCCGGTTCGGGCGCGGGTGCGACGGCGAGTGCGCTGTTCGAGGCTGCGCGGGGCGGCGAGCGGATGCTGTTTCGGGCTGCGTACCTCCAAGGCAGCACGGGCGCACGCGGCGGATTCTCCGATGCGCTCGATGCACTGACCGCATTGCTGCACCGCGAAGTGGCAGCGGCAACCGCGCGTGGCGACGACCACGCCGCGCGAAACGCAGCGCGCGCCGTGGTCTGTGTCGAGGAGGCGAAGCGCGAAGCCGAACAAAACGCCGCGCCGCAGCTGGTCGCGTGGACGCTCCTGCGGCGGATCTCCCCGCTGCTGGCGGCCTGAGATCGTGCCGCCGCGCAAACGCCGGAAGCACTCCCCCCTCTCGCATGTCAATGCGAGAGGCAGCGCGCACATGGTGGATGTCGGAGCGAAGCGTGCCACCGAGCGGCGCGCCGTTGCCAGCGGCGAGATCCGCATGTCGGCGGCTGCGTGGACTGCCGTCCGGTCGAACACATCGAAGAAGGGCGACGTGCTGGCCGTGGCCCGCCTCGCGGGGATCCAGGCCGCGAAGCGCACGGCGGAGCTCATCCCGCTGTGCCACCCGCTGGCGCTCACGCACGTCGGAGTGGACCTCGCGCTCACCGCTCGCCCCCGTGGAGTTCGCGTGACGGCAACAGTTGCGACCGTCGGTCCCACGGGGGTCGAGATGGAAGCGCTGACCGCCGCCACCGTTGCGCTCTTGACCGTGTACGACATGGTGAAGAGCGCCGACAAGGCGATGCGGATCGAAGCTGTTCGCCTGCGCGAGAAGTCCGGCGGTCGCAGCGGGCACTACAAGGCGCGATAGCCGCGCCGGGGGCCTGCCGACTGACCGCAGGTCGACTACAACCGCCCGACTAAGGCCGTTTCGTGCTCGGCGCCTTCGCTGGCGCCTTGGCTGGCGCCTTCGCCGACGCCCTCGGGGCCTGCCGGACGCTGCGCCGCGGATAGCGTTCGATCGCTGGATTGGGCACGTCCTTCGCTGCTGCGACCACAGCAGCGCTCGGCACCAGGATCGCCTGCCCTGCCACGAGGTTGCCGCTCTTCAGCCGTGAGACTCGCGGGTTGTACCAGCCCAGCTTCTTCGACGTGAGCTTGTACTTCCGCGCGATGGACACCATGGACTCACCCTTCTTGGACACGACGCGCGTCACGGACACGCGCTCCGAGGAGTCGAGCGCCGCATAGCGCTCACTGAACCCTTCGGCGGTGCCGACCGGTACCCGCAGCCACATGGAGTCGCCGAGCGGCACCATGCCGCGCAGGATGCCGTTGTTGAGCTCGCGGATCTCGTCCACCAGCGCGCCACTTGCGGCGGCCGCAGCGGCGAGCGGCGCACCACCCGGAGCCAAGACCGAGTCGAACGCCAGCGGCGCGATCGAATCCACGCGCAACTCGTAGCGCTCGGGTTGCTTCGCAACCAGCGCAGCGGCGATGATCTTCGGGACGTAGTCGCGCGTCTCAGCGCGGAGATACCGCGTGTCGGAGAGGGCGAAGAACCGGTTCTCGCCCACCGCGGTATCCACCCGCGAGGCAAAGCGTGCGAGGCCGCGCCCAACGCGCCCGGAGCCACCGTTGTACGCGGCCGCCGCCAGGAACGGCGACCCGCCGAACTCATCGTGCAGCGACGCCAGGAGGCGCGCCGCGCCTTCCGTGGAACGGATGGGATCGCGCCGCTCATCCACCCACCAGTCCACCCGAAGCCCGACACCCTTGGCCGTCCGCGTCATGAACTGCCACATCCCGACGGCGGCCGCCTTCGAATACGCGTCCGGGTTGTACCAGCTCTCGACCATGGCGAGATACGTCAGGTCCTGCGCGAGCCCCGCATCGCGCAGTCGCTCGCTGATCATCGGCGCGTAGCGGGTCTGCCGGTTGAGCGCGACCTGGAACGCGCTGCGCACCCGCCCGGTGAACAGCCCGACGAAGTGCGTCACCCGTGCCCGGGACGCATTTGATTCGATCTCGAGATCCCAGGACGCCGGCGTCGCGGCCAGCATCGAGTCCGGCGCCGCAAGCGAATCGTCAGCCGTGCCGCCCGGTCTCACGGGCGGCGGGGCCTGGGCGTGCGTGCGACCGGGCACCCCAAGAACCGCCATCGCGAGCACCCATGCGACCAGGCCGCTGCGTAACACACGTGCACCACGCGTCCGATATCCGGAGCCGGTCCGTGCGCGCCACAGGCGGGGGCTGGAGAGGAGCATCCCGAAAGTTTGGCGTGAAGCCCGCCACATGCCAGTCCCGGCGGGGTTTTGGTACGTTCGCGGGCGCGCCCTACGGGCGGGCCGTGGCCACGACCTCGCGATAGTCGGTGAGCAGCTGGTCGAACACCGCTTCCCACGTCATGCGCGCGGCGAGCGCGCGCGAACGCGAGACGAGACCCGCGCGCAGCGGCGCATCGTGGACCAGCAGGCCGATCGCCTCGGCCAGCGACGTCGCGTCACCGCCACGGAAGAGCTGGGCCGTCTCGGCCGTGGCGTACTCAGTCGTCGCACCCACGTCAGGCGCCACGACAGCCAATCCGCTCGCCATCGCCTCGAGCACGACATTGCCGAACGTCTCAGTCACCGACGGGAACGCGAAGAGATCGGCGGACGCATAGGCCTCGGACAACGCGCGGCCCGTCAGCCGCCCCATGAAGCACGTGCCCTCGGGTGCGGCCGCCCGGAACTCGGCTTCCGCCGGGCCATCGCCGACGACGGCGAAACGAACCCCAGGCGACGCGGCGGCCAGTCGCCAGGCGCGCGCCAGGACGTCAATGCCCTTCTCGCGGGCAAGCCGCCCGACGTAGAGCACGACCACGTCGCGCTCGTGCCGCGCCCCGAGTCGTGCGCGCATCGCCGCGCTCCGAAATGACGAGTCGAACAGCGACGGATCCACGCCCCGCGTCCACACGCGAAGGTTGTGGAATCGCAGTGCTGCCAGCTCACGCGCCACGACAGCCGATGGCGCGAAGGTTCGCGCCCCCATGTTGTGGATGCCGCGAAAGAGCGGCCAGAACACCGGCCCCAGGGCGCCGAGCCGATAGAACTCGAGGTAGGCCCGGAAATGCGTGTGATACGACGAGACCAGCGGCACGCCTGCCGCGCGTGCAGCGAACATGCCGGCGAGCCCGACCCCGAACTCCGTCGCCGCGTGCACGAGTGTCGGCCGCCATTCGTCAATCACGGCCGCCGCGCGGTTCACCATCAGCGGCGCGACCCGCAGCTGTGGATACGCCCAGAACGGGACGCTTGGCCAGCGCTCGACTCCGACCGCCGCGCCGTCCGCGTCATGTACGCCACGCGCGTCGCGCGCGTCGCGGGCGTCCGGGTCCGCAACGGTCACGACCCGCACGGCCCCGCCGCGCGCGGCGATCGTGCGGGCGAGCCGTTCGAGCGTGCGCGCCACGCCGTTCATCTGCGGCGTGTACGTGTCGGTGAACAGCGCGAGCCGCAACCCGTCGGCGCGGACGGGACCTACCACGCGGCGCGGACGATGATCCCGGTCAGGATCGCGATCAACTGCCCGGCGATCACGTCCCCGGGAAAGTGCACGCCGAGGCGCACGCGGGAGAACCCGACGAGAACCGCAGCCATCAGCAGCGGCGCCGCGAGGGACGGAAACGTCGCGCCGTAGCCGAACGCCACCGCCATCGAGGCCGCCGAGTGACCGGATGGGAACGAGTAGCGATCCGGGATTCGCACATGCGCGGTGGTGTCGGCCACTTCGTGCGGGCGCCCGCGCACCACGTTGCGCTTGACGAGTTGCACGAGGGCATGCGACATCCCGAGGATCCACCCGGTCTGCATGGCCGCGAGCTTGAACGCGCCGGTCGCCACGACGAACGGAACCAGCGCGATCAGGAAGCTCCCCGTCACGCCACCGGCGTGTGTGATCGCCACCCAGGCAGCCCGTGTGAGCGCCGGCGCGTCCCCGTGCAGGACGAGGCGCGCGAACAGCGCCCGATCCTGCCGGTCGAGGATTTCCACCAGTGCGCCACGCATGCCCGGCAATTTATCGCACGCCCTCCGGTGAATCCCGGCGCCGCGCCTTGCGTAGGATCCAGCACGGCGACAGCGTTCGACGCGCCGCCCCACAACCGTACGAGGTGACCTGTGACCGACCCCGCCCTGATGCCGCCCGCGCCCACCAAGGCCGACGAGCCCGGCGTCATTGACGATCTCGTGGACATCTTCACGACCCCGGCCAAGGTCTTTGCGAGGCGGGCCAAGGGCGGCGGCGGCGCGGTGTTCTTCGCGGTGGCGTTGCTGCTCGGCGGCGTGCTCTTCATGGGCAAGAACGTGATGGAGCCGATCATGGAGGCGCAAATGCGGAAGGGCATGGCCGCCGCAGCCGCCGGGGGCGGCCCCGCACCCACGGCAGAGCAACTCGAGGCCGGCATGAACTTTCAGCGCAAGCTGATGCCGTTCATCCTGATACTCGGCGCGCCGCTCGCGCTCTGCGGCGTCGGAGTCCTCGTGTGGGTCGGTGCGAAGTCATTCGGCGCGGAAATCACGTTCGGGACAAGCATGGTGATCGCCGCCTTGGCCTACATACCGCGAATAATTGGCGGCGTGATTACCACCGTGCAGGGCCTGATGATGAGCGACGTCAGCACACTGACCGACCCTTCGCAGGTGAGCGTCAGTCCGGCCCGGTTCCTCGACGTCGCGACCGCGAGTCCGTATGTGCTCGCGATCCTCACGCGGTTCGACGTCTTCACCATCTGGGTGACCGTGCTGATCGGCATTGCCTACTTCGCGGCCGGCAAGGTCACTAAGGAGAAGGCGATCGCCGGCGCGTCGCTCGTGTGGCTGATCGGCACACTGTGGGTGCTGTGGGGTGCA
>VGVM01000068.1 GCA_016874035.1 Gemmatimonadota bacterium
CGGTCGCGGCGGCGGGCAGCTCCGCGAGATCCCGACCGACGCGAATCGCCAGCCGGCTGGATTCGGCGTCCGCGTGATCCATGGCGGCGTCTGGGGCTTTGCCTCCAGCCCGATCGTGACGGAAGAAGAAGTGCGACGGATCACGCGCATGGCGACCGAGATTGCCCGTGCCAGCGCGATCGCAAAGAAGGCGGACGTTCGCTTGGCCCCCGTGCAGGCGTATATCGACAACTACGTCACGCCGATGGTGAAGCACCCGACGTCGGTCTCGCAGGCCGACAAGCAGGCGTGGGCGCAGGCGATCGTGGACAAGGCGAAGGGTGTGCAGGGCGTCACGGCGATCAACGTCTCGGCGAACCACTCATATGAATGGCGCTACTTCGCCTCGAGCGAAGGGTCGTTTATCGAGCAGGAGCTGTACGTCACCACGCCGACGCTGAGCGTGACCGCGAGGGTCGGGGACGTCACCCGCACGCGGAACTACCCCGGCGAGGCGCGCTGCGGCGGCTGGGAAGTCGCCGAACGGACGGACTTCCTTGCGGTCGCCGAGAAGGTCGCCAACGAAGCCGTCGAGTTTTGCACGGCGAAACCGCTCGGTTCCAGCGGGCTGCGCGACCTGATCCTCTCGCCGAGCCACCAGATGCTCACGATCCACGAGATCGTCGCGCACGCGACCGAACTCGATCGGATCGTCGGTTACGAAGCGAACTACGCCGGCACCAGCTTCGTGAAGATCAGCGACCTCAACAAGCTCAAGTACGGCAGCAAGCACATGAACATCACCGCCGACAAGACCGATGACGGGATCGGGTCGGTGGGCTATGACGATGACGGCGTGAAGTCCATGAAGTGGCCCATCGTGCGCGAGGGCATCCTCGTCGGGCTGCAGACGAACCGCGAGACCGCGCACCACGTCGGCGAGAACTTCAGCCGCGGCTGCACGTTTGGGAACTCGTGGCGCGACTATCCGTTCCTCCGCATGCCGAACATCCACCTCGAGCCCGGGCCGGCCAACTCGCCCAAGCTCGCGGATATGATCGCCGACGTGAAGGACGGCGTCATGATTGACGGGCGCGGCAGCTACTCGATCGACCAGCAGCGGTACAACGGTCAGTTCGGCGGCCACATGTTCTGGGAGATCAAGAACGGGAAGATCACGCGCATGGTCACCGACGTGACCTACAACGCGATCACGACCGACTTCTGGGCGAACCTGGATGCGGTCACGGGGCCGGACGAGTACCAGAAGCACGGCACCGGCGGCGACGCGAAGGGCCAGCCCACGCAAACCAACTCGATCTCGCACGGCAGCCCGTACACGCTGATCCGGAAGATCATGGTGGGCGCGGCGTTCGACTGAGTCCCGCGAAGCGGGTCGCCCTACTCGTACCGTAGCGCCTCGATCGGATCGAGCTTGGCGGCACGGCGCGCGGGGACGACGCCGAACACCAGGCCGATCACCACGCTCACGAACACGGCGATCGCGGTGTAGCCGATCGGTGTCGTCGCCTCGATGTCGATCAGTCGCGTGAGCCCTTGGCCGATCAACAGCCCGGTGACGACGCCGATCGCGCCGCCGAGCAGCGTCAGCGCGGCGGCTTCGGTCAGGAACTGCGTCAGGATGTCGCGCTGCGTAGCCCCGAGCGCCTTGCGTACGCCGATCTCCCGCGTGCGCGCCGTCACCGAGACCATCATGATCGCCATGACGCCGATGCCGCCCACCATGAGCGCGACCGAGGCCAGCGCAATCATCACGAGGTAGAAGGCCCCCGTGATGCGGTTGAAGGTCTCGAGCACCTGGTCCTGCGTCACGAGGTCGAAGTTGTTCTTGTCGGCGGGACGGAGTCCGCGCTGCGTGCGGAGCAATACCGTGACCGCTTCCTGCGCGGCGGTGATCGTCACGCCCTCGCGCGGCTTGACCGGGATCCACTGCGACGTGAGCCGGTCCACGCGATATCCGGAAAGGGCGAACCGATACGGGACAATCGCGCCCACTTCCTGGCCCTGCGGCTGGAAGATGTTGTCCTCGGGTCGGTACAGCCCGATCACCTCGAGCGGTCGGCCCGCGACCTGGGCCGTCTTGCCGATCGGATCCACACGCCCGAACACCTGTCGCGCCCGCTCCACGTCGAGCACGGCCACGGCCGCACCCGAGCGGAGCTCCGCGCGCGTGAACCACCGCCCGCCCTCCAGTCCTCCACCTTGGATCGCCGAGAACCCGTCGTCGGCGCCCCACACGGCGAGCGCTTGCGTGCGGGTTCCGAGGTACTCGATGCGCCCCTGCGCGCGCACCCAGATCCCCGCGTATTCGATCTCGGGGAGTGCCGCGATCGCCTCGGCATCCTCCGTCCGCAGCTCCGGGCGGACGCGAATCCACTTGGGCGGATTGCTCGGGTCACCGCGGCCGCCCCCGAAGATGCGGAGCACGTAGAATGTCGTCGGGCCCGCCACCTGGAACGACCGCACGATCTGCGTCTGGATACCGTCCACGATCGTCGCCATCGTCATGACCGTCGCCACGCCGATCACCACGCCGAGGATGGTGAGCGCACTCCGCAGCTTGTTCGCGCGCAGCGTGTCGAACGCGATCGTGAGGTTCTCCCGGAGCTGCCCGGCGGAATACCGCATCGTCACTCAGCCCGCATCGCAGCGATCGGGTCGAGCCGCGCGGCGCGGCGCGCGGGATAGACCCCGAACAACACGCCGATCCCGGCGCCCAGCGCGATCGCCACGGCCACCGACCACCACGTGATGGCCGCCGGCAGTGGCGACACGGCCGCGACGAGCGCCGCGACCGCCCAGCCAACCAGCACACCGATCAACCCTCCGGCGGCGGAGAGCAGGACGGCCTCGGCAAGGAACTGGCGCTCCACGTCGCGCGCTCGCGCGCCCACGGCCTTTCGGATGCCGATCTCGCGCGTCCGTTCCGTCACGGCCATCAGCATGATGTTCATGATCACGATGCCGCCGACCACGATGCCGACGCCGACCACGGCCGGGATGACGTTGAAGAGGACGCGCGTCAGGTTCTTCCAAAACGCCACCAGCGCGTCCGCGGTCTCGACCGAGAAGTTGTCCTCCTGCACCGGGCGGAGGCCGCGGGCGATCCGCAGCGCCTCGACCGCACGATCCATGGCCGGGGCAACATCAGCCGCCTGGCCCATCTTCACGGAAATCGTCGCCGTCTGCCGCCGGCCATACAGCATCTCGAACCGCGTGACCGGCATCATCACGAACTTGTCGAACGACTGGCCCAGCACCTGGCCCTTGGGCGCGACGACGCCGATCACTTCGAACCGTTCGCCGCCGATGCGGATCTCCTGCCCGATCGGCGTGACACCATCCAGCAGGTCGGTCGCGACGTCGTTGCCGATCACGACCACGGGTCGGCGCTGCGAGACGTCGAGCTCCGCGAGCGGCCGACCCTCACTGATCCGATAGTCCTGCACCACCTGGTAGCCCGGCGTCACGCCGTACACCGGCACATCGCCGATCGCGCGATTGCGCCAGATGGCGTCGCTGATCGGGGTGGGGAATCCGGACGTGAGCGCGATCGCCTCGGCATCCGGCAGTGCGGCGCGCACCGCCGCGAAATCCCGCTCGTCCACGCGCGGTCGGCGCTCGACCCGCTTCCACGCCTCGTCGTCGAACCGCCCGATGCTGATGGGCGTGCGGCGCACCTGGAACGCGTTCGCACCGATCACCGCGCCGGCGACGTTGTCCTTCACGTATGCGTTCATGCCCTGGATGATCGCCACGACCGCCACAAGGAAGGTCACGGAGACGATGATGCCGAGCAGCGTGAAGAACGACCGGAGCTTGTTTGCGGTGATCTGGTCCGTCGCCGTGCGGAGAATGTCGGCGTTACGCACCGCGGGCTAAGTCCATGCACGGGTCGCGGCAACGATCGTCCCGCTCACGACCGCCGAAAGCGATGCACCCCAGGCCAGGTCCACGAGCGCGGCCTTGAGGGAAAAGTCCTTGAGCAGGGCCAGCGCCGTCAGGTCAAAGGCGGCATAGGCCGCGAGGCCGAAGAACGCGCCGTAGCCGACCGCGCGCGCCACCGACTGCCGCTCGACCGCCGGTGCCGCGACGAACACGACGAGTGCCGCCACATAGAGCAGGTAGAACGACACTGCGGGGACCCACTGCACGTCGGGTCGCATCAGGTGACCGATCTGCCGCTGGTAAAACCCCTTCGCCACGACGCCGAGCCAGAGGAGGTCCATGGCGAAACAGGTCACAACGCCAACGGCATACATCTTGAGGAAGGTGATCGTCGTCATGGGTGTGCCTCGGTTTGGGTGCCGCGCGCGCGCGGCGGCCACGGGAAAAATGCGCTGGTGGACCGCTGGTAGTCCCGGTAGGCCTCGCCGCGGCTGCGAAGCGCCTGGCGCTCCGTGTAGGGAATCCCCGTAATGCGGTAGAGGAAGATCAGCATCACCACGGGGCCGACGAACGTGGCCGGCGCAGCGTGGCCAATCAGGACATACGCCCACCAGTGCAGCCACTCGAAGAAGTAGTTCGGGTGGCGCGAGTACCTCCACAGGCCTTCCCGGCAGACGCGCCCCCGATTCGTCGGGGCGGCGCGGAAGCATTCCAGTTGGCGGTCCGCGGTCCACTCGCCAAGTGACGCGACCAACCAGGTCGCGATGCCCGCAAACATCCATGCATCGGGCGCTCCGCCACGCATGGCCGCGTACACGGGGACGACGAACACCGCGCCGATCAACACTTGCGCGAGATAGAGGCCCAGGAAGTTCCGTGGCGCGGCCGGGCCCCACTGCTCGCGCAGCATGCGGTAACGACCGTCCTCGGCCGCACCCGGCAGTGCCCGATCGCCAATGAGGTAACCCGCAAGGCGAACGGCCCAGACCAACACCAGCGACGCGACGATCGTGCGCCGTGCGATGTCGCCCTCGCTCACCAGCGCCGCGACCAGCGCGCCGAGCGCGACGATCACGGCCCAACCGGCGTCGATGGTGGCCGCGTTGCGCGTGCGAAGCTGGATGCGCCACAGCACGACTTGAAGGAGCAGCGCCGCACCGGCGGCGAGCGCGAATGCGTTCATGGCGGTCAGCGGCCTCCCGACGCCGCGAGGTGCGCGGTCGCGGCCGACGCATAGGTGCGAAGCGATGCGCGCCAGCCCGCAAGGTCATGCACGACGGAGACTCCCGAAATACGGGCGACGCGCTGCGTGCCCGTCCCACCGAGGAGCAACGGGACGTGCTGGGGCAGCTCCCGCCGCAACATCGTCACGTCGGCGGCAGTGTGCTTGGTGCCTGCGGCGATGCTCAGCCCCACCACCTCCGTGGCGCCGTCCGCGGCTGCCTTGGCGATTTGTGCGGCGGGCAGGTCGGTGCCAAGCCAGGTCACCCGCCATCCATCATGCGCAGCGACCGCGGCGGCCATCATCGCGCCGACCGCGTGGCGCTCGCCGGTCGGCGTGGCGAGAAGCACGCGTTGCTCCGCCTCCGGATGTTCCAGTTCCCGGGTGAGAGTGCCCAACACCTGGGTCACGACGGCCGTCGCGGCGTGCTCGTGCGCGACCGAGATCGTACCGCTGTGCCAGGCGTCGCCGGTCTCGGCCATCAGCGGCGCGACAACGTCACGGAGGAACGCGTCCGCGCCGAGGGACAGCAGGGCGCGCCTGAGCGTGGTCGCCAGCCGCTCTGGCTGGAGCTGCGCAACCGCCCGCATCGCCTCGGCGCACCAGCGGGCCGCGTCCGTCGGCGTCGCAATCGCTTGCGCGGCGTCCTCAGCGACCATCGCGCGCAGTGCCGTGATCGGCAGCGTCACGATGGAAGCCACTGAGCGCCCGGACTTCGTGGCGCGGTGGAGCAGCGTGAGGCGCTCCACATCGGCGTCGGAGTACAGGCGGTGTCCACCGTCGCCGCGCCGCGGCAGCACCACGCGGTACCGACGCTCCCAGGCGCGGAGGACATGTGGGCTGAGCCCGGTGCGCTCCGTGACGACCCCGATCGGGTGCCGGCCGACGCGTGTCTGGCGTGTGCGATTCACGCCCGAATGATGGCCTGGCGTATATGAGATGTCAAGGTATATACTTAGACATATTATGTACAACATGCGAATTCGTCCGACCAGTATCGTCAGCTGCCTTGTCCTCGCCGTGAGCTGCGAGCCCGCAAATGCGCAGCCGGCGGCGGTGCGCGCGCTCGATTCACTCGACCTGGTGCGGTATGCGGGTCGCTGGCATGAGGTGGCGCGGCTCCCGAACCGCTTCCAGCGGAACTGTGCCGCCGACGCGACCGCCACCTATGAGCTGGACGGCGACGCGATCCGGGTCATCAATACCTGTCGCGATTCGGCCGGCGCGGCCGTCCGTGCCGAGGGGCGCGGACGGTTGGCTGACCGGCGTGGACCGGCGTCCAGGCTGAAAGTGCGATTCGCCCCGCGTGCCCTTTCATTCCTGCCCATGGTGTGGGCCGACTACTGGGTGCTCGACCTCACCGAGGACTACAGCGCGGCGCTCGTCGGGACGCCGGATCGCGCATACCTGTGGATCCTGTCGCGCCAACCGTCACTCGACGCCGCCGTTTACGACCAGCTGGTCGCCACTGCGGCGCGTCAGGGGTTCGATGTGTCACGAATCATGCGCGCTGGGTCGCGCTGAATCCGCGCTATGTTACGCCCCGCCCGGCGCCGCTGCTAACGCCGCTCCCTACGGAGCGCCCACGGCCCGTGCCGCCGTCGCCGCCTCTCGCGCCAGCCAGAGCGCGCGCGGCGCGTTCCAGAACCGCCGCGTAAAGTCGTAGATAAACAGCCGGATCTCGGGGGTCGCCCGATCCCGATCGCCGACCGGGAGGCCGAGCTCGATGCGCAGTGTGTGGCGCGACCCCTTCGGTACGGCGGCGAGCAGCGCCACGCCGACACCGGCCTTCCACGACGTATTGGTCCCGTACGGAGCGTCACCCGCCCAGATCCGTCCGACTTCAGCGAGTCCGGCGAGTGCAAACTCGGCGCGGTCCGTCGGTACCGGCATGGCGAATCGGTGCTCGGTGCGCCCGACGATGCGCGATGAGCCGCCGACCTCCGAGGCGTGGTACCCCACCAGTCCGCTGACGTCGTCGCGGAAGGTGAGCTGCACGGGAATGCGCGTGCGGTGCGCGATGGCCGCCTCGAGTGACACGGTCGTCCGCGAATCGCTGGTCGGTGCCGCGAACCACGCGAGGCGGCCGCTCCCGGCGTACTGATCGGGGTCGGGGCCGCCGATCGCGTGTCGCCGCTCGCCTTCCCATTCGAACCGCAGCAGCGACCTCGGCCCGCCCACGGCGGCGCTGGCGTACACCACGCTGACCCAGTCGGCGGGCGAATCCTGCCATCCGTCCACGCCGCGGAGCGCGAGGCCGAACAGCTCCCACCCGAGCGGGACGTCCTCGGGCCCGCTGAGCGCGGACAGTCCGCGCACCGGCAGGAACCTTACGCTTCGCGCACCGGCCGCCACACCAAAGCGCGTCGCGTCAAACCGTGCGAACTCGCCCGTCAGCGCCGGCGCAACGGTCGGCTCGGGGCCGCGCTCGCGAATGAGCACCGACCGCACCGGGTTCGCGACCTCGCCGGCCGCAATGATTCCGGCCGAAGCGTGAGCGCCTTCGCCGCCGATCCGCCGCACCCCGCCGAGCAGCCAGCGGCGGCGTTCGTATTCCAGCGACACGTCACGGATGCTCGGCTCGCGGTACGTGTAGTAGCGCCGATCATACGAGACGTTGCCTTCCCACGACGTGTTCTGGAAGTTCGTCAGGAACGGCCGACTCAGGCCGGCGCCCCAGGAGTGATCGAGTTGTCGGCTGGCCCAGCGCCCTTCGAACCGGATCGGCAGCCCGAACGCATGGTAGTCGGTGAATCGCGCGGCGAACCCGGGCTCGTTTCCGCGCCCGATTTCGGCCAGGCCGAAGACAGCGCGCCCACTGCCGCCGATATTCCGGCTACCCGCTTCGACGCCGATCGGCATCCCGGAAAGACCCCAGCCGCGCGCAAACAGCGAGTACTCGTCGCTTGTGACAACCTCGAGCGACACGGCGCCGGCGCGCACGGCGTGAACATGAATCACCGCGTCCGCGATGAACGGCTGCGCGCGCAGGATGCGTTCCGACTCGATCCGCCGCTGTTCCTCGCAGACGCCGCCCGGCGCCAACAGCAGATACTGGCGGATCACCTCCGGGTCGGTCTGCGGCTGGAGCGCGGCGAGCGCGCCGTTGATCCACGCGCCCCGCTCGCCGCCGCCCGTGCTGCGTCCGTCGCTGCGGTCGGTGCCGCTGCGGCCGCCGCCGACGTTGCGACGGACCGCGGTGTACGTGATCGTATCAATGCGCTCACCGGCGCACACGGCCGATGACGCACTGATCGGGCTCGCTCCCGATCCGAAGCCCTGCGCCCCGGCGCCCGCCGCGGCCACAAGGCAGCCGGCGATCGCCACGAGGAACGACTCTCGCGCTGGTCGGATGGAGGGGGAGCGCACGGCGCCGATGGATAGCCCGCTGGCTGAGGTAGTGTCAAGCGGTTGCAACGGTTCGGCCCTCCGGCGCCAGTGGCCGACGCATGAGCACGCCGATTACCCTACGGCCAACCCGAGATTGGACCATTACAATGCGTCGGACGTTCAAATTCGCAGCGCTGCTGCTGATTGCGGGGGCTGGCATAAACGCCCAGCCGACTTCTCGCCCGTTGCCGCCCATCGATTCGGTCCGCGGGGCGATCACCGTCGGGGTCTCGGATTTCGCCAAGGTGCCCGACATCGGCGGGATCGCGGCCCGGATGATGCTGCTGGTGGATGAGCCGGGCACGAGGCGGCTGTTCGTCAATGACATGCGCGGTCCGATCTACGCCGTCAGCTACGACGGCAAGTCGGTCGCATCCTACATCGACACGAATGACTCGACGTGGGGGCACGCGGTGCAGTCGCAGGGTCGCGAACGCGGCATGCAGAGCTTCGCGTTCCACCCACAGTTCGGGCAGCGGGGCACGCCGGGCTACGGGAAGTTCTACACCTGGGTGGATGTGCGGGCCACCGGGCCGGTGGCCGACTTCAGGCCGGCCGGAGGCAGCAACACGCATCACACGGTGCTCCTGGAGTGGAGTGCGAAGAACGCCGCAGCGCCGACGTACGACGGAGGCCCGCCGCGCGAACTCATGCGGTTCGAGCAACCCTTCGCCAATCACAACGGCGGAATGCTGGCCTTTAATCCCCTCGCGCGCGCAGGCACGCCTGAGTTCGGGCTGCTGTACATCGGCGTCGGCGACGGTGGCAGCGGTGGCGATCCGCAAAACCTGTCACAGAACGTCGCGTCCGCGTTTGGGAAGATCCTGCGCATTGATCCGCTCGGGAATAACGCGGTGAATGGGAAGTACGGCATTCCGCCGACAAACCCCTTCGCGAGTCAACCGGGTGGCCCGCTCGGCGAGATCTACGCGTATGGCACGCGCAATCCGCAACGGTTCGCATGGGACCCCGCGAACGGCACCATGTATATGGCCGAGATCGGGCAAAACACCGTCGAGGAAATCTCGACGGTACCGCTTGGCGGCAACCTCGGTTGGAATGTCTGGGAAGGCAGCTTTCGGTTTGCGACACGCGGGGGCGTGGACACCGTCGGCGCGCGCGGCGACGCCACCATGGTGTTCCCGGTCGTGGAATACCAGCACGACGATCCCCTGTTCCAGCGACAAGTCGCGGCGACCGGCGTGCATGTCGTGCGGGACAACGCGATCCCGTCGCTGCGCAACACGGTGGTCTTCGGCGACAACCCAAGCGGCGAAGTGTTCGTGTTCGATGCGGACAATCCGCCGCGTGGGGGCAGTGCCGGCATCCGGCGCGTGCTGCTCAAGCCCGCTTCCGGTACGCCCACGAAGCTGCTCGAGCTGATTCGCGCGACCAACTCCGCGCAGGGAAAGGCGTCGGCCACGCGCGCCGATCTCCGGTTTGGCGCCGCGACGGACGGTCGGATCTTCCTGCTCAACAAGGCCGACGGCACGATCCGGGTGCTGACGCCCTGACGCAAGACGCGGCGCGCCCCGGATCGGGGCGCGCCGCTCCGCCTTCACGTAGCGGTCAGCGGCGAACGCCCGTAAACCGGAACTTCTGCGCCCGGAAGCCGGCGGCCACGCTGTCGCCCGACGCTGGATCTCGCACGGCTGGGCCGGCGGCCTCGGCGACAAAGATGTTCCCCCACGGATCCACCGTGAGGTTGTGCGGGCGGCCCAATTGGCCCGGCCCGACGCCCGGCGTGCCGAACTCCGCCACGACTTCCAGGTCCGCGCGCCGGAGGACCGTGATCGCGTGCGTGCCGCCATCGGCGCTGTACAGGTACGTCTGCGGCCCGTCGTGTGAGAGGCCGACTGAGAACGTTGCTTCGATGCCGCAGGGGCGCTTGGGCGCCCACGTGGCGCGCTCGGGACCGCCGCAGCGCGCGCGCAGGATCTTCTCGCGTACGAACTCGCCGTTCTGGCGAAACACCTGGATCCGGTTGTTGGCGCGATCCGCCAGGTAGATGAGGCCGTCACGCGACCCGACGATGCCGTGCGGGATCGAGAACTGTGCGGGCGGCTCAGGCGTTGGGTCGGACGGGTCCGGATTCACGGCATTCCCACGGCCCGGCGCGAGCGCCTGCGACAGTGGTCCACCCGCGCGCCCCGCGGCATTGACGATTCCGCCGTCGCCGGGTCCGCCTCGACCGCCGGCGGCGGTTGCCCCGGCGCCTGCTCCTCCGCGCCCGCGGCCGCCTGCGGTCACACTGTCTGCAGCGCCGGCGCGTCCACCGCGTCCGCCACCGGCTGCCGCAGCGCCACCGGCAGCTGCTGCTCCACCGCCGCGACCACCTCGCCCCGCGGGGTCTTCAGGCCGCCGACCGTACGCGCCCCAATGGCGCAGATACTTCCCGGTCGCGCCATCAAACACCGCGACGCGCCGGTTGCCGTAGCCGTCGGCAACGAAGACCTCGTTGTCGGCCGGATCCACCCAGATCTCGGACGGCCGGCCCATCAGCGTCGTGTCGTTGCTGCCGCCGGTCTCGTTGTACCGACCGATCGTCATCGCGACCTGCCCGCTCCGCGTGAACTTCACGGTCAGGTTGCTCTCGCGTGCGTTGGTCCACACAAAATCGTTGTGGTCAACGAAGAGCCCGTGGATCGTGTTCCAGTTTCCGTCAGGTCCGCGCGCATCCCACGATTGCACGAGCTTGCCCTGTGGGTCCCACTCGATCATGCGATTGCTGGTCGAGGTCCACACATGGCCGCGCCGGTCGGCGAAGATCCCGATCACCTGGCCCCAGCTGAACCCAGCCGGCTTCTGTGGCCACGAGGCGTCCGGTTCGAACTGCGGAATGCCGCCAAGTGCGGGAGCCGGCCCGGGCGGCGCGCCTTGGGCCAGCGCCGCGGTCGAGAAGCTGGACGCGAGCGCGAGTGCAAGCGTCAGGGCGCAGCGTGCAGCCTGCGAGGGCGAACGCACGAACGGATGTGAGGCCATCGTTTCTCCAATTGAGGCCGAGCGGTACTCGGCGGTCACGGGCGCGACGCGGCGAACGCCGACAGGTTCAGGATGTCGTCCGAAGTCAGTGGGGCAACGGCATCGCGCATCAACTCCATCCACGGACCCTTGCGGGTCCCGCGTTTCATGTCGTGCAACTGTCGCGCGAGGTAACTCGGCGAGCGGCCCGCGATCCCCGGCACGGGGCCGAGTCCGCGCAAATCGGCGCCGTGGCACATGGCGCATCGGCCGCGTTCGGACAACGCCGCGCCCTTGGCGAGTGCGCCGCGTGGCACGTACGCGACGAATCCGGAGCGCGGATTGCGAATGACCTCCGACTGCTCCGTGTCCTCGGGCACCTCGACGATCCGTCCGGCAATCGGCTCCATCCCGGCCAGTGTGCCCTCAAGCGGGACGAACAACCCGGCCGCGATCCTCGTTTTCGGGACGACGTCCGCTTCGACCACGCGAATCCAGGGCGTCCAGCGCATCGCACCGAAATACTCCGCGGCCTGGCGGATCTCTGCATCGGTCATCGCCTTTGCGATCGCAATCATCCGGTTGGTGTTCGCCTTCCTCGTGTCGCCGCTCTTCCGCAGGTCCTGCTTGAAGTCGAACATCGTCCTCACGAAGTAATCCACCGGCAATCCGGAGACGCCCGAGTTCTCAGGGCGACCCTTTCCGTTCGGGTAGTGACACAGCGCGCAGGCAAGGATCTGGGCGTCGCGCCGCCCATTCGCGACGATCGGCGGCATGACCGGATGGTCGCCTGGGAACCAATCGGCTGGCCCGTACGTGTCGCGTATTTGCGCATTCGTCAGCGCAAGACTGCTACCTGGTGCTGAGCGCCGCGTCGTGTCGGGTGGGGCCGGGGCGGCGCCGCGACCGCCTCCAGCCGCGGCTCCAGCGGCCGCAGCGGGTGCGCCGGCAGCGGCGGGGCTTGCTGCAGGCATTGCCGCCGCAGAACCGAAGTCAGTGGCGAAGCCGTACGCCCATCCGGGAAGCGTGCTCGCAGGACTCGCCGACGCGATAGCCGATGCTGCGGGCGACCTCTCTGCGGCGGGCTGGGGAGGACCTGCCGCAGCGCCGCCGCCCGCGCACGCGGCCGAATAACTCGCCGCATACCATCCGAGTACGACCGCACGAAAGCGCATTGGTGTCAGCCGGGGACCATTGGGGTGGGGGATGCGTTCAGGCGTCGCAAATGCTCGCCCCGTCGCGCCATGCCGTCAAGCGGAACGTCGCCAGCGTCCCGGGAGCGCCAGCCGTACATTAGGAGATTCGTCGCACTCCCCTCACACCATACACGCCTATCCGTATGGCACCACGATTCCTCTCAGTAGTCCCGGGTGCGCTCGCGGTTGCGGTGTCCGTCTCAGCGGCGCAAACCGCTGACCCTGGCAGTCGCGCCGCGGCAAGCTCCCGCACTGACTACGCACTCACCAACGTCCGCATCGTTGCCGCGCCAGGTCGCGTCATCGAGCGCGGGACCATCGTCACCCGCGACGGCCGCATCGCCGCTGCCGGGGCAAACGTCCAGGTTCCTGCGGGC
>VGVM01000069.1 GCA_016874035.1 Gemmatimonadota bacterium
GCATCGCTGGAAGGTACTGCTTCCCCCGTGCCGGCTAGTGCCGGAACGTCCTGCGACCCGTAAACACCATCGCGATGCCGTGTTCGTCCGCCGCGGCAATCACCTCAGCGTCGCGGACGGAACCGCCCGGCTGCACGATCGCCTTCACGCCGGCCGCGGCCGCGTGGTCAATACCATCACGGAACGGGAAGAACGCGTCGGATGCGAGTGCGCAGCCCACGGTATCGTGCCCGGCCGTCTTGGCCTTGTGCACCGCGAGGAACGATGCGTCCACACGCGACATCTGGCCGGCGCCGATCCCGATCGTCGCACCGCCCTGCGCGAGCAGGATCGCGTTCGACTTCACGCTCGCGACCGCACGCCACGCGAAGAGCAGGTTGGTCAGTTCGTCGCCGCTTGGCTGCCGCTTGGTCACTGCCTTCCAGCCCGCATCGGACAGTTGGGACGCCGGGCGGTCCTGCACGAGCAGTCCGCCGCGAACGCGCTTGAAGTCCATCGGCGCGAAGGCGCCGGGCGCGCCGGAGAGGACGCGCAGGTTCTTCTTGGCCGCGAGCGTGTCAATGGCGCCCGGCGAAAATGAAGGCGCGACGACGCACTCGACGAACAGCGAGGACACGAGCGCGGCGGTCGCATCATCCACCGGCTTGCTGAACGCGATCACCGAGCCGAAGGCGCTCACCGGGTCGCAGGCGAGCGCCTTGCGGTATGCGTCCGCCGGCGTCGCGGCGATCGCGAGCCCGCAGGGCGTGGTGTGCTTGATGATCGCGCAGGCGCAATCGTCGCCGAAGGCGTCAATCGCGAGCAGCGCGCCCTCGAGGTCCAGCAGGTTGTTGAACGAAAGTTCCTTGCCGCCGTGCTGCACGAGCGCACCCAGGCCGGCGCCGGCGCCCTCGACGTAGAAGGCCGCGTGCTGCTCCGGGTTCTCCCCGTACCGCAGCGCCTGCCGTCGCTCAAGCGCGATCGTAAGCCGCTCCGGGAACTCGTCGTTCCGTTGGTTGGCGAACCAGGCCGCGATCGCCGAGTCGTAGGCGGCCGTGTGGGCAAACACCTTGGCCGCGAGTTCGCGCCGAAGCTCCGCGACGCCCGGCGCGCCCGGCGCGAGCGACTCGAGTACGCGGGTGTAGTCGCGCGGGTCCACCACAACGGTCACGGCGGCGAAGTTCTTCGCCGCCGAGCGAAGCATGGACGGCCCACCGATGTCAATCTGTTCGATCACGTGGTCCGGCGTGATACCGGGCTTGGCCGCCGTCTCGCGGAACGGGTACAGGTTCACGCACACGAGGTCGATCAGCGCGATGCCGTGCTCCGCGATCGCCGCCATGTGCGTCGGCAGGTCGCGACGCGCGAGGAGGCCTCCGTGCACCGCCGGGTGCAGCGTCTTCACGCGGCCGTCGAGCATCTCGGGGAACCGCGTCACGTCGCTGATGTCGAGGCAGGCCACCCCCGCATCGCGAAGCGCCTTCGAGGTGCCGCCTGTGGAGATCAACTCGAATCCGTGCGCCGCCAGCCCCTTGGCGAAGTCCACGAGGCCGGTCTTGTCGGAAACGGAGAGCAGTGCGCGAGGCATGAGATGGCGGTGCTGTTGCAGTGTGGGGATCAGCCGCCGAGCCGTGTGCTGACTCCGGCAGGCGGATCGGAAAAGTACTGGGCAGCGCCCGATGTCAGCTTCACGCCGCCTGATGGGTCGAGCGAAACGGCGGCGGCGACCAACGCATGCACGGCGCGCGGGTACAGGAAGTGCTCGGCGACGAGCACGCGTGCCGCGAGCGTTTGTGGCGAATCGTCGGCGAGCACGGGCACGGATGCCTGCGCGATGATCGCGCCGCGGTCGTACTCGGTGTCCACGAAGTGTACGGTGCAGCCCGAGCTGCCCTCCCCGGCGGCCAGCACGGCTGCATGCACGCGGTGTCCGTACATCCCGGCGCCGCCGTGCTTTGGCAGGAGGGCGGGGTGCACGTTCACGACGCGGCCCCGAAACCCGTGCACCACCGCCGCCGGGAGCAACTTGAGGTATCCGGCGAGCGCGATGTGCGTGATGTGGTGGTCGCCCAGCACCCCCAGGATCCGGTCAGCGTCGCCGGGGTCGTTGAGCACCACGTGCGGCTGGCCGGACTCCCGCGCGCGCGCGATCGCGCCACACGTCGCCGAGTTGGAGACGGTGAGCGCGACCGTTGCGACACTGCGGCGCCGGTCGAAATACGACTGGATCGCCTGGAGGTTTGAGCCGCCCCCCGACACGAATACCGCGAGGCGGGCGGTCATTCGGTCCCGTCCCCGGGAGGCGCCCACGGCCCGCCGTTCATGATCGCGCGTTGAGCGCGAGTTCGACCGCTGCCAGCAGGTTTGGCGCGATGTGGACCGCGAGCTTCGCTTGCTCGAGTTCGTCGGCCGGCGTGGTCGGCGACGGTACGAGGACGCCGGTGCCGCCGTAGTGCAGCGCCGGGGCCACGTCATGCCAACGATCGCCGATGAACGCGGACTGTGACGGGTCCACACCGTGATCCTGGATTGCGCGTTCGTACAGCGCCAAGGCGGGCTTCCGGCACTCGCAAGGCCCGGTGAACTCCGGGTGATGCGGACACATGTACGCCCCATCGAAAAACGCGCCGTGCTCGCTGAGCAACTGAGACGTGCGCTGTTGCACGGCGGCAAAGTCGGCCTCGGTCATCAGCCCGCGGGCGATCCCTGACTGGTTCGTGATGACGATGACGGGTCGGAGCGCGTTGTGTGCGCAGCGGAGCGCGGCGCCGGCAGTCGGCATGAGCTCGACGTCGTCCGGCCGCCGGACGTAGCCGGTGTCGCGGATGATCGTGCCGTCGCGGTCGAAGAAGATCGCGGCCCGCGTCTCGCGAATGACGGCGCTGTAGCGCTCGCCCGAGATGATGGACACGCGTGCGCGACGGACGGCGGTCGTTTCGCCCGAGTCCGTTCCCGTGGGTTCCGTCATGACGCCGTACCCGGAGTCGCCGACGCGCCCGCGCTCCGCACCGCGCGCGCCACCGCCTCCGCCACGGTCACGAGCTCATCAGCCGCGATGGTTCGCACGTCCAGGAATACCGCGCCTCCCGTGATTCGCCCGATCACCGGAACGTCACCGGTCCGGAGCGCCGCCTCGACCTGTACCGCGTTCCCCGGGAGTCGCACGGCCGACGACGGGATTCGCGCGGTGGGAAAGGCGCCGCCCCCGACGGTCGCCTCGCTGGGCACCATCTCGCAACGCACGCCGCGCGCTTCGCAGGCCGCGACGAGCGCGGCGGCCTGCTCGCGCACCGAGTCGGCCGTGGCCGTCAGCACGCGGAGAACCGGGACTTCCTGGCGTGCGCGGCTGGGATCCCGGTACGCGGCGAGCGTGGCCGCGAGCGCCGCGAGCGTGAGCTTGTCCACGCGGACGGCGCGCGCGAGCGGGTTGTCCCGCATCGCGGCAATGGCCGCCGTTCGTCCGAGCACGATCCCGGCCTGCGGGCCGCCGAGCAGCTTGTCGCCGCTCATCACCACGACATCGGCGCCCGACGCGACGAGCTCGCGCGCCGTCGGTTCGCCGGTGAGGCCGGCGTCGGCCAGGTCGAGCAGCAACCCGCTGCCGAAATCGTGGATGCAGGGGACCCCGAGCTCACGCGCCAATCCTGCGAGTTCGCGCGGCGCGACCGACGCGACGAACCCGTCGATCGCGAAGTTGCTGCGGTGGACCGAAAGGAACGCACCGGTGGCGGGCGTGTGCGCGCGACGATAGTCGTCGAGGTGGGTGCGGTTGGTCGTCCCGACCTCGACGAGCCGTGCGCCGCCCTTGGCCATGATCGCGGGCACGCGAAAGCTCCCGCCGATCTCCACGAGCTCACCGCGCGAGATCACCACGTCCCGCTGGTCGGCGAGCGTGTTGAGGGCGAGGACCAGCGCGGATGCGCAGTTGTTCACCACCATCGCGGCTTCGGCGCCCGTGAGTTCGCAGAGCAGCGCGGCGCAGTGGACGTGGCGGGAGCCGCGCGCGCCGGCCTCGATATCGTACTCGAGCGCGGCGTATCCGCCGGCGACCTCCGTGATCGCCGCGAGTGCCGCGCGCGACAGCGGGGCGCGACCGAGGTTCGTGTGGAGCACCACGCCCGTCGCATTGACCACGCGGCGGAGCGTCGGCGCGAGGGCGCGGTCGACGGCGGTGGCGATCGCCGTGTCCCACGCCGCCGGTGACGGCGGGGGCGCGTGTGCGCCGCGGCGAACGGACTCCACCACCGCGCGCGCCGCATCCGCCACGACCTCGCGCGGCACACGCCGGGCCAGTGCCTGGACCGCCTCGCGCTCCAGCAGCGTATTCACGGCGGGGAGGTTCCGGCGCGCGTCGGTCATCGGACGCCGCCTCCCGGGCGCTTGGTCTGCGTGCTGTCGCGCGGCTGCGGCCGCGGGCGGACCACCCGCCGATCCCCGGTCCGCGGTGGGCCCGCGAGTGCCTGCACGTCGCGGACGACCAGGCGGAGCGTGTCGCTCAGCGCGACCGGTTGCCCGGTAATGATCACGAACTCCGTGGCCGGCACGGGCCGCGCAAAAACCGGCGGCGGCACGCGCTTGACCGTGTCGCGAGCGGCGCGGATGGAATCGGTCTGGGCGCGCGACAACGAGTCGCGCTGCCGGGCGCGCAGCATCGAGTCCGCCCGCACGAGCGCGCGGCGCCCGGCCTCCGACGTATCCGCGCGGGCGGCCGAATCCTCGCGCGCGGTGGCCGCGCGCCGCGAGAGCGAGTCATGAGCCGCGGCGGTCGCGACGGCCGCGAGCGGGAAGTCGCTCGAGTCGCGCTCCCGGAAAAGCCGCAGCTGCGTCAACTGGATCGAGGCAGCGGGGTCGATCGGTCGGTCGAACCGGATGCGGATGGTGACCGAGTCGGGCATGGAGACTTCGCCCAGTCGCGCGCCAAGCGTGTCACGCGCAAACGCGTAGAGGTTCGTGCGGACGGAATCCGTGAGCGAGACGGTCGCCGTGTCCCAGGGCTCACGCGTGTCGAGTTTCTGGTTGTTGTTCTGATCGAGCCACAGCCGGACGAGGTACTCGCCCGGCATCAGCGAGCTCAACGCGAACCAGCCGATCGAGTCCGACGCCGTCGCGAACCGGAGGAGCGTGTCGCCGCCGACGGTCGCATCCACCCGGGCGTTCGCGGCCGGCCGTCCAAGGGCCCAATCGAAGGTCGCGCCGCGAATGACCCCGTTGCCGATCGTGGCTCCGGTCGAGAACACGGTCTCGAACCGCGTCTTCGCGGCGTTGCCGCGCAGGTCGGAGAGTCCGGCGAGCACGGTCACGGTGTAGGCGGTGTTCGGACGCCAGCCGCGTCGCGGCCGCACGGCGATGCGATTACGCCCCCAACTGACAGAGGGGACGCCGTCGCTCGGCGAGATCACGACAAGCTGCTCGAGGGAACTCGCGCCGGCCGGTCGCTCACCCACCACTTCGTCGAAGCGGAACACCACCGCCGAAGGCGACGTCCGCACCGTCCCGCTCTCGGGTGTGACGCCCAGCAACCGCGGCGGCGCGTCGTCGGGCGGTCCGCCCGGCGGCATGCCTTGGGATGCGCAGCCCATGGCCCCGGCCAGTGCGAGCGTTGCCACGGCCGCAGCGGCTCGGACCGCCGAACACGCGGCGGGCCGCGCGATCACGTCCCTCCCAGCGACGCGATCTTCTCGGCGAGCTGGCCTGCGCGCTGCGCCCATTCGCGCTCCTTGGCGCGCTCCGCTTCGACCACGGCGGGCGGCGCCTTGGCAACAAACTTCTCATTCGAAAGCCGCCCGCGCAGCGCCTGGAGCTGCTTCTCGAGACCCTCGAGCTCCGTGGCAAGCTTCTCGCGTTCCTTCGCGAAGTCCACGATGCCCACGAGGGACACGGCGACCTCGATCCCGCTGCCAAGAATGCGCCGGGCCGCGCCTGCCGATGGAATCGCCGCCGCATCCACGAACTCGATCTTCGCCACGCGAGCCGCGAACGCCTGTTCGGCGGCGGTCGCCCGCTGGAGCGACGCGTCGCGAGCCGTGACGGCGACCGTCAGCGGCTGCACCGGCGGGACGACGTACTCATTGCGGACCTCGCGAACCGCCGTGATCACCTCACGGACCGCGTCGAACTCGGCGGCGCGCGCGTCCGGGGCGGCGTCGGTCCGGCGCGGCCATTGCGCGCGCGCCAGCCAGGTCCCGGGTTCGTGTCCCGGCAGCCGTTGCCACAGCGACTCGGTCACAAACGGCATGATCGGGTGGATGAACCGCAGCGCCTGGTCGAACGCATGCACCAGGACGGCGCGGGCAACCTCACGCTCGGGGTGGCCCGGCTGCAGGCGCGTCTTCGCGTGCTCGAGGTACCAGTCGGCGAGGTCATTCCACACGAACGCGCGTGCGGATTCGGCGAACTCATCGAGGCGGAGCCCGCGCCGCCGCTCGGCTTCTCCCCATGCGCGACCGTTCGCCGGGCGCGGGGGCCCGAGGGCCGCATCGCTTGCGCCGACCGCCGCCTGGAGGCGCGCGAGGATCCACTGGTCGGCCGGCGTCAGTTCCTTTTGCGACAGCTCGCCGACGTGGCGCACCGGCTCGTCGCCCACCTGCAGCAGGAGGAAGCGCCCGATGTTCCAGAGTTTCGTGGCGAAGTTGCGGCCCGTCGAGAAACTCTGCTCGATGTTCTCGTGGTCGAGCAGGAGGTCGCTGCCGAGTCCCATTCCGGCGATCACGGTCCAGCGCAGCGCGTCAGCGCCGTAGAGGCCCACGACATCGAGCGGGTCAATCCCGTTTCCGAGCGACTTCGACATGCGGCGGTGTTGTGCGTCGCGTGCCGTGCCGTGCAGATACACGGAGTGAAACGGCGCGATGCCATCCGGGTGGTCCGCCGAACGCGTGACATACATCCCGCTCATGATCATGCGGGCGACCCAGAAGAACAGGATCTCGGGCGCGGTGACCAGGACGTCCGTCGGGTAAAACGCCTTGAGGTCCGCGGTCTTGTCCGGCCAGCCGAGCGTCGAGAACGGCCAGAGCTGCGACGAGAACCAGGTGTCGAGGACGTCGTTGTCCTGGCGCGTAGCGCCGCCGCAATCGGGGCAGGGTGGGTTGTCGTCGCGGGAGGCGAAATGCTCGCGGCAGGTGCCGGGCTTGCGCGCGACGCAATAGAACACCGGCACGCGGTGTCCCCACCAGATCTGCCGCGAGATGTTCCAGTCGCGGATGTTCTCCATCCAGTTCACGTACACCGCTTCCCACCGCTCCGGCAGGATGCGGACACGCCCATCCTGCACGGCCGCGAGGGCCGGCGCCGCCAGCGGCGCCATCTTCACGAACCACTGGTCCGAGAGTCGCGGTTCGACGACCGTGTCGCAGCGATAGCACTTTCGCACGGCGTTGTGGTGCTGCTCGGTCTTCACCAGAGCGCCGGCGGCATCGAGGGCCTTCGCGACCTTCTTGCGGGCGTCGAAACGGTCGAGCCCCTGGTACGCCGCCGGGACGCGACCGGCCGCGTCAGCGCCTTCGTGCATCGCACCTTCCGGTGTCAGCACGATCGGCATGGCCAGCGCGTGCCGCTTGCCGACGTCGAAATCGTTGGCGTCGTGGGCCGGCGTGATCTTGAGCGCACCCGTGCCGAACTCGCGGTCCACGTACGCGTCCGCGATGACCGGGATCGCGATGCCGTTGGCCGGGTTGATCACCCGCTTGCCGACAAGCGCGCGGTAGCGGTCGTCATCGGGGTGCACGGCGACGGCCACGTCGCCGAACATGGTCTCCGGGCGCGTCGTGGCCACGACGATGGCCGCCGAAGGGTCGCCTTCGATCGCGTAGCGCACGTGGTACATGAGCCCCTGCGACGGATGCGACTCCGCTTCCTCGTCCGACAGCGCCGTCAGGCAGCGCGAGCACCAGTGGGTGACCCGGTGGCCACGGTAGATCAAGCCGTCGTCGTACCAGCGAACGAAGATCTCGCGGACTGCACGCGAGAGCTCGGGCGAAAATGTGTAGGCCGTGCGCGTCCAGTCGGCGGACGCGCCGATGGCGCGCAGCTGCTTGAGGATCACGCCGCCTTTCTCGGCCACAAACGCCTTCACTTCCTCGATAAACGGCTCGCGGCCCAGGTCGTCGCGCGTCTTGCCGGCCTTGGCGAGTTGTTTCTCGACCACATTCTGCGTGGCGATGCCGGCGTGGTCCGTGCCCGGGAGCCAGAGCGTTTCGTCGCCCGCCATGCGGCGCCAGCGGATCAGCACGTCCTGCACGGTGTTGTTGAGCCCGTGGCCCATGTGCAGGACGCCGGTCACGTTCGGCGGCGGAATGACGATCGCGAAGGGATCGCGCGCACCGCCGGTGCGGCTCGTCGCGGTACTTGACGCGCCAAAAATGCCCGCCGATTCCCACGCCGTGTAGAGGCCCGCATCGGTCGCAGCCGGGTCGTAGCGCGACGGCAATTCGGCGGCCTGTTTTTCGCTACTCATAAGAAGGAAGAAACCTAGCGGCCCGGCGGCCCGGACGTGACAGCTCCGTAGCGTCGGCCGCGACGGTCCCGTTAGCTTGCAAAGGCCCACCGGATCACGACTTGCAGGCGTTCGTGACCCCCGGCACTGACCCTCCAATTCAGCCGCATTTTTGTGTCCGAGACCATCCGCCTAGTACTCCCCAACGGCGACGCCCGTGAGGTCGCCGCCGGCACGCCCGCGCGCGAGGTCGTGGCGTCCATAGGGCCGGGGTTACTCAAGGCCGCGATCGCCGTCGCCGTGGACGGCGAGGTGTTGGACCTCACGACGCCGCTGCGCGCCGGCGGCGCGTTCGTCGTGCTCAAGGAAAGCGACCCGCGCTCGCTCGCGGTGCTCCGCCACTCCGGCGCCCATATCCTGGCCACGGCAGTGCGCCGGCTGCGCCCGGATGCCAAGATCGGATTCGGCCCCGCGATCGCCGACGGGTTCTACTACGACTTCGAGGTCGCCCAGCCGTTCACCCCCGATGACCTCGCGGCCTTCGAAGTCGAGATGGCGAAGGTCGCGGCCGAGAAGTACCCGTTCGTGCGCGCGGAGATCTCGCGCGCCGAAGGCGAAAAAGTGTTCGCCGACGACCCACTCAAGCTCGAGCGGCTGGCCGAACTTGGCGCGGATGAGGTGATCTCGACCTACACCGACGGCCCGTTCACCGATCTCTGCCGCGGCCCGCACGTCCCGGACACGTCGTACCTGAAGAACTTCAAGCTGCTCTCGACTGCGGGCGCCTATTGGCGTGGGGACGAGAAGCGCCAGATGCTCCAGCGCATCTACGCCACGGCGTTCTGGAAGAAGGAGGAGCTGGACAAGCACCTGCACCAGCTCGAGGAGGCGCGGCGCCGCGACCATCGGGTGGTCGGGAAGCAGCTCGACCTGTTCATGATGCACCATTTCGCGCCCGGCGCGGTGTTCTGGACCGATCGGGGCTCGACGATGGTCAAGACCCTGATGGAGTTCCTGCGCGAGCTGCAGCGCGATGACTACAAGGAGATCATGACGCCGCTGCTCTACAACAAGGGGCTGTGGCAGATCTCGGGGCATTGGGACGTGTACCGCGAGAACATGTTCCTCGTGCTCGACAACGAGACGCAGGAGCATGACTTCTCGCTCAAGCCGATGAACTGCCCGTCGCACCACCTGATGTACGCGGCGAAGAAGCATTCGTACCGCGACCTGCCGCTGCGCTACAACACCTACGACGTCCTGCATCGGAACGAGGTGAGCGGGGCGCTCTCCGGCCTGACGAGGGTGCGGCAGTTCCAGCAGGACGACTGCCACATCTACCTGATGGAAAGCCAGATCGCCGATGAGGTCGAGCGGCTCGTGCGGTTCATCACGGGGTATTACGACACGTTCGGGCTCACGGCGACGCTGAAGTTCGCGACGCGCCCCAAGGAGCGTGTCGGCAGCGACGCGATGTGGGACCGGGCCGAGGCGGGGCTCAAGGCGGCGCTCGACCGCACGGGCAGGCCGTACCAACTGAAGGAGGGCGACGGCGCGTTCTATGGTCCCAAGATTGACTTCGACGTCACCGATTCGATCGGACGCAGCTGGCAGCTCGGCACGATCCAGCTCGACTACTCCCAGCCGGAACGCTTCGACCTGTGGTACACCGGTGAGGACAACACGCAACACCGGCCCGTGTTGATCCACCGGGCGGTGAGCGGGTCGTTGGAGCGGTTCATGGCGATCCTGATCGAGCACTTCGCCGGGGCGTTCCCCGTATGGCTCGCGCCGGAGCAGGTACGAGTGATCCCGATCGCCGACGAAGTCATGGACAACGCCCGCGACGTCACGGCGCGCCTCAAGGCGGCCGGGGTGCGCGCGGTGCTCGATGACCGGAACGAAACGCTCAACTACCGGGTTCGCGACGGTGAGACGATGAAGGTGCCGTACATGGCGGTCATCGGAAAACGCGAAGCTGAGTCCGGGACTCTCGCCCTGCGCGAGCGCGGCCAGGGCAAGAAGCAGGACGTGATCGCGGTGGAGGCGTTCATTGAGCGCGTGCGGTCCGAGATCCGAACGCGCGCGCTGCCGGCGCAGGCGACCTCGTGATACGGTCCGCCGCTCGGACAGTCGCATCGCGCGCCGGGATCGCTGTCATCCTCGCGTCGGTAGCGGTTACGCCGCTCGTCGCGCAGGGCGCGAACAAGAAGCCGCCGGTCGAACCGGCCCGCGTCACCGGCGAGCTGCTTGCCGGGGCCTACGGCGGCATGGGCGGATACCTCATTGGCAGTTATGCCGGCACCATGCTGGGGCGGGCGCTCCCAACTGCGTCCGAAGGGACGAAGAAGGACATCGCGTTCGTCACCGGTGTGCTGGGCGCGGGCGTCGCAACGGCGGCCAGTGTCTCGGCCGTCGGGCACATCGGCGACCAGACCGGCTCGTACCAGAAAGCGCTCGTGGGTGCGGCCGGGGGGATGGCCGCCGCCGTGCTCCTCAACCAGGTCATCTACGGTCACGCCCGGCTGCCCTCGGAACGGGGCTCGTCGCGCGTGCGCTGGCTCGAAGCGTCGCTCGAAGCGTTGCTACCGTCGATCGGCGCGACCATCGCATTCAACTCGACTCGTGCATTCAAATGAGTGATTCGTCCCGCACCCCCGTTATCGTTGCCGCTGCCCGGACCCCGATCGGGCGTTTCCTCGGCGGGCTCAGCCCGCTCACGGCCCCCGAACTCGGCGCCGTCGCCGCGCGCGAAGCGGTCCGGCGCTCCGGCGTGGATGCCGCGACGCTCGATGAGGTGATCATGGGCAACGTGGTGCAGGGCGGTGAAGGGCAGGCGCCCGCGCGGCAGGCCGCGATCAAGGCGGGCATCCCGCCGACCGTTCCGGCATTCGCCGTCAACAAGGTGTGCGGATCCGGATTGCAGGCCGTGATGCTTGCGGCCCAGGCGATCAAGGCCGGCGATGCCAACGCCATCGTCGCCGGCGGCTTCGAGTCCATGAGCAATGCGCCGTATTACGTCCAGGGCATGCGCGGTGGCGTGAAGTTCGGCACCCAGAACATGGTGGACGGCCTGATTCACGACGGCCTGTGGTGCGCCTTTGGGCAGAACCACATGGGTGGCTACGCCGAGTACACGGCAAAGAAGGCCGGGATTACGCGCGATCGCCAGGATGCCTTTGCGTTCGCGTCGCACCAGAAGGCCGTCGCCGCGATCGAGGGCGGTGCCTTCGCGCCGGAGATCGTCTCGGTCGAGATTCCGGGCCGGAAAGGCCCGACCGTGATCGCCACGGATGAAAGCCCGCGCAAGGATACGTCGCTCGACGCGCTCGGCAAGCTGAAGCCGGCGTTCCCCAAGGACGCGCGCGACATGAAGTCCGAGGAGCTCACCGTCACGGCGGGGAACGCGCCGGGGCTCTCGGACGGCGGCGCCGCACTCGTGGTGACCAGCCAGGCGTTCGCGGCTGCACACGGCCTGCCCGTGCTGGCGCGGATCACCGGCTACGCCTCTGGCGGGACGGAACCGCGCGACTTGTTCTTCGCCCCGATCGTCGCGGTGCAGAACCTCATGAAGAAGACAGGCGCAAAGATCGGCGACTACGACCTGATCGAGGCGAACGAGGCGTTCGCGTCGCAGGCGCTCGCCGACGGCGACGCGTTGGCCTGGGCCTGGGACCGCGTGAACGTGAACGGCGGCGCGATCGCGCTCGGCCATCCGATCGGCTGCAGCGGCGCGCGCGTCCTGGTGACGCTCGTGCACGCGCTCAAGGCGCGGGGCAAGCGCACCGGCATGGCCACGCTCTGCCTCGGCGGCGGGAACGCGGTCGCGTTGAGCGTCGAGCTGGCCTGACCGTCGGCGCGCCTCCAGTCGTCACGGCGCGCGCGATGGCGATCGAATCACTGTTCCGGACCGACGGCGGCGCCGTGCGCGCGCTTTGGCGCGTCGTGCTGTTCCTCTGCGCGATCG